>NZ_WWIQ01000058.1:0-21256 GCF_009862985.1 Streptomyces sp. SID5464 | reverse complement strand
CGTGAAGAAGGGCAACGACATCACGGTGGGCCTGCTGCTGCCCGACCGGGACACGGCACGCTTCGAGAAGTTCGACTACCCCCTGATCAAACAGGAGGTCGCCTCCCTCACCGAGAACCAGGGCAAGGTCAAGTACGCCAACGCCGAGGCGAGCGTGTCCAGACAGAGCGAGCAGTTCCAGCAGATGATCGACGACAAGGTCGACGTCATCCTGGTGGACGCGCTGAACTCCAAGACCATCGCGTCGGATGTGCGCAAGGCCAAGGACGCCGGCATCCCGGTCATCGCCTACGACCGGCTCGCCGAGGGTCCGATCGACGCGTACGTCTCCCACGACAACGAACTCGTCGGGCAGGTGCAGGGCCGCGCCATCGTCGGGGAGCTCGGCGACAAGGCCCAGAAGAGCAAGGTCGTCATGATGAACGGCGACCCAGCCGACCCGAACACGGCACGGTTCAAGGACGGGGCGCTCAGCGAGCTCCAGGGGCAGGTCGACATCGTCCAGCAGTACGACACCAAGGAGTGGAAGCCCTCGATCGCCAAGGCCAACATGAAGAAGGCGATCCGCACCGTCGGGCTGAACAACATCGCCGCCGTCTACTCCGCCAACGACGGCATGGCGGGCGCGGTCATCGAGGCGCTGAAGGAGGCGGGCGCCACGAAGATCCCGCCGGTGACCGGGCAGGACGCCAACCTGGACGCGGTGCAGCGGATCGTGTCGGGGGAGCAGTACATGACCGTGTACAAGTCGTTCCTGCTGGAGGCGACGAACGCCGCGAAGATCGCCGTGGCCAAGGTCCAGGGCCGCTCGATCGAGTTCGCCGCGCTGACCCGGGAGACCGTCGACAGCCCCACGGAGAAGGACATCCCGGCGATGCTGGTGCCGGTGGTCGCCCTCACCAAGGACAACATCAAGGAGACGGTGATCACGGACGGGGTCTACACCGTCAAGGACATCTGCACCGCGAAGTACAAGGCGGACTGCCAGGCGATCGGTCTCGAATAGCGGGCGCCGGCGAACACGGTATTGGAACCTTCAGTTCAAAACTGTTAGCGTCCCTGCCATGGCCCGGCCGAGGAAGTTCGACGAGGAGCGGGCCCTGGACGCGGCGATGCGCGTGTTCTGGGAGCGGGGCTACGAGGCCACGTCCACCCAGGATCTGTGCGACGCCACCGGTCTGGGGCGCAGCAGCATCTACAACACCTTCCGGAGCAAGCACGACCTGTTCGAGCGGGCCCTCGCCCGCTACCTGGACGCCATGACGGCGGTTCAGACGGCGGTCCTGGACGACGCGGAGCGGCCCGCCGCCGACCGGGTGCGCGCTCTGCTCGCCAACGTCGTCGAGAGTGAGACGGAGTGCCGGATCGGCTCCGGGCGGGCCCTCGGCTGCCTGGGGGTCAACACCGTGGTGGAGCTGGCCGCGCGTGACCCCGAGGCGGCCGCGATGCTGGAGCGCGACACCCTGCGGCGCCTCGCCGTCTACCGGGCCGTGATGGAGCAGGGCCGGCGTGACGGCAGCATCACCTCCGCGCGTGGCCCGGAAGCACTCGCCCGGTTTCTCAACGCCACGGTCGCCGGCCTGCGTGTCTCCAGTCAGGGCGGTGCCGGCCGGGCCGACCTCGAAGTGATCGTCGAGACCGCCATGGACGCGCTGGTGTCCTGAACCCGCCCGAGGGAGACCTCGGGCTCTGTCATGGCCCAGTTTTGAACTGATCAATACATAACTCTTGAACCGAGCAGCAGAGGAGCCTCCCGTGCCCCGTGCCGTATACATCCTGGCGCTCGGCATCTTCGCCATGGTGACCAGCGAGTTCGTGGTCGCCGGGCTGATGCCGCAGATGGCGGAGGGCCTGCACGCCACCGTCCCCCAGATCGGGTACCTGATCACCGCCTTCGCCGTGGCCATGTCGGCCGGCGGACCCTTCCTGACCATGGCGGTGACGAAACTCGCGCCACGCACCGCGCTGATGACCCTCTTCGCCGTCTTCCTGACCGGCAACGTCCTGGCCGCGACCGCACCCGGTTACGCCGTGATGACGGCCGCCCGGATCATCACCGGCGTGGCCTCGCAGGCCTTCTTCGGCGTCGCCGTCTCGCTGTGCGTCCAGCTCGCCCGCCCGGAGGTGCGCGGCCGGGCGATCGCGGTGGTCATGAACGGGCTGATGCTCGGCACGCTGCTCGGCCTGCCGCTGTCCACCCTGGTCGGTGAGCGGTTCGGCTGGCGCGCGGCGTTCTGGGCGATCTCGGCGCTGGCGCTGGTCGCCGCGGCCGTGACCCTCGCCGGTGTGCCCCCTCTGGAGCGCGCGGGGAGCGGCGGCTCGCTCCGCGAGGAGCTCGGCGTCTTCCGGAACTCCAAGCTGTGGCTGGTGCTGCCCACCAGCACGCTGATCATCGGCGCGACGTTCTCCGCCTTCAGTTACCTCAACCCGATCCTCACCGAGATCACCGGCTTCTCCACCGGCACCGTCCCCGCCCTGCTGATCGCCTACGGAGCCGCCACCGTCATCGGCAACACCGTCGTCGGCCGCCTCGCGGACCGTCGGACCGTGCCCGTCCTCGCCGTCGGCCTCTCGCTCAACGCGGTGTTCCTCGCGGGGTTCGCGCTCCTCGCCGACCTGCCCGTCCCCGCCGTCGCCTGCATGCTGGGCATCGGACTGGTCGGCGTCACCATGAACCCGGCGATGGTCACCCGCGTCCAGCGGGCCGGCAACGCGGGCCCGCTGGTCAACACCGTCCACTCCTCCTTCATCACCCTCGGCGTCATCCTGGGCTCCTCCCTCGGTGCCGTCGCCATCGACGTCTGGGGCCTGCGCGCCACCCTCTGGCTCGGTGCCGGCATGGCCGTCCTCGGGCTCACGACACTGCTGCCCGAGTTCACCTCCGGGCGGTCCGGAACGCCCGCGGAGCACGCTCAGCCCGACCGACGTCCGGCCCACGCCGGGTCCGCGTCCCGCGACCGGATCTGAACTCGCCCCGACCGCATGGCTCTTGACTTCGCAAGGCCCGCGCGCGACAGTCCCCACCCCTTCGCGTTCCTCATCGGGCTGGAGCGGCCATGACCACGAGCACGAACTCCGCGGGGACTCCCAAAGCCCCGTCCCGAAGACGAGTCCTGGCCGGCGCCGCGGGTGCCGGCCTCGCGGTCGCCGCCGGAGTGCAACAGGGCGCCCACGCCGCCGACCTACCCCCGCTCGGCACGTACGACGTCGTCGTCGTCGGCTCCGGCGCGGCCGGGATGACCGCCGCGCTGACCGCCGCCGGGCAGGGGCTGAGCTGCGTCGTCGTGGAGAAGGCCCCGACCTTCGGCGGCTCGACCCCCCGCTCCGGTGCCGGGATCTGGATCCCGAACAACCCGGTCATCCTCGCGGCCGGTGTCCCCGACACCCCGGCCAAGGCCGCCGCCTACCTCGCCGCCGTCGTCGGCCCGGAGGTCCCCGCCGACCGGCAGCGCGCCTTCCTCACCCACGGCCCGGCGACGATCTCCTACGTCATGGCCCACAGCCCCCTGCGCTTCCGCTGGATGGAGGGCTACAGCGACTACTACCCCGAGCTGCCCGGCGGACTGCCGAACGGCCGCTCCATCGAGCCGGACCAGCTCGACGGCAACCTCCTGGGAGCCGAGCTGGCACACCTGAACCCGCCGTACATGGACGTCCCCGCGGGCATGGTGGTCTTCAGCGCCGACTACAAGTGGATCGCCCTCGCCGCGGTCAACACCCGGGGCGCGGCCGTCGCCGCCCAGTGCCTCGCGCGGGGCACGAAGGCGGCGCTCCTCGGCCAGAAGCCGCTGACGATGGGCCAGGCACTGGCAGCGGGCCTGCGCGCGGGGCTCTCGTCGGCCGGGGTCCCGGTATGGCTGAACACGCCTCTGACGGACCTGCACGTCGAGAACGGCAGGGTGACGGGAGCCGTCGTCACCCGCGACGGCGCTCCCGGCCTGGTCCGCGCCCGCCGGGGCGTGATCGTCGGCTCGGGCGGATTCGAGCACAACGCCGCCATGCGGGACCGATTCCAGCGACAGCCCATCGGCACCGAGTGGACCGTCGGGGCGAAGGAGAACACCGGCGACGGCATCCGGGCGGGGGAGCGGCTGGGCGCGGCGCTCGACCTGATGGACGACGCCTGGTGGGGGCCGGCCATCCCCGCCCCCGGCGAGCCCTACTTCTGCCTCGCCGAACGCACCCTGCCCGGCGGGCTGCTGGTGAACGGCTCCGGCCGACGCTTCGTCAACGAGGCCGCCCCCTACAGCGACGTCGTCCACACCATGTACGACGTCCACGACACCGACCCGGCCATCCCGTCCTGGCTGATCGTCGACCAGAACTACCGCAACCGCTACCTCTTCAAGGACGTCCTGCCGGCCCTGCCCCTCCCCGACGCCTGGTACGACTCGGGCGCCGCGCACAAGGCCTGGACCCTGGACGCCCTGGCCGCGTCGATCGGCGTCCCGGCGGCGGCCCTGCGCACGACGGTCGACCGCTTCAACGCCCAGGCACGGCGGGGCGAGGACCCCGACTTCCACCGCGGTGACAGCGCCTACGACCACTACTACACGGACCCGTCGGTCCTCCCGAACCCCTGCCTGGCCCCCCTCTGGCTACCCCCTTACCACGCCTTCCGCATCGTCCCCGGCGACCTCGGCACGAAGGGCGGCATGCGGACGGACGCCCGGGCCCGCGTCCTGCGCCCCGACGGCTCGGTGATCCCGGGCCTGTACGCGGCGGGCAATGCCAGCGCGGCGGTGATGGGCCACAGCTACGCGGGCGCGGGCTCGACGATCGGGCCGGCGATGACGTTCGGGTACATCGCGGCGCGGGATGTCGCGGGGGTGTCGTAGGCGGACAAGTGGTACCGGCGCTGCGCTGGCACGGCCAGGAGATCGGCTCGGGACATCGGCTCAGGAGATCGGCTCCGGGGGCTTGCGGGCCACGAGGCTCGCCTGGGCGACCGGCTCGCCGCGTGTCTCGTCCGGCTCGCGCACGGTCCGTGCGCGGAGGGTGAAACCGGCGGCTTCCAGCAGGGCCGCGATGTGCTCCGGCCGGCGGCGGCGGAAGGTCAGGGCCACCGAGTGGCCGAAGGCCTGCTCGTAGTGACGGGGCTCGTCACCGCACTGGAAGCCGAGGAGGAGGTGGCCGCCGGGACGCAGGACGCGGTGAAAACCGGCGAAGAGGGCGGGCAGGTGCTCCTCGGGTGTGTGGATGGTCGAGTACCAGGACACGACACCGTCGAGCGAGCCGTCCGGAAGGTCCAGCTCCTGCATCGAGCCCTTCTCGAACCGCAGGCCCGGGTTCTCGCGGCGGGCGATCGCGAGCATCGACTCCGACAGGTCCAGTCCGAACACCGACAGCCCCCGGGACGCCAGGAACGCCGTCACCCGCCCGGGCCCGCACCCCAGGTCGGCGACCTCGCCCCCCTCACCCACGAGCTCCGCGAATCCGTAGAGCACGCCCAGATCCAGCGGCATCCCAGCCCCCAGGTCACGGAAGTGGACGGCGTACTCCTCGGCGACGGTGTCGTAGAACCTGCGAGTCTCGATCAGGAAGTCAGCATCGGCCATGGCAGCAGACCCTAGCGCGAGCGCCGATCGACAGGCCCGTGGCCAGAATTCACCGGGAATTCATCGGGTGGCAGGGCCGGAAAAGGCAGGAGCCCCGCTGCCTGACGGCGCGGGGCTCCTTGGGTACTACTGATCAGACCGGCGTGACGTTCTCAGCCTGCGGGCCCTTCGGACCCTGCGTGACGTCGAAAGACACCTGCTGGTTCTCCTCGAGGGACCGGAATCCGGTCGCATTGATCGCGGAGTAGTGGACGAAGACGTCGGGGCCGCCGCCCTCCTGGGCGATGAAACCAAAGCCCTTTTCGGCGTTGAACCACTTAACGGTTCCGGTAGCCATAAGCCCTCCTTGGGCTCAAAAGGGTTGCCCTGCTCCAGAACCAGCAAGTGTGAAGATGAATTCTGCACAACTGCATACGTCTGAGAATGACGAGAGCCCGCGGTCACATGCTCCGCAGGCTCTGTACTGCAAGGGAAACCAAACTGCAACTTGCGACGAGCCTAGCACGCAGGCCCCGGAATGCAATAGGGGTCAAGATCACGTCACCCGAATGTTTGAACACGCTCCGCCGACTGGCGGCGAAGGCGCCGACCGCCGGTCACGGGCCCACGGCGGGGCCGGACGCGGCCCCCTACGCCATGAGGGCTAGCCTCACGATGTGGACAATCCTCGCACCCGGCCGCGCGTCGGCCACATCCAGTTCCTGAACTGCCTGCCCCTGTACTGGGGGCTCGCCAGAACGGGCACGCTCCTCGACTTCGAGCTCACGAAGGACACCCCGGAGAAGCTCAGCGAGAAGCTGGTGCAGGGCGAACTCGACATCGCCCCGATCACCCTGGTCGAGTTCCTCAAGCACGCCGACCAGCTGGTCGCCTTCCCCGACATCGCCGTCGGCTGCGACGGCCCGGTCATGTCCTGCGTGATCGTCTCGCAGGTCCCGCTGGACCGGCTGGACGGCGCCCGCGTCGCCCTCGGCTCGACCTCCCGCACCTCCGTGCGCCTCGCCCAGCTGCTCCTCGCCGAGCGCTACGGCGTCCGGCCCGACTACTACACGTGCCCGCCCGACCTGAGCCTGATGATGCAGGAGGCCGAGGCGGCCGTCCTCATCGGCGACGCGGCCCTGCGCGCGAACATGCTCGACGGGCCGCGCTTCGGCCTGGACGTGCACGACCTCGGCACGCTGTGGAAGGAGTGGACGGGCCTGCCGTTCGTCTTCGCGGTCTGGGCGGCGCGCCGCGACTACGCGGAGCGCGAGCCGGTCATCACGCGCAAGGTGCACGAGGCCTTCCTCGACTCCCGCAACCTCTCCCTGGAGGAGGTCGGCAAGGTCGCCGAGCAGGCCGCCCGCTGGGAGGACTTCGACGAGGAGACCCTCGCCCGCTACTTCACGACGCTCGACTTCCGCTTCGGCGGCCCGCAGCTGGAGGCGGTCGCCGAGTTCGCCCGCCGGGTCGGCCCCACGACCGGCTTCCCCGCGGACGTGAAGGTGGCCCTGCTCCAGCCCTGAGCGGGCCCGCGCTCGCGCACTACTCTGCTGGGGAGTGCGCGCCTACGGGGTCCGGCGAGGGCCTGCGGGCGCCTACGGGGGAGGGGTGACGCCATGCGGCCGCTCGACGTCGACGAACCGACCGTCGTCGGGCCCTACCGGCTGCTCGGCCGGCTGGGCTCCGGCGGCATGGGCCGGGTCTACCTGGGCCGCAGCGCCGGCGGCCGTACCGTCGCGGTCAAGATCGTCCATCCGCACTTCGCACTGGACGAGGAGTTCCGGGCCCGGTTCCGCCGCGAGGTGGAGGCCGCGCGCCGGGTCGGCGGCGCCTGGACGGCACCCGTCCTGGACGCGGACCCGGACGCCCGGGTGCCGTGGGTGGCGACGGCGTACGCGGCGGGCCCCTCGCTGTCGGCCGCGGTCACCGAGGGCGGCGCGCTGCCGGCCCACACCGTACGGGCACTGGGGGCGGGGCTGGCCGAGGCGCTGGCGGCGGTGCACGAGCTGGGCCTGGTGCACCGGGACGTGAAGCCCTCGAACGTACTGCTCACGCTCGACGGCCCGCTGCTGATCGACTTCGGCATCGCGCGGGCCACGGACGGTACGGCGTCCCTGACGTCCACGGGCGTGTCGATCGGCTCGCCCGGCTACATGTCGCCCGAGCAGATCCTCGGCAAGGGCGTCACGGGC
This sequence comes from Streptomyces sp. SID5464, assembly GCF_009862985.1. NCBI lineage: Bacteria > Bacillati > Actinomycetota > Actinomycetes > Kitasatosporales > Streptomycetaceae > Streptomyces > Streptomyces sp. SID5464. The sequence continues at coordinate 13,524 of NZ_WWIQ01000058.1, read as the reverse complement.
GCGGCGGACGTCTTCTCGCTCGGCGCGGTCCTGGCCTACGCGGCGACCGGCGAACCACCCTTCCCCGGGGACTCCTCGGCGGCCCTGCTCTACAAGGTCGTCCACGAGGAGCCGGAGCTCGGCGGGCTGGACGGACCGTTGCGGGAGCTCACGGCGGCCTGCCTGACGAAGGATCCGGCCGCGCGGCCTGCCCCCGCCGAGGTGGCCCGGCGGTTGGCTCCCGAGGGCGCGGCCAGGCTGGTGGCGGGCGGGTGGCTGCCGGGGGCGCTGGTCGAGCAGGTGAGCCGGAGCGCCGTGCAGTTGCTGAACCTGGAGGCGACCGGACCAGGGGCCGGGGGCCCCTCGGGGCCGGTCGGTTTCAGCAGCCCGTCCGTGGCCGCACCAGAGGGTCCGGCAGTGGAGTCGGTGGAATCGGTGGAGTCGTGGGGGCCGTCGGGTCCGGCCGGGGCCGCGACGGCCGGCGTCTTCGGGCCGCCGCCGGTGATGCCCACGCCCCCGGCCCCCTCCGCCGCCGTACCCGCACCCCGGGACGGCGGTCCGCAGGACGACACCGCCCCACCGCCCACCGGCCGGCGCCCCGGCAAGGTGTCCGTCTCCGTGGCGGCGACGTCCACGCCGGAGGGCGGCGGACGGGTGCGGAGGCTGAGCTGCACCGTGGCGCTGGCGGTCGCCGGGGCGATGGCCGCCGTGACGATCGGCTCGGTGCTCGTGTTCGACCTGCTGCCGGGCCGGACCTCCGACGACGACACGAGCGACTCCGGCGCGGGCACCGACTCTCCCCCTGCGGCGACCGCGAGCTCCGCCCCGTCCGGCGCCGTGCCCGCCGCGTACCTCGGCACCTGGGAGGGCCAGGGCAGCGCCCTCGACGGCAGGCTGCCCCTCGGCACGTTCCGGATCACCGTCGAACGGGCGGCCATCGGAGAGGAGCTGGGCCGACTCCGCCAGACCGACCAGATCGGCGGCGTCTGCGTCGACGTACTGACCCTGAAGCAGGTGACGAAGAAGGAGCTCGTCGCGACGTCGGTGGGCGCGAAGACCAACCACAGCGGCTGCAACCCGGCCCCCACGACCGTGCGCCTCAGCCCGGTGGGCGACGACCTCCAGTACCGCTCGGAGAGCGAGGAGTCGGGTCGTCCTCAGGCTCGGATGTCGAAGGTGCGGTAGCGGAGGACCGACCGCTGTACCTGACGAGCAGGGTGACCAGCAGCGCGGCCGCGGCGAGCGTGGCGACGAGACCGACGGCCCACAGCCACGGGTAGTGCACATGCACCCAGCAGGGCCCGCCCTCGCTGTAGCAGTCGTAGTCCCAGTCGCGGCGCCGCTTGGGCCGTGTGGTCCCCACGATCACCCCGGCGACCAGGTACCCCGCCGCCAGCCCGGGCAGCGAGGCGGCAGCCCAGGCCAGCGAACGCGGCTTGCTCTTCTTCCAGTTCATCCGGGTCAGGGGCCAGGCCCAGGCGAGGAAGACCAGTGGTACCAGTGCCCCCACGGTGGCGGCGAAGGCATACGCGCCGCGGGGCCACGCGGCGGCGAAGCCGCTCCAGAGGTCGTCCCCCCAGTACATGTCGAAGAAGTACAGCGGCGTCAGCAGGACGAAGACGCCGGGGATCACCGCACAACCCACGGCACATCCCCAGTCCGGCTTCTTCAGCCGCCCGGCGGCGGGCCGGCCGGGCCGGTGCTTGTACCGCAGGGCGGCCTTGGCTGCCTCTCTCCGCTTCGGCTTCGCCGAACTTCCGCTCATGGCCCCTGACTCTCGCCTTGCTCAAGCGGTCACTACTGTGTCTGCGATAGCGAACACCATCAAATGTGATCAGCGCATCGCAACGCGTGACACGGGGAAGGCCCACAAATGGAGACGCTGCAGCAGGACGATCCAACGGAGTTGGGCACCTACCGTCTCCTGCGAAGACTCGGTGCCGGCGGCATGGGCCGCGTCTACCTGGCCCGTTCACCCGGTGGCCGTACCGTGGCCGTGAAGGTCGTACGTCCGGATCTGGCAGCGGATGGCGACTTCCGCGACCGCTTCCGGCACGAGGTCGAGATAGCCAAGGCAGTCTCCGGCCGCTTCACCGCCCCTGTCGTGGACGCCGACCCTGACGCGCCGTTGCCATGGCTGGCGACGTCGTACGTGCTCGGTCCGGATCTCACGGATGTGGTCGCCGCGCACGGTGCCTTGCCTGAGCGGACGGTGCGGGCACTGGCCGCAGGTCTCGCCGCTGCCATCCAGGAGGTGCACGCGGCGGGGTTGATCCACCGGGACCTGAAGCCGTCGAACGTCCTGCTGGCGGCGGATGGCCCGCGCGTCATCGACTTCGGTATCGCGCGTGCGGTGGACGGGAACCGTATGACACAGACGGGAGTCGTGGTCGGCTCACCCGGTTACATGTCACCGGAGCAGGCGCTCGGTAAGGATGTCGGCCCGGCGGGTGATGTTTTCTCGCTGGGTGCCGTGCTCGCGTTTGCGGCGACAGGCAGGGGCACGTTCGGTCACGGAGCCGTCTCGCACGCCTCGTTGCTCTACCAGGTTGTGCATGGCGAGCCCGATTTGGAGGGCGTACCGCAGCAACTGCTGGGCCTCGTACGCGCATGTCTCGCGAAGGACCCGGCGCATCGACCGGCGCCGTCGGAGATCGTGGCGGCACTCGCACCACAGGGTGTCGAGGGTGTCCTCAGCGACTGGCTGCCGTCGGCGGTGGCATCGACGATCGCCACGCATGCGGCCGGGATACTGGACTTGGAGGCACCGCAGCAGCCTCAGCCCCCGGTCGCTGCGTCCTTCGGGCCCCCACCGGCGATGGCGGGTGGGATGCCAACGTCGGCGAGCACACCGACGCCGGGGTACGGGTACCCGCCGGCCTCTGGACATGGCGGCACCCCTGCTGCCTACAGCACCCCGATGCCCGGCTACGCCACACCGCCGGGTGACGCGCAGACACCGGGACACGGGACGACCACGCCAGCCCTCGCCACCGCTCCCTCCCGCCGCCGCGTCCTCGGTCTTGCGCTCGGCGGTGCCGGCGCGGTGGCTGTGACGGGCGGAGCCGTCGCTTGGTGGCTCGGCCGGGGCGGTGACCCCTCCGGAACGGCGACCGGCAGGAGTGGCGCCGGCGGTTCCGCGCAACCAGTCGAGGAGAACTTCACCACCCCGCCGGCCGGCGTCGCTCCCCAACCTCTGTGGCACGAGCAGGCGGCGGAGGACAGCACCACCACTGACGTACCGCTCCTCATCCATGACGGCCTGCTCCTGGTCAGCGGCGATCCCTTGGTGGCGTACGACGTGAAGACCGGAAAGGCCCGCTGGTCGAAGCCTGACATCTGTGCCCCCGGCTCCCAGCTACTGTTCCGTGACGGCAAGGTGTTCCTGACCGATGGCGGCGCGGAGGGAGTCCTCGTCGCGCGGGATGTGAAGACCGGCGAGGAAGTGTGGCGCAGCCGCCTCGGCAAACAACTCGGCGTCGAGGGCACCATCGCCATCGACGACAAGAACGTGTACGTCACGGTGACCGACTACTCCAGGGCCACGAGCGCCACCGAGTACCGCACTGCGGTCGCCGCGGTCAGTCACAGCACCGGTAGAAGGGTGTGGCTGCAGCACCGAGACTGGGGCACGAAGGACTACGACGTCCAGGGCACCGTCTCCGGCAAGCACCTCGTCTACACGGACTCCAACTACAACCTCACCGTGCGCGACACCGCGACCGGTGACCAGCTGTGGACCCAGAAGATCGGCGACGACTGGGCCTGGCAGCCGACGGTCGCGAACGGCCTCGTCTTTCTGCCCGGCGAGAAGCTCACGGCGGTCGACGCGGAGACAGGCGACACACGGTGGACCCTCTCACCCAAGGGACGCCGCGGCTTCAACAACCCTGCCGTCATCGACGGCGTGCTCTATGTCAGCGACTACGACCGCGGCGTATGGGCCGTCGACGTCAAGAGCGTGAAGCGGCTCTGGCTGTGTGAGGACCAGGACCGTGGCGGGCCGGAGACCTTCGTGAGGGTCGGCATGACGCTGTACTGCGCCTCCGGACCCCTGTCGGGGGGTGTCATCGCCCTTGCTGCCAAGACCGGCAAGGTGCGCTGGACCTGGACCGACGACAAGGACTCCGGCGCCCCGTGGCAGATGGCCCATGCCGGAAACCGGCTGTTGGTGACGAACGGGCCGGAGATCTACGCGATGCCGGCAGTCTGACGCCGGGGCGCTGGGGAGCGAGGCCGGGGACTGCCATAGTCTCCGTTAGCTGAAGTTAACGAACGTGGCCACAGGGGCCGACGGGGAGGATGACCACCATGCAGATGCTGGTCACGGTCGTACGCGAAGGCGGTGAGCCGGAGGACGTCGTCGTCACCGCCGACGACACCGCCACGGCAGGCGATGTCGCGGAGGTACTGGCGCAGGCCGTCGGACAGAGCGTCGCACCGCATGGCGGTGGGACAGGGAACGTCGTGGCCATGCCCGGCACCTCACTGGCTTCGCTGCCTGGCTACGGGACGGCGGTGACCGGAGCGCCGGCGCTGTGGGCCGATGGTGTGCTGTGTGATCCGGAGGCACCGGCGGCCGGAGTCCTGCGGGACGGCATGCGCGTCTCCGTCGACAGCTCGATAGGCCCGTTGCTGCGCAAGGGTGAGCCCGTAGGACAGTACGAGTTGCGGGTAACCGGTGGTCCCGGTTCCGGACGGGTGGTCCGGCTGGGTGTCGGCGCGGCCACCGCGGGATCGGCACCCACCTGTTCGTTGCCCTTGCCGGATGCCTCGCTGCCGCCGATCGCCCTCCGGCTGACGGTCGACCTCCAGGGCAACGTCGTGCTCGCACCGGAGGCCGGCGCCAGCATCCGGCTGAACGACGATCCTGTGACGGGCGGGACTCCTTGGCCGCTCGGCGGTGTCGTACGGGTGGGTGACACGCTGCTCGTACTCGACAAGGTGGTCGAGCCGGACGCGCACTTGGCTCCGATGAGCGAGGGCGGCCTCGCCTACAACCGCCCTCCTCGCCTTTCGCCGCTGCGGCCTCGGCGGAGGCTGGCCGTGCCGGTGCCCCCCACGAAGGGGGACCGCGCGCGTTTCCAGTTCATCATGGCGTTCATGCCCATGCTGTTCGGGCTGGCCATGTACCTCTTCACCAAGCAGATCTACATGCTGCTGTTCTGCCTGATGAGCCCGCTCATGATGCTGGCCCAGTGGATCAGTGAGAACCGCGAGGGCAAGAAGAAGCACAAGACGTCCCTCAAGCAGTACAAGAAGGACCTCGCGGCCTATGAGGCCGAACTCGTCACCCTCAGCAAGGAAGAACAGCGCGCCCGGCGCGAGGACAACCCCGACCCGGCCGAGGTCCTCCTCCACGCGACCGGCCCCCGCCGCCGTCTGTGGGAGCGCCGCCTCACCGACCCGGACGCGATGCAACTGCGTATCGGGGTCGGCGCTCTGCCGTCCGACGTGGAACTCGTTTTCGCACGCGGCGGCTCGTCGCACGACGAGGAGCCCCCGGAGCCCCCGCTCCTGCCGGATGTCCCGGTCACCCTGCCCTTTGCCCGGCTCGGCGTGGTCGGTATCGCGGGGGACCGCGCCCGCGCCCTCGGCACTGCGCGCTGGCTGAGCGTGCAGGCCGCCGTGCTGCACAGCCCCCGAGACCTGTCACTGGTGTCGCTGGCTGCGACACCCGCCGCCGGCGCAGAGTGGCACTGGGCACACTGGCTGCCCCACACCAACCCCGACGAGGGACAGGACTGCGTCGCTCTGGTCGGCTTCGACTCGGAGGGCATCAGCCGCCGAGTCAACGAACTTCTGAACGAGCTGGCTCGACGCAAGGCGGCCCGCGAGCAGCACAACATGACAGGCCATCTGTATCCGGACGCCAACGTGCTCCTGATACTCGACGGGGCACGGTTGCTGCGGCGCGTACCCGGCGTTCCCCAACTCCTGGCCGAGGGCCCGCAGTACGGGATCTTCGCCCTCTGCATCGACGAGGACGAGCGGCTGCTTCCCGAGGAGTGCAAGGCCGTCGTGGCGTGGTCGCCCGACGCGGCCCATCACGTCCGGGTGCGCGGTTACGGCCTGGAGGCCGTCGGTGACGTCCTCGCCGACCAGGTGCCTTACGAATGGTGCGAACTCCTGGCCCGGTCTCTCGCCCCCATCCGGGATGTCAGTCGTGACGACGCGAATTCTGCACTGCCCACCTCGGCCCGACTGCTGAACCTGCTGAACATGCCCAACCCGGCGGGCGTCGACGTGGAGCGCATCTGGCAGGCCGGTGGTTCGACGACGTCTGCACCCATTGGGATCGCCGCCGATGGCGTATTCGTCCTGGACATCCGCCGCGACGGGCCGCATGCCCTGGTCGCCGGTACGACGGGTGCCGGTAAGTCCGAGCTCTTGCAGACGATCATCGCCTCGCTGGCGGTGGCGAATCGCCCCGACGCCCTGAACTACGTCCTCATCGACTACAAGGGCGGCAGCGCCTTCATGGACTGCGCTCGCCTGCCGCACACCGTCGGCATGGTCAGCGACCTCGACGCCCACTTGACCGAGCGGGCCCTTGCCTCGCTCGCCGCCGAGCTGCATCGCCGGGAGCGGATTCTCTTCGACGCCGCCGCCAAGGACATCGAGGACTACAACGACATCCGCAAGCTCCGCCCCGAACTGGAGCCGATGCCCCGGCTCGTCCTGGTCATAGACGAGTTCGCGTCCCTGGTCGCGGAATTGCCCGACTTCATCGCGGGACTGGTCGACATCGCACGCCGAGGCCGCTCTCTCGGCGTGCACCTGATTCTCGCGACGCAGCGTCCCGCGGGTGTGGTGAGCGCCGACATCCGGGCCAACACCAACCTCCGCATCGCCCTGCGGGTGACGGACGCCGCGGAGTCGATGGACGTCATCGATGCACCGGACTCGGGCGCGATCTCGAAGTCGACGCCAGGTCGTATGTACGTCCGTTCCGGCGCCCAGTCGCTCGTCGGTGTGCAGTCGGCCCGTATCGGTGGCCGTCGCCCGGCCACGGGGCAGACGGGGCCGAAGGCCACGCTCGTGCCCTTGCCCTGGAACGCCTACGCTCGCCCGCTGCCCAAGCGGGAAGAGGCCGAGGACGACGGCACGATGGTCACCGACCTGGCCGTCCTCGTGGACGCGGTGCGCGACGGTGCGGAGCGGATGGGCTTCGGCGAACAGCGCAGCCCGTGGCTTCCGCCGCTGGCGGAGTCCGTCACGCTGGACGAACTGTCCACTTACGGTGGCGCACCGGACACCATCCCTGGCGACGACGTGGCTCCCATCCCGTACGGCCTGATCGACCTGCCGGCGAAGCAGACCCGCATGCCGGTGTCCTTGGACCTGGTGCACGGTGAGCACACCCTGCTGCTCGGTGGCGCTCGTTCCGGCCGCTCGACGGCACTGCGCACGCTCGCCGGCTCACTGGCCCGCAACACATCCCCGCACGATGTGCACGTCTATGCCATCGACTGCGGCTCTAACGCTCTACTGCCCCTGGTGCGTATGCCGCATGTCGGCGCCGTCGTGACACGCGATGAGCCGGACCGGGTCCGCAGGCTGATCCAGCGCCTCCAGGTGGAGATCGCCCGCCGTCAGCAACTACTGGCGATGGAGGGCGCGTCGAGCGCGGCGGAGCAGCGCGCGGGAGCTTCCCCGGAGGAGCGCCTGCCCTGGATGGTTCTGCTCCTGGACAGTTGGGAAGGCTTCGCGTCGACCTTCGAGAACTACAACTACGGCCAGTTGCTGGAAGCGGCCCAGAGACTCTTCCGTGAGGGATCCGCAGCGGGCCTGAAGGTCGTCATGACGGCCGACCGCAGTGGTCTGAGCGGTCACGTCTCCTCGGCCTTCGCCGACCGACTCGTCATGCGGTTCGCCGACCCGAACGACTATTCAACGGCCGGTCTCCATGCCCGCGAGGTTCCGAAGAACATGCCGCCCGGGCGCGCCCTGCGTATCACGGACACGGGCGTGGACGAGACACAGATCGGTCTGCTGGCGCCGGATCCGGCCGGCCAGGCCCAGGTCCGCGCCCTCCGCGAGATCGCGGAGGAGGCGCGAACGCGCTACGGCCGAGTCCCGGCGGGCCGCCGCCCCCTGCGCGTCGACGCTCTGCCGACGCGCATCACAGCGTCGGAGGCGATGGCCCTGGACCCGGACTTCGTGCCGCCGTCGCCGTTGTGGGCGCTGGTCGCCGTCGGAGGCGATGAACTCCACCCCATCGGCATCGACTTGGAGGAGAACGGGCCCGGTTTTGTCATTGCCGGACCACCGAAGTCCGGCCGTTCGACTGCACTGCTGTGCGCCGCCGAGTTCCTTCTGCGAGCAGGCACTCCTCTGGTGGTCGTGACACCTCGCCGGTCCCCGCTGCGGGAACTCGAGGATCGAGAAGGGGTACTCGGCGTGCTCAACGCGGAAAGCTCGGGTGACGACCTGGAAGAGCTCCAGGACCAACTCGACGGGCGACCGTACGTCGTCGTGGTCGACGACGCCGAACTCCTCTATGACGCGCCACTGGACGAGCCGCTGGAAGGGGTCATCCGTCAGGGAGCCGATGGCGGCGTGGGCCTGCTCGCCGCCGGCACGACGGACTCACTGTCCGGCCAGTACCGGGGCTTCGCAGTCGAGGCCCGCAAGTCCCGCAACGGCATGTTGCTGACGCCGCAAAGCACGTCGGACGGCGAACTGTTCGGCATCCGATTGCCTGCGAACAGCGGTGGCGGGGCAGCCGGCAGCGGGTTGTTTGTGACTGGCGGGGCGTTCGTGCCGGTTCAGGCTGTGATGAACGTCTGACCGAGGGCCAATGACGACACAGCGGGCCCTGCTTTTTCAGATGGGGCCCGCTGTGTGGGCTCCGTGGTTACGGCTTGGTGGGACGGACGGATTTGGAGCCGGGCTCTTGCGGCTGCGCTGGATCGGGAACCAAGGAGTCCGGAGGCCAGGTTCTGCGGGGCGGCGCTGCTGCTGTTTCTTATTCATCGTGAACTGGCCATGGAAGAGCTCGGCCTGTCGAAGCCCGTGTGTCCTGCTGAAAACGCCGCCGGGGCATCCCGTACGAGGTTCGAGGACCTCGAAGGAACGCCCCGTCAGGCTGTGGCATCGGCGCGGCAGCGTCGGCTCAGGTGGCGCGCTCGATGTTGTCGGCGCTGGTGTTGGCCGACTTGCTGGCCTCGTTCAGCGTGTCGACCCACTTGTCGAACGTCGGCTTCACGTCGTGCCAGTCGTTTCGGAAGCGGTCGGCCTTGGGGCCCTTCCAGTAACCCGAGCTCCGGCTGGTGGCCGTCTCCAGAGCCTTGATGAGGCCCTGGAGGTCGGTGGCCTTCTTGCCGAAGAGCTTGGACAGCTCCCGAAGCTGAGTGAGATCTGCACCGCGATCCATGGCGATCCTCCCCGTGTCACGTTAGGTAAACGGACTATCCGTTTGCAACAGGGGACGCTACCGCACCAGACGCAGTTGCAGTCCAGCGCCTTGGGAGATGGGAGTTTCGTGTGAACGAGTGGTGTTGGCCTGGGCCGGGAGCCCGACGAAGGTCTACACGGTGCCCCAGTATGCTGAGGCTCCAGGGACAGCGGGGGAGGCTGCTATGGCAAATCCTGACATTCAGGAACTCAACCAGCGGGCCAGCCAGCTGAGGTCGCTGGCCGACCACATCGACTCGCTTGTCGATGCCGCCAAGAAGCACAGCACCATCGGGATGAAGACCTGGTCGGGCCCCAACGCGGACGACGTGCGCGGGCGGCTCAAGGGCTGGCAGACGACGTGCGGCACGGTCGCCAAGGCGCTGCGCGACGAAGCGCACAAGTGCGCGCAGGACGCCAAGGACCTGAAGGACGAGAAGAAGTAGCGGGCGCTGCCCCCGCTACGGCGAGAGGAACCTGTACCAGTGCCCTCGTACGACAGCTCCCGGGCCCGTTTCCGGCTGGCCGACCGCCACATCGCTGTGTTCGCGCACCTCTTGGATGGTGAGACGCCGCCTGAGGAGCTGTGGGAGTCACTGGTCGAGCTCCAGCGCATCGGCTTGGTAGGCGAGGAGGGAGAACTGGCTCCGGTTCTCCGCGAGCCGCTCGGCGCCCTGGCCGACCCGATGGTCATGATTCAGGTGGAGATCACGGGCGAGCACGGCGTGGTCAACCACGGTGTGGTCGTGGGTCAGGAGGCCGTGATCTCACACGACGGCTGGCCGGGCGAGGAAGAGTCTGAGTACGTCTCCATCGAGCCGAACACCCTCGTGTGGGAACTGGCCCGCAAGGTCAACCTGCATCGCGGGGAGAAGCCGGTGGAAGGCGCTCCCGAAGTACGAGTCGAGACGACCATGGGCGCTCTGGACGCCGCGTTTGTCACTCCGGAAGAGCCTGGCGCCGACGAGGACACGACCCGCGACCTCGTTCGCAAGGCACTCAGCGAGGCGGACACCAAGCTCAAGGACCCGGTCCTTGGCCAATTCCTGGATTTGGTCGTCTCCTTGAACGCCACTTGGCGCATCACCACCGCCTGGGACGGCGAACACGAGGGCCAGCGCTCCACCATGGTCCGCGCCCTGGCCGTCTGGGACTGCGGCCCCCTCGGCTACTGGATCCGCGAGCAGCCCGAAGAACCCATCATGCCGGGCCAAGTCGGCCCGGGCAGCGCGCTGGCTCTGGTGAAGTCCGACTCCGCCGAGATATGGGAGAAACTGACGGATCTGTTGCCGGACAAGGAAGAACTGCTGATCGCGGGCGAGTGAGACCGGAGTCTCGGACATGACCGAGGTGTATCCGCGTGCGAGCCGACAGGAACTGCGGCGTCGGCTCGGCACGCTGGGGGTCCTCGTCTTTCTGCCCCTGGCGCTGACCGGGTGTGCGTGGCTGGCTCAGCACCAAGGCCCACTGATGTTGGCGGGCGCGATCCTGGCCATGCTCTCGCTGGTAGTTGCCTGGGCCATGTGTGGTGCCGGACCGGGTGCGTGCGTAGCAGTCTCCGGGTTTGCCTTCATGCTCTTTGTGGGGCCGGCCATGGGCGACTACCTCCTCAACCATCGTGGCGTGCGGCACGGCGCAGTGATCGGCGACGTCAGCACGTACTGGAAGAAACACGGGGACGGCCGGGCCTGCACGGTCGTGACAACTGATACGGACAAGTCCGACGCCTACGAGGTGGACGACCCCGACGGCTGTGAGGGCGACCTCAGGGAAGGGCAGGACGTAACTCTGGTGGTCGATCCGGAAGGCTGGCTGAAGCCACGGCTGAGCAGTCGCGTCAACGGCGTTGCTCCATACCTCGTCTGGACGTCCGCAGGGCTGCTCACCGCGACGGAAGGTTTTGTACTGTACGGGCGGCTTCGGCGGCGGGGGCTGCGGGCTTAGCTCTCGGCCCCTGGGCGGAAGTCAGAACCAGTTCATGGGATTCGCCTTGGACTTGGCGATGCTCTTCCCCAGGTCTTTCGCTTTGTCACCGACCCAGCCTGCCGCCTTGCCCGCGCCCTCCTTGATGTCGTCCCAGTGCTGGACGACCTTCGCGCCGCCGTAGATGAGGCCCGTCCCCACTGCGAGACCGATGGTGACCGGGTTGGGGGCGACCATGGCCGCCGTGAGGGAGGCGTTGAAGCCGACCTCAGCAACGTCGGCGACGTATGCGGCGCCCTTCTTCTTGAAGGCGTCGACGGGGTTGCCCTGCGAAACGACGTTGGCGGCGCTGAAGCCGGTCGACAGGACGCCGCCCACGATGCCGGCGCCGCGGAGGAACCCGGCGGTCTTGGCAGCGGCGCCCAGGCCCGTGCGCAGGGCCCCTGCGCCTCGTGCGGCATTCGTGGCCTCCGCCACGGAGTTGGCGAACCGCTGGCTGTTCGCGGCCTTGGTGAACACCTTGATCAGGCTCGCGTTACCCGCGCGGGCGACAGCCTGACCGGAGTGTGTGAAACCGCCGTACATCCTGGCCGCCTGGTCGGAGCCGACCAGGAAGTCGATGACGCCGTTGGCGCGAAGCGTGTTCATCAAGGGCGTGGCGCGCACCCAGTTGTAGCCTTGGCCGATCAGGTCTCCGCGAATGCCGCTGGTGAAGGGGATACGGGAGAGGCGCTGATAGGTGGTGCTACGGCCGAAGAGCGAGCCGAGTTGACCGGGCAGCCAACTGCCCGGCGCACTCAGTGAACGCAGCTTGGGTGTCCACTTGATCAGGCCGTTCCCAGCGGACCGTATGAGTCCGCTCTCAGAGCCGCGCAGTGCCACGCCGAGCCGCGTCTTCCAGGTCCGAAGGGCGCCCGCCTTCAGAGAGTTACCCAGCAGCACCTTGGTCAGTGACGTGCCCTGGAGCGTGACGACGGCCGTGGCAGCGGTCACGGAGCCCCAGTCGCCGTACAGACCGATCATGGAGGCGATCGTCTCTTCGTGCGGCTGCAGCCCGGGGATTTGAGCTATGGCGTGAGCCTCCAGCCGCTGGATCCAGTCCGCCAGCGACTCGTCGGGCTGTCGCTTGAACTTGTAGGCGTTCGGATCGTCGCTGGCCGCGACGGAGTTGGCCAGGAGGAGAGCGTCGGGGCCGAGCCCCTCGCTCTTGTACTTCTCGATCTCCTTGGGGCTGAACCCGGCCCACATGAGTCCGGCTTGGGGGTCACCGCTTTCCAACCGGGCGAAGACGGCCCGCTTGCGCAAATCCGGTGCCGTGTCCTTGGCCCAGCCGCGCAGAGGCTTGAGCGCAGTCAACTTGCTCGTGACGCCCAGCCTCGAGGCTCTGGTGAATGCTTCATCCAGTCTGTCCTGTACCCCGCCGCGCCCGTCGAGCAGCTTCGCGAGCTGGTCCAGGTCGTCCGGATTGACCGTCCTCATGCCCACGTTTCATTCCCTAGAGCGTGTGTCCCGGAACCAGCCGGTCAAGGCTGTGGAGTCGCTGCCCCAGGCTAGGGACGAGGCCTCCCGTAAGATCGTTTGATCACCAACTCTTTACTGTATGCAAACGCGCTCTTAAGAGAAGCCCTCACTCGGCACGCTCTTCGGATGTGTTCAACCGGTACGCAGGAGCGCATATGCGAAGACGAGGCGGCGGTCCAGCCACGAGGCCCGGACCAGGAACCTGCGGTCGCCCTCGGAGGTCAGGACGAGTTCGTCGCCGGCCTTCCACTCGAGGACTCGCGACTTGGCGGGCTGGTCACCGCCCTCCGCCCCCATGTCGGCGACGGCTTGGACGACGCCCAGCAGCATCTTGCCCGCGCCGCGCTGGACCATCTCCTTGGGGCCCCCCTTTGCCCACTCGGCGCTGGTCACGATCTCGGGGTGCCCTGGCTGGGCCACGCGCCAGGTCGGCTTCAAAGCGTGCTTTAGCGGAGCGATGCGCTGAATCGTCCCGATGACCTGCCCTTGCACGTCACGCACCGCGTAGTGACGCCGTCCCTCGACGTCCTGCGGCTCGTCGACGGAGCAGAGCAGCCTGCCGCCTTCCGCGTCCTCGTACAAGCGCCGATCGTCCGCAGCCGACGACTGCGGCGGAAAAAAGGCACAGGGGGCGTTGACGCGTTGGACACCTGAGCCCTGTGGAACCCTGAAGGCACGGACACCGATCGCGGCACGCTTGCG
>NZ_WWIQ01000057.1:0-650 GCF_009862985.1 Streptomyces sp. SID5464 | reverse complement strand
CCTCGAACAGCTCCGTCTTCGACTCGAAGTGGTTGTAGAAGGAGCCGAAACCGACGTCCGCACGCTCCGCGATCGCCTGGATGCTGGCGCTGGTGTCCCCGGTCTCGGCGAGGATCTGCCGGGCGGCGTGGATGAGCGCGCGACGGGTCTCGGCGCGGCGCCGCTCGAACCGGTTGCTGGGTGGGGCTGACGTAGGCATGCGCAGAGTTTAACCGCAGGAGCGATGGCGGCAGCAGCTCTGATGAATTCATCATTTCCCCTGGCGAACCTCTTGACGGCGATGTTGTCACAGTTGATGATTTCCTCACTGTGGCGATGTTGCTCGGAGGGCACCATGTCTGAAACCCACGTCGACGGGACCGCTGTCAAGACTGCCCACCAGGACTTGCACAGCGAACAGGGCGCCCTGCGTGGCGAGCATCCGGGCCGCTCCCGGAACCCTGTGATCAGGGTGACGGACCTGGCTTGGCTGGAGTTCGAGAAGCCGGACCTGGAGCGGGCCGAGGTCTTCGCTCGGGACTTCGGCTTCCAGGTTGCCGCACGCACGGAGAGTGAGCTGTGGCTGCGGGGCACCTTCGCGGGCTCGCCCTGCATGGTGATCCGGCGCGGTCGTACGTCCCGTTTCATCGGCCCGGCGTTCCGCGCGGCGG
>NZ_WWIQ01000056.1:153977-175590 GCF_009862985.1 Streptomyces sp. SID5464 | reverse complement strand
CCCCGCAGCGCCGGGCTGCGCAACCCCCCGGCCTCAGCCACGACGCCGGGCGCCTCGCCGACCGGCCTCGTACTCCACCAACCCCGCCGCGACCAACTCCGCGTTGGACCCGGCCCGCCTCCCGTCCGGCAGAACCAGCACGTCCTCCACCCCGACCCGCGTAGCCAACCCCAACCGCCCCGCGAGCCGCAGCACAGGCCACGCACCCCCGTCCTCCCCGTGCAGCAGGACAGGACGCCCGTGCGCGGCACCAAGGTCGGACAACAGCCCCCGCGCGGAAACCACCGCACGGGCGGGGTCGGTGTCCGTCACCTCGGCCAAGACCCGCAGCACCTTCGGCCCCAGCGGCGAGGCGGCGAACCGCTCCGCACCGTCCGTCCCGGACCAGATGCCGGCCTCCACGCCCACCCCGAGATCGAGGAGCAGGGCGGCAACCTCCTCCGCACCCGGCTCATGCCAGTTGACCGAGGCGTGGTCGGGCAGGACGGTCCAGCTCCGTATCCGCTCCAGCCTGGCGGCGGTGTCCGGCTCGGCCCATGCCCCCGTGGTCACACCCACCGGCACCGGCACGCGCGAGCGAATCGCCGACAGCGTCTCCGTGAGCACCCTGGGCGACAACGTGTCCCGCCCGCACGGCGTCTTGGGATGGACATGGATGTCCGTGGCCCCGGCCGCGACCGCGTCGGCGGCGGACTCGGCCATGGACTCGGGAGTCAGCGGCACCGCCGTACCGTCGGCGGCGGTCCGCGGACCGTTCAGACACACCTGCACCATGTCTCGATGGTGCCAGTCACCACTGACAGCCGGCCCCGGCGACGACAGTGGGGGTGCGGCATCCCCGGCGCACCCCCCGCGCACCCGCATTCGTCAAGCCGACACCAGCAGCCTCGCCCGCCTGGCGTCCGCCAGGGACTCGGGCGTCAGCACCGGACGCGGCACCAGGATTCCGCAGTCCGTGCAGACCGGACCCGCCGAAGGCTCGTGGTCCAGGTCGTACTTCCAGGCGAGTCGCTCCCCGCCGCACACCGGGCACGTCGAGCCCGGCTCGCGCTCCAGCGCGGCGATCAGCCGGCGCAGCACCTCGGCCAGCGGTTCACGGGGATGGACCGCCGGATCGTCGCACCACGCCACGCCGAAACCGCCCCAGGTCAGCCGGTGCCAGTCGTCCACACTGCCCGGCCGGCGCAGTCCGTCGTGCTTCTCCTTCTTGCGGCGCTCGGCGAACTCGACCTCGTAGGCCAGCCAGACCGCCCGCGCCTCCTCCAGTTCGTCCAGTGCGGCCACGAGCCGCACCGGATCGGGGGACCGGTCCTCGGGACCGAACCCTGCCCGGGAGCACAGATGGTCCCAGGTCGCCCTGTGCCCGTAAGGGGCGAACCTCTCAAGGCACTTGCGCAGCGAGTAGCGCCGCAGTGCCAGATCGCACCGCGGATCGCGGACCTGTCTCGCCAGACTCCGGAAACCGGCCATCGTCCTGCACCTCCGTCACACCTGCACCTGTAATCCGGTCACTTCGGCGTCGTCGTAAGGACGTCGCCGAATAGACGTATCGACAAGCGAATCGGCTCCATCCGATTTCAAATGGCCTCCATAAGCCGTCCGACGAGGCCCGTGAGTCGACTGCCGTGGTTCGTGTGCCTGTTGTGCTGACTCCAAAAAGTGACGCTTGCTCATCTTCAATCGCGGGGATACCGGCGGTAACATCCCGCCCACCCCAGTCGGGAGGAGCCCCCCACATGCCACGGCGTAACCCACGCACCGTTCTCGACAGAATGAGAACTCCCCGCGGAATCCCCGGGTTCCTGAAGACCGCATCGGTATGCGCGCTGATCGCGGGCCTCTTGTCGCCGCTGTCCCAGGCGGCCGCCTCGGAGACGGGGACCGCGCAGGCCACCGCGGCGGCGAACGACCACTGCGGCAACCAGTGTTCGGACATCCTTCCGCCCGGCCAGAACGGCAACGCCACCCTGGCCCAGATCCTCCTGAACCAGGCCTTCGGAGCCCAGCCCGAGCACGCCGAGGACCAGCTCGGGCCCTACGCCGACCTCGCCAAGGGGTACACCGGCCTCACCAACGACAAGATCAACAACTTCTTCAACGACGCGTCGTTCGGGGTCCCGGCGGATCAGGTCGCCTCCACCGTCAAACCCGCCGGGCGCGGTGACGTGACGATCGTCCGGGACAAGAAGACCGGTGTGCCGCACATCACCGGAACCACCAGGTACGGCACGGAGTTCGGTGCCGGCTACGCGGCCGCCCAGGACCGGCTGTGGCTGATGGACGTCTTCCGGCACGTCGGACGAGGTCAGCTGACCTCCTTCGCGGGCGGCGCGCCCTCCAACCAGGGCCTGGAACAGCAGTTCTGGCGACACGCGCCCTACACCGAGGCCGACCTCCAGGCGCAGATCGACAACGCCGTCGCCACCAACGGCGAGCGCGGCAAGCAGGCCCTCGCCGACGCCAAGGCCTACCTCGACGGCATCAACGCCTACATCGACGCCTCCGACAGCGGCCGGTACTTCCCCGGCGAGTACGTCCTCACCGGGCACAAGGACTCGGTCACCAACGCCGGGAAGATCGAGCACTTCAAGATCACCGACATGGTCGCGCTGGGGTCCGTCATCGGCGCGCTGTTCGGCTCCGGCGGAGGCGGCGAGGTCAACAACGCGCTCTCCCTGCTCGCCGCCCAGGAGAAGTACGGCGTGGCGGAAGGGACCAGGGTCTGGGAGTCCTTCCGGGAGCGCAACGACCCGGAGGCCGTCCTCACCGTCCACGACGGCAGCTTCCCGTACGTGACCAAGCCGGACGACCCGCAGGGCACGGCCGTACCGGACGCCGGCTCGGTGAAGCCGGAGCCGCTCGTCTACGACCGCACGGGCAGCGCCACCACGGCCAGTGCCACCGACGCGTCCGGCGAGGCGGCGAGGACAGCCCTGTCGTCCGCCAAGCGCGGCATGTCCAACGCCCTCGTGGTGGGCGGAGAGCACACCGCCAGCGGCCACCCGGTCGCCGTGTTCGGCCCGCAGACCGGCTACTTCGCCCCCCAGCTGCTGCTGCTCCAGGAACTCCAGGGCCCGGGCATCAGCGCCCGCGGCGCCTCCTTCGCGGGCCTGAGCATGTACGTCGAACTCGGCCGCGGCCAGGACTACTCGTGGAGCGCCACGACCTCCGGCCAGGACATCATCGACACGTTCGCCGTCGAACTGTGCCAGGACGACTACCACTACCTGTACCGCGGCACCTGCACGCCGATGGAGAAGATCGAGCAGAAGAACGCCTGGAAGCCGACCACCGCCGACGGCACCGCGGCCGGCTCGTACACGATGCGCGTCTGGCGCACCAAGTACGGCCCCGTCGAGTACCGCGCCACGGTCGGCGGCAAGAAGGTCGCCTACACCACCCTGCGCTCGTCCTTCATGCACGAGGCCGACTCCATCATCGGCTTCCAGATGCTGAACGACCCGGACTACGTGAAGGGCCCGGAGTCGTTCCAGAAGGCGGTGCAGCACATCAACTACACCTTCAACTGGTTCTACGTCGACTCCGAGCACACCGCGTACTACAACAGCGGCGACAACCCCGTGCGCGCGAACGGTGTCGACGCCGAGTTCCCGGTGTGGGCCCGGCCGGCGTACGAGTGGCGGGGCTGGGACCCGGCGACCAACACGGCCGACTACACCCCGCCCTCCGCCCACCCCAACTCCATCGACCAGGACTACTACATCTCCTGGAACAACAAGCAGGCCAAGGACTACACGACCGCGCCCTGGGGCAACGGCTCCGTACACCGCGGCAACCTCCTGGAGGACCGGGTGAAGAAGCTGGTCCAGCAGGGCGGGGTGACCAGGGCCTCGCTGGTGAAGGCCATGGCCGACGCGGCCACGGCCGACCTGCGGGCGGAGGACGTGCTGCCCAAGCTGCTGAAGGTCGTGGGCAGTTCACCCGTCACCGACCCCACCGCCGCGGCCGCTGTCAGCAAGCTGCAGGCGTGGGTCGCCGCGGGCGGCAAGCGCACGGAGACCTCGGCCGGTTCCAAGAAGTACGCCGACGCCGACGCGATCCGCATCCTGGACGCCTGGTGGCCGCTGCTGGTCAAGGCCGAGTTCGAACCGGGCCTCGGCAGCGAGCTGTTCGAGGCGATGACCGCCAACCTCCCCACCGACGAGTCCCCGTCCGCCTCCCACGGCCCGACCGGGTCGCACGCCGGAAGCTCCTTCCAGTACGGCTGGTGGAGCTACGTCGACAAGGACATCCGGTCCGTGCTCGGCGAGCAGGTGCGGGGACCGCTGGCCCGCGAGTACTGCGGCGACGGAGACCTCCGCGCCTGCCGAGACACCCTCATCAGCACCTTGAAGGAGGCGGCCGGCAAGACCGCGGCCCAGGTCTACCCCGGCGACGACCAGTGCTCGGCGGGCGACCAGTGGTGCGCCGACTCCGTCATCCACCGCACTCTCGGCGGCATCAAGCACGGCAAGATCAGCTGGCAGAACCGGCCGACCTACCAGCAGGTCGTGGAGTTCACCTCACACCGGTGACACCGGACAGGCCCTGGGGCGGGCGGCGGGTCAGCGGATGCGGCCCGCCGCCAGCACCAGCCGGGCCAGTTCCTCGTGCAGGATGTCGCTGTGGGCGCCGGCGGGCGGGCCACCGCGTCTGACCACCGCCGCCGCGTCGACGTTCACGCACCCCGAGGCGGGCAGCTTCGCCCGCAGGGCCTCGGCGAGGGTGTACGCGCGCGTGCCCGGCACCGCCTGCACCCCGTCGTAGCCCATCGCACCCCACTTGGCGCCCAGCGCCCGCCCCAGGTCGAGGCCGGCGACCGACCGGCTGTCGCCCGCCATGCGGGAGGCCAGCGGATACATCGTGCCCAGGGCCGAGTCGTGCCGGGAGTGGCAGCACACCAGGGGACCGTCGACGCGGTTCTGCTGCCCCTGGAGCACCCCTCCGGCGCGGGCGTCGTGCGGCAGCCGGGCCGCGAAAGCGTAGTGCGAGAACGCCCCTTGGAGCAGCGTCACCGACTTCACCGTCCGCACGCCCTCGGGCAGGCCGCGCAGCGCGAACGACACCAGCCGCGCGCCGAAACTGTGCCCCACCAGGTGCACGCGCACGCCCGGCGCCGCCTTCGCGAGCTGCCCGACGACCCGGCCGAGACCCCGCTCGCCGACGGTTCCCGCACGTCGCTTCATCGCGTAGTACGTCGCCTGCCGCAGCAGCTCGTGCGCCCCCTCCCAGGGGTTGGGGAGGCCGAACCCCTGCTGGGCGCCGGACGCTTCGGGCCCCGCCAGCGCCCGCGCGAACTCCTCGCAGGCCGCCGCCGAGGAGCCGGCCAGCATCTCCGGCTCGCTCTGCGGCACGCCCTCCGCCACGGTGTCCGCCGCGAACAGCGCCTGCGGCCCGGGCGCCACCACCTCGACCAGCAGCCGCACCAGCCGCCCGAACTCCTCCAGCTCGGCCTCCTGCGGCGGCTGCTGCTCCAGCAACCGGGCGATCTGGTCGACCAGGATCGCCCGGCCCGGGAAGGACTCCAGCAGCGCGTGCCGCGTGTCCTTGTCGAGCACCGGGCGCCCGGGGGCCCCGGCCGCCACGGCCCGCGGGAAGTCCGGGATCGGTTCGTCGGAGAACCGCATGGCCGGCCACAGCACCCCGACGTACCCGATCCGGGCCGCCGGGGCCAGCCGCGGAACGGGAGCCAGGAACCGGTCGTAGAGCCGGGTCGCACCCGAGCGGTCGTTGTTCCAGCCGTGTGCGAAGACGACCAGGTCGCGCACCTTCCGTTCGGTCACCCCGGCGAGCAGCCGGTCGCGCGGGCGGCCCGCCGGGTCGCCGTCCGCGTCGAAGGTCAGCTCCCAGTAGGGAGTCACACTCATCGCCGGATCCGCCATGACAGGCCCCCTGTCCCCCGGGTGACGCACGCGATGTGGCGCATCGTCCTGCCAACGGGGGAGCTTGGCCATACGTCACGGGCGCATTGGGCGAGGGGTGCCGCTTTCAGCGGTAGAGGAGGTACTTCCGCCGCATCCTCCGGAACGCCGCCAGCTCCTCCCGCCACCCCGCCACGACCTCGTCGGTGTCCGCGCCCGCGTCGATCATCGTGCGCACGCGCGCGGAGCCGGTGAGTTTGTCGATCCAGTTGTCGGAGCGCCAGGCGAACCCGCTCCACACCTTCCTGGCCGTCACGAGCAGGGCGATTCCCGTCCGTACGGGATCGAAGGCGTCCCGGTCGTGCACATGGACCTGCACACCGCCGATCGTCCTGCCCTGGAACTTGGAGAAGGTGGGCGCGAAGTACGCCTCCCGGAAGCGCACGCCGGGCAGGGCGAGTTCGTTCGCGGCGGCGGCCCAGCGCCGGTCGATGCCCTCGGCGCCGAGCAGTTCGAACGGCCGGGTCGTGCCACGCCCCTCCGACAGGTTCGTGCCCTCGAACAGACACGTCCCCGAGTAGACCAGGGCCGTCTCCGGCGTCGGCATGTTCGGGCTCGGCGGCACCCAGGGCAGCCCGGAGGCGTCGTAGAAGTCCGAGCGCTTCCAGCCCGACATCGGCACGGTCTCCAGCGGCACCGGCTCGGTCAGGAACTCCTTGTTGAACAGGCGTGCCAGCTCGGCGACGGTCATCCCGTGGGCCTGGGAGACGGGCTGCCGCCCGACGAACGTGGCGAACTCCTTGTGCAGGACGGGCCCCAGGGCCGCCCGGCCGGTCACCGGGTTGGGCCGGTCCAGGACCACGAACCGCTTGCCGGCGAGCTGCGCCGCCTCCATGCAGTCGTACAGGGTCCAGATGTACGTGTAGAAGCGGGCGCCGACGTCCTGGATGTCGAACACGACCGTGTCCACGCCGGACGCGGTGAAGACGTCGGCGAGCGGCCGGCCGCTCTTGAGGTAGGTGTCGTAGACGGGCAGGCCGGTCGCCGGGTCGTCGTAGCGGCCCTCGGAGCCGCCGGCCTGGGCGGTGCCGCGGAAGCCGTGCTCGGGGCCGAAGACGGCCCTCAGATCCACTCGGGTGTCCGCGTGCATGACGTCGACGATGTGGCGGACGTCGCGGGTGATGCCGGTGGGGTTGGTGACGATTCCGACCTTCTGGCCGTCGAGCAGGGTGTAGCCGTCGTGGGCGAGTCGTTCGAAGCCGGTGCGGAGTTGTCTGTGGCGCTGGGCGGCGGTTGCCGTGGGTGTGGCCGAGACGGTTGCTGCCGCGGCCGTCGTGAGTACGGTTCGTCTGGAAGGGCGCATGGGTGGGTGGCCTCCGTGATCCGTTTTGTGCCGCTTTCGTGGTGGCTGCTCGCGCGACGCGGCGGAGCCGCGCATCGGTGCGGCCCCGCGCCCCTAAGGTGCTGCGCCACCCCCTTCCTTGAAACATACCGACCGGTTAGTCTGGCGCCACTGCTGGAGCCGCGTCTGAGGAGACCGATGGTGGGAGCCTTTCAAGGGGCCGGAGTCGTTGTCACGGGGGCCGGGGGCGGGATCGGGGCCGCGCTCGCGCGCCGTTTCGCCGCAGAGGGAGCCCGGGTCGTCGTCAACGACCTGGACGCCGAGCGGGCCAAGCACGTCGCGGACGAGGTCGGGGGGATCGCCGTGACCGGCGACGCCTCGGCGATCGTCGCCGACGCCCGCGACGCGCTCGACGGGACCGTCGACGTGTACTGCGCCAACGCCGGTGTCGCCTTCGAGGGCGGTCACGCGGACGCGCCCCTGGACGAGAAGGCCTGGGCGACCTCCTGGGACGTGAACGTCATGGCGCACGTCCGGGCCGCTCATGAGCTGCTGCCCGGCTGGCTGGAGCGGGGCAGCGGACGGTTCGTCTCCACCGTCTCCGCCGCCGGGCTGCTCACCATGATCGGCGCCGCGCCCTACGCCGTCACCAAGCACGGCGCCCTCGCCTTCGCCGAGTGGCTGTCGCTGACGTACCGGCACCGGGGCGTGAAGGTCCACGCCATCTGCCCGCAGGGCGTCCGTACCGACATGCTGGCCGCCACCGGCAGCGCGGGCGACCTGGTGCTCCAGCCGACCGCGATCGAGCCGGAGGCCGTGGCGGACGCCCTGGTGACGGGCATCGAGGAGGACCGCTTCCTGATCCTGCCGCACCCCGAGGTCGCCGGGTACTACCAGGCCCGGGCCGGTGACCCCGACCGGTGGCTGACCGGCATGAACCGCATCCAGCAGCAGTGGGAGGAGAACCGGTGACCGAGTCCCGTTACGCGGCCAAGCCCTGGCTGGAGCTGCTGAGCGACGCCCAGAAAGGCGCGATAAGCCCCGCCGGCTCCCTCGTGCACGCCCTGCGCCGGGCCGTGGCGAAGACGCCGGACAGCGACTTCCTGGCCTACTTCGACGGCCGCCTGACCTACCGGGACGTCGACGAGCTCAGCGACTCCGTCGCCGGGCATCTCGCGGCGCGCGGACTTCAGCGCGGCGACCGGGTCGCGGTCCTGCTCCAGAACTCCCCGCACTTCGTGCTCGCCGTGCTGGGCGCCTGGAAGGCGGGCGCGGTCGTCGTGCCCGTCAACCCGATGTACAAGTCGGGCGAGGTGTCCCACGTCCTGCGCGACGGCGAGGTCGCCGCGCTGATCTGCTCGGACCGGGCGTGGGAGTCGTATCTGCGCGAGACGGCGGCCGACTCGCCCGTGCGGATCGTGCTCACCGGGTGCGAGCTGGACTTCCAGACGCGGGACGACGCGCGCGTGCTGACCTTCGAGCGGCTGCCGCAGGCCCCGGACGCCGACGACCTGGTGACCGTGGCGCGGGCCGGGAACAAGGCTCCCGAGGACCGGGACCCCGATCCCTGCGACATCGCGCTGATCAGCTACACCTCGGGCACCAGCGGCACGCCCAAGGGCGCCACCAACACGCACGGCAACATCATGTACAACGCCGAGCGGCAGCGGACCGGTCTCGGTCTGCCCGAGCGGCCCGTGTACTTCGCGCTGGCGCCGCTGTTCCACATCACCGGCATGGTCTGCCAGTTCGGCGCCTGCCTGAACAGTGCGGGCACGCTCGTGCTGGCCTACCGCTTCGAGGCCGGCGTGGTCCTCGACGCGTTCGCCGAGCACCGCCCGCACTACACCGTCGGCCCGTCCACGGCCTTCATGGCGCTGGCCGCGCACCCGTCCGTCACCCGGGACCACTTCTCCTCCTTCCGGGTGATCTCCTCCGGCGGTGCCCCGCTGCCGCCCGCGCTGGTGGAGAAGTTCCGGGCGGGCTTCGGGCCGTACATCCGCAACGGCTACGGGCTGACCGAGTGCACCGCGCCGTGCGCCTCCGTGCCGCCCGGTCTGGAGGCGCCCGTCGACCCGGTCTCCGGGACCCTCGCGGTCGGCCTGCCCGGCCCCGACACGGTCGTACGGATCGTCGACGACAACGGCGACGAGGTGCCGTTCGGCGAGCAGGGCGAGATCGTCGTCCGGGGGCCGCAGGTCGTGCCCGGCTACTGGCGGCGCCCCGACGCCACCGCCGAGACGTTCCCCGGCGCCGAACTGCGCACCGGCGACATCGGCTTCATGGACGAGCGGGGCTGGCTGTACGTCGTGGACCGCAAGAAGGACATGATCAACGCGTCCGGCTTCAAGGTGTGGCCGCGCGAGGTCGAGGACGTGCTCTACACGCACCCGGCGGTGCGCGAGGCCGCCGTCGTGGGCGTGCCGGACGGGTATCGCGGTGAGACCGTCAAGGCGTACATCAGCCTGCGTCCGGACGCGGACACGGACCCGGATGCACTCGCCTCCTACTGCAAGGAGAGACTGGCCGCCTACAAATACCCGCGCCAGGTGGAGATCCTGCCGGACTTGCCGAAGACGGCCAGTGGGAAGATCCTCCGTCGGGAACTGCGTTCCCGGACGCAAGGCAACTGACAGCAGTACGGAAAGGCAGGTGGCGGCAGTGCCCAGGACGACGGACTCGGACGGCACCCCCGTACCTCAGCGGCTCCTGGCCGCCGCCACCCGGCTCTTCGCCGAGCAGGGCTACGACCGCACCTCGGTGCAGGAGATCGTCGAGGCGGCCGGGGTCACCAAGGGGGCGCTGTACCACTACTTCGGCTCCAAGGACGACCTCCTGCACGAGGTGTACGCGCGCGTGCTGCGCATCCAGCAGGAGAGGCTCGACGCCGTCGCGGGCGCGGACGAGCCGGTGGAGAAGCGGCTGCGGGCCGCGGCCGCGGACGTCGTGGTGACGACCATCGACAACCTCGACGACGCGATGATCTTCTGGCGGTCCATGCACCACCTGAGCCCCGAGAAGAACAAGCAGGTCCGCGCCGAGCGCCGCCGCTACCACGAGCGCTTCCGCGCGCTGGTCGAGGAGGGCCAGGAGGCGGGTGTCTTCTCCAAGGCGACCCCGGCGGACCTGGTGGTCGACTACCACTTCGGCTCGGTCCACCACCTGTCGACTTGGTACCGGCCGGACGGCCCGCTCAGCCCCCAGGAGGTCGCGGACCACCTGGCCGACCTGCTGCTGCGAGCCCTGCGCCCGTGAGGCCCCCAGGGGACTCCGGCCCCTGGACCCCCGGCCTGTGCCCACCCACCACCCGAATCGGTCGGCCGGGCGGCCGGGCTTGGAACGCTGGGCTGAGTCACTTCCTCCAGCCCGTCCGGCGTTTGAGGACGAGGCCGTCCAGGCCGATCGGGGGTCCAAGGGGCGTAACCCCCTGGCGGGGTCGAAGGGGCGGAGCCCCTGGGGATGGGGCGGGTAGGGGCGGCGGGGGCGGAAACCTCCCGCCGCCCCGACGCGTCACAGGTACTTCTTCAACTCCCGCCGCGCCAGCGACCGCTGGTGCACCTCGTCCGGCCCGTCCGCGATCATCAGCGTCCGCGCCCCCGCGTACAGCTCCGCCAGCGGGAAGTCCTGGCTCACACCCCCCGCACCGTGCAACTGGATCGCCCGGTCGAGGATGTCCACCACCGCCCGAGGCGTAGCGATCTTGATCGACTGGATCTCGGTGTGCGCCCCCTTGTTCCCCACCGTGTCCATCAGCCACGCGGTCTTCAGCACCAGCAGCCGCAACTGCTCGACGGTCACCCGCGCATCCGCGATCCAGTTGTGCACCACACCCTGCTGGGCCAGCGTCTTCCCGAAGGCCGTACGGGACACCGCCCGCCGGCACATCAGCTCGATCGCCCGCTCGGCCATCCCGATCAGCCGCATGCAGTGGTGGATCCGGCCGGGACCGAGCCGGGCCTGTGCGATGGCGAAGCCGCCGCCCTCCTCGCCGATGAGGTTCGACGCCGGTACGCGCGCACGGTCGAAGACCACCTCGGCGTGGCCGCCGTGGTAGTGGTCCTCGTAGCCGAAGACCTGCATCGCGCGCTTGATCGTCACGCCCGGCGTGTCACGGGGGACCAGGATCATCGACTGCTGACGGCGGATGTCGGAACCCTCCGGGTCCGTCTTGCCCATCACGATGAAGATCCTGCAGTCCGGGTGCATCGCCCCGGAGATGTACCACTTGCGGCCGGTGACGACGTACTCGTCGCCGTCCCGCTCGATGTGGGTCGTGATGTTGGTGGCGTCCGAGGAGGCCACCTCCGGCTCGGTCATCGCGAACGCCGAGCGGATCTCGCCCGCCAGCAGCGGCTCCAGCCACTGCTTGCGCTGCTGCTCGTCGCCGAACTGGGTGAGCACCTCCATGTTCCCCGTGTCGGGTGCCGCGCAGTTCGTCACCGTCGGGGCCAGCTGCGGGGAGCGCCCCATGATCTCGGCGAGCGGCGCGTACTGGAGGTTGGTGAGCCCCGCGCCGTACTCGGAGTCCGGCAGGAAGAGGTTCCACAGGCCCTGCCGGCGCGCCTCGGCCTTCAGCTCCTCGACCACCTCCGGGGTCTCCCACGGCGAGGCGAGCCGGGCCCGCTGCTCGTGCGCGACGGCCTCGGCCGGATAGACGTACTCGTCCATGAAGGCCAGCAGCTTGCCGCGCAGCTCCTCGGTGCGCGCGTCGAACGCGAAGTCCATGTCCGTCAGCCTTCCTGAAGGGTGGTGAGACCGTGCTCGATGAAGACGGGGACCAGGTCGCCGATGCGGTCGAAGCCGCGCCCGACCGTCTGGCCCAGGGTGTAGCGGTAGTGGATGCCCTCCAGGATCACGGCGAGCTTGAACCAGGCGAACGCCGTGTACCAGGAGACCGCGGAGACGTCGCGCCCCGAACGCGCGGCGTACCGCTCGATCAGTTCGGCCGGGTCCGGGTGCCCCGGCGCCTCGGCCGTCGTGGAGACGGGGGAGTCCGCCGTCTCGAGCGGCATGCTGTACATCGCCAGCAGCCCCAGGTCGGTGAGCGGGTCGCCCAGGGTGGACATCTCCCAGTCGAGGATCGCCTTGATGCGGTCGTCCTCGCCGATCAGGACGTTGTCCAGCCGGTAGTCGCCGTGCACCACGGCAGGGGCGGGGGAGGAGGGCAGCCGCCGACCCAGCGTCGCCTGCAACTCGTCGATCCCGGCCAGCTCGCGGTTGCGCGAGGCGTCCAGCTGCTTGCCCCAGCGCCGCAGCTGCCGGTCCAGGAAGCCCTCGGGCCGGCCGAAGTCGGCGAGCCCCACCTCGCCCGGGTCCACCGCGTGCAGCTCCAGCAGCGCGTCCACCAGGTTCAGCACCGCGCCCCGGGTCCGCTCCGGACCGAGCGGGGCGAGCTGGTCGGCCGTGCGGTACGGGGTGCCCTCGACGAACTCCATGACGTAGAACGGCGCGCCGAGCACCTCCTCGTCCTCGCACAGCAGCACCGGCCGCGGAACCGGCACGGCGGTCGGGTGCAGCGCGCTGATCACCCGGTGTTCGCGCTTCATGTCGTGCGCGGTGGCCAGGACGTGGCCGAGCGGGGGCCGGCGTACGACCCACCGGGAGGTGCCGTCGGAGACGGCGTAGGTGAGGTTCGACCGTCCGCCCTCGATCAGCCGGCCGGACAGTGCGCCGCTCACCAGGCCGGGCAGCTCACGGTCGAGCAGGCCGCGCAGCCGGTCGAGGTCGAGTCCGGGCGGATGGTCGGGGCTCATGCGTCGCTCCTACGGGCAGGTGAACAGTTCCCGACTCATGATGCCGACCGGTCGGTATGTCGTCCAGAGCGGGGCCGAAACGTGATCGGAGCCACGATAGGCCGCCACGATAGGCCGAGGACTCCCGTCATGGGGCGCCGGGGAGGTTTCGGCCGGTTCGTTCAGGCCATCCGGCTTGCGTGCCACCCCGCGAGCCCGGAAGGTCGGAGCCATGAAGGCCATCAGCTACTCACGGTACGGCGGACCCGAGGTGCTGGCGTTCGGGGAGGTCCGCGATCCCAAGGTCGGCCCGGACTCCGTGCTGGTGAAGGTGCGGGCGGCGGCCGTGAACCCCGTCGACTGGAAGGCCCGCGAGGGCTACCTCGAGGGGCTCTTCGAAGCCGCGTTCCCCGTGGTGCCCGGCTGGGACGTCTCGGGCGTCGTCGTACGGCCCGGCGTGGCCGTGTCGGAGTTCGACGTCGGGGACGAGGTCATCGGGTACGTGCGCGAGGACTTCCTCTCCCGCGGCACCTTCGCCGAGTACGTGGCCGCGCCCCTGCGCACCCTCGCGCGCAAGCCGCGCAACCTCTCCTTCGAGGAGGCGGCCGGACTGCCGCTGGTCGGGCTCACCGGCTACCAGGTGCTGGTCAAGGTGCTCCAGGTGAAGCGGGGCGAGACCGTGCTGGTGCACGCCGCGGCCGGCGGGGTCGGCTCGATCGCCGTCCAGCTCGCCACCCATCTCGGTGCCCGGGTGATCGGCACGGCGAGCGAGTCCAACCACGACTTCGTGCGGAGCCTCGGCGGGGAGCCGGTGACCTACGGCGAGGGCCTGGGCGAGCGGGTGCGCGGGCTGGCGCCCGAGGGGGTGGACGCGGTGTTCGACACGGTCGGCGGAGACGCGCTGAAGGTCTCGGCGAACCTGCTGGCTCCCGAGGGCCGCATGGTCTCGATCGCCGACAACGACGTGGTGAACTACGGCGGCCGCTACTACTTCGTCCGCCCCGACGCCGAGGACCTCCGGCGGCTGTCCGAACTGGCGGAACAGGGCGTGGTGAGCGTGCACGTCTCCGAGACCTTCCCGCTGGAACGAGCGGCGGACGCACACCGGCTGAACGAGGAGGGCCGGACACGCGGCAAGATCGTCGTGACGGTGAACTGGGAGCCGGAGAACACGTAGCCACGGACCCGCACCCTGGCGTGCGGGTCCGGCGCGCCGCGGCTCCCACAGCGCCCGGCGCCCGTCGCGTGGTTCACCGACGCCGGCTCCCTGGCGTGCGGCGCCCTGTGGCGGGGTGCGGCCGGCCGACGTCGAGGGATGCCCGGCGGTCGGCGCTCGCTGCGCGCGGCGTGCCGATGTCCTGCCATGCGGCCGTCTTGGCGCCGGGGCGCGTCGCGCCCTGGACCGCGGTGCCCCGG
The DNA here is from genome assembly GCF_009862985.1 of Streptomyces sp. SID5464. Taxonomy (NCBI): domain Bacteria; kingdom Bacillati; phylum Actinomycetota; class Actinomycetes; order Kitasatosporales; family Streptomycetaceae; genus Streptomyces; species Streptomyces sp. SID5464. The sequence goes on along the minus strand of NZ_WWIQ01000056.1, from coordinate 161,239 downwards.
CCGCCGGCGGCCGGCGCCGTTCGGGTGCCCTGGCAGTCGGCGCCCGCTCCCGCGGCGTGCGGCGTCCTGAAGGCCGTGGCGTGTCGCCGGCCGGGTGACGTCCGGGCGTGCATCGCCCCGGTGTCCGGTGTGTGGCTGCGCTTGCGTGTGGCGTGTGGGTCCCTGAGCCCTTGGCGCGCGGCGTCCGGCTCCCGGGGGTGTGGCGCCTCGGCGTGGGTCCTCTGGTGTCCTGGGGTGCGGCGTCCTGAAGGCTGTGGCGTGTCGCCGGCCGGGTGACGTCCGGGGGTGCAGCGCCCCAGTGTCCGGTGTGTGGCTCCGCTTGCATGTGGCGCGTGGGGTCCCCGAGCGTGCGGCGTCCGGCGTCCGGCTCCCGGGCGTGTGGCGCCCCGGCGTCCGTGCCCTGGCGTCCTGGAGTGCGGCGGAGGTCCCCGGTCGGCGCCCCGTGGCGTGCAGCGCCCGGCCCGGGCCCTCCACTTGGCCCACGGTCCAGTGGTATGCACCCCGGCGTCCGACCCTGGCCTCCTGGAGTCCGGCGTGAGGTCCCGGTCGGCGCCCGCGGCGTGCAGCGCCCGGCCCCCGCCCCGGGCCTCCGGGGCCCGCGGCCCCCGGCGGCAGCCGCCCGCGCGTGTCCTAGAGGACGAGCGCCGCCCCGCACACCGCCATCGCCAGTGTGCACAGCACCGCGGCCGTGGCGTGGCGGGGTGTGAACGCCGTGGGGCTGGTGGTGGTCGCGAGTGTGCGGATGCGGCGGTGGGCGATGCCCAGGAAGCCCAGCCACAGGACGCAGCACAGCGCGCACGCGACGATCCCGGGCGCCGACGCCCCGCCGTGCAGCACGGTCTTCACGGCGAGCACGGCGGAAACCGTGCCCGACAGCGTCGTACGCCGCCACGCGAGCCGGGTCCGCTCGGGTTGCAGCCCGGGGTCGCGGTCGGGGTCCTGCTGCCGGGCTGCCGGCGCGTTCACCCCTCCCACCCCACGAGCACCACCACGACCATGGCGACGGCCACGACCGCGACGACCAGGCTCAGCAGCGCCGGGAACCGGGACACCGGCAGGTCCTCGCCCCGCCGCATGGCCCGCTCGCAGCGCACCCAGTGGTTGACCGCCCGCAGCGAGCACAGCACGCCCGCGGCCAGCAGCGCGAGCGCCAGCCCCACCCGCCAGCCCCAGCGCAGGTCCGGCAGGAACTGGTCCACGGCGAAGCCGCCGCCGATCAGCGCGAGCGCGGTGCGCAGCCAGGCCAGGAAGGTGCGTTCGTTCGCCAGGGAGAACCGGTAGTCCGGCGTCTCGCCGTCCTGCCGCACCTCCGCCGGCGCGAACCACAAGCGGACGTTCCGTACGAACTCGATCACGTGCGCGACCCTACCGGGGACGCCGTCCCCGGGCGTCGCCGATGCCGCTCACCCGGTCCGGCCCGACCCGGGGCGGCAGCCCGCTCAGCCCGTCGACCGGAACGCCGTGAGCCGCTCGTAAGCCGCCAGTCCGTCCGGCACCCACTCCCAGTCGCCCAGCCGCCGCCGCACCTCGTCCTCGGGCAGGAAGTCGTGCCAGGCCACCTCCTCGGCCTGCGGCTGTACCGGAAGGTCGCACCGGACCTCGTACACCGCCGACCACCAGGTCTGCCCGGCGCCGTCGTCGTAGAGGAACTTGAAGAGGTACCGGGGGAGCGGCAGACCCGTCACGCCCAGTTCCTCCTCCGCCTCGCGCAGGGCCGCCGTGTCGTAGGTCTCGCCCGCGCCGACCACTCCGCCGACGAACATGTCGTACAGGGAGGGGAACACCAGCTTGGTCGGCGTCCGCCGGTGCACGAAGATCCGGCCCTCGGCGTCCCGGGCCTGGATGAACACACAGCGGTGCCGCAGCCCCCTGGCGTAGGCCTCGCCCCGGGGCGACTGCCCGACGACCCGGTCGTTCTCGTCGACGATGTCGAGGAGCTCGTCGGCAGGGCTCATGCCCTCGTCCACAGCACTCATACCCTCATCCAAGCAGCACGCGAGGCGTCACTGCGGCTGTGGCTGAAGCTGCCCCGCGCGTGCCCGCTCAGCCGCCCCCGTCGGCATGGCCGGATGCATACCCAGCAGGACGATGCCGGCGATGACGGCCAGGAGACCGCCCGCCTCCCAGCTCAGGGCCACCGCGTCGGTCCGCAGCCGGTCGCCCAGGAAGCCGACGCCGCAGATGATCCCGGCGATCGGCTGGGCCGCGGTCAGGGCGGGCAGCGACTTGCGCAGGGACGCGGTCTCGAAGGCGCTCTGCACCAGGACCAGCCCCGTGACGCCCAGCGCGAGGACGGCGTACGGCTGCCAGCCGGTCAGCAGCCCGGCGAAACCGCCCTCGGAGAACTTCTCCCCGCTCACCCGGGTGAGTGCGTCCTGCACGCCGTAGAGGAGCCCGGCGCCCAGGGCCAGCAGCACCGGCCCGGAGTTCAGCCGGGAGCGCTTGGCGTGCGCGGTGAGCAGCAGGGCCAGCCCGATCATGGCCCCGATGATCAGCCATTGCCGCGTCGGATCGGCCGTCGCGGAGCCGCCCTGTGGCTCGCCCGCCACGATGAACGCGCTCACTCCGCCCGCCAGCAGCAGCAGGCCCGCCCAGCCCTGGCGGCCGAGCGGCTGCCGGGTCTGCCGTCGGGACAGCGCGAGGGCGAACAGCAGGTTCGTCGCCAGCAGCGGCTCCACGAGTGACAGCTCGCCCTGCCCCAGCGCGGCCGCGCCCAGCGCCATGCCGACCACCATCAGCGCGATGCCACCGAGCCACCGCGGCACCTTCACCAGGTCGACCAGCAGCCGGAAGGACAGGAAGTCGTTGAGCGGCGCGCGCTGGGCCGCGTTCTGCTGAAGCACGAAGCCGAAGCCGAGACAGCAGGCGGCACTCACGGCGAGTACCAGTACCAGAACCGACACGCGGTGTACCTCGATCATCAGGTCGGGTTCACGATGGCGTAGGGGCCGACTGTACCGGCCGGCTCCGCCCGGCGCGCCCGTACGTCATGCCATCGTGCGGGGTGGTGACCGCCCAGCACTATGACGCACGCCACAAAGGGCGAAACGGAAAAATCGGATGCCCGCCTCATCTTTCCCTGGTTCCCCGGCGATCACAAAATCCTCACAAGTGGCAGGAGTTGACGCGTGTAACGCCCTTGCGGCCCTTGACGCCAACCCTTGGCTGGGGCTTGGCTGTGTGTGATCAGCTCATGGCGAAGCGCGCACACGCGCTCCATCGACCACCGTGAGCCGAAACACAAGAAGAGCGCGTGAGGAAGTTCCGCGGTGCCCCCACCCCCGCCTCCCCTCGGCCGTGGCCGCAGACGTGCGTCTCAGGTCTTCGACGAGGCCCTCGACGACGCCGACCTCGTGGCCGCGCGCGCCGCGCTGGCGCAGGGCCGCTGGCAGAACGCCCGCTCCCTGCTGGTGCACACCGGGGACGACTGGGACCGGCGCGGCCACCGCGTCACGGTCCTCGCCCGGGAGCCCTACTGCGCCGCCTGGGCCCGTGAGTGGCTGCTCGCCGAACCCGAGTCCGCCGACGCCTCCGTCCTGCTCGCCCTCGCCCAGGTCAGGCGCGCCCTGCACGGCAAGGCCAAGCCCGTCCGGGCCCGCGAGTCCTGCGCGGCCGCCGCCGCCCGCGCCCCCGCCGACCCCACTCCCTGGCTCGGCCTGCTCCTGCTGGAGTGCGCGGTCGGCACCGACCAGGACGTGGTCCGCACCTTCGAGCAGGTCCGCGCCCGCTACGCCGACCACCACCACGCCCACCACCTGATGGTCGCCCGGCTCGCCGGACGCCGCACCGAGGCCGGCCCCGACCCGCTGCACGAGGTCTACGACTTCGCCAACTGGGCCGCCGAACAGGCACCCGCCGACTCCCCGCTCGCGATCCTGCCGGTCATCGCGCACGCCGAGCGCTACCGCGCGCTCGCCGCCGCCGGGCACGAACCCGCAGACCCGGCCGCCTCGGGCCACTGGACCGGCCGCCGCGCCCGGCAGGTCATGAAGGCCGCCTTCGACTGGTGGCTGGAGTGGGAGCTGGAGGGGCACCCGCGCCGGCTGATCGACCTGAACTTCCTCGCCCACGCCAAGTTCTGCGAGGGGCGGGGCGCGGAGGCAGCCGCCCTGTTCCACCGGATCGGCCGGTACGCCACCCCGGCGCCCTGGTCGTACCCGGACCGCGACCCGCACACCGCCTTCGCCGCCGCCCGCGCCGGCGCGCTCGGCACAGCCTGACCCCCCGGAAATCCAGAAGTGAGGACGCTCTCCCGATGACCACGGACAGTTCGAGCACGAGCACATCCGCCGCCGGCGGCATCAGTACGTTCAAGGGGCAGGAGCGTGCCCTGCGCGCCGACCGGCTCGGCACCGGGGGCCTGCTGCTCTCCGTCCTCGCCGCGACCGCCCCGCTCATGGTGGTCGCGGGTGTCATGCCCACCACATTCGCGGTGATGGGCATCGTCGGGCAGCCGCTGCTCTTCGTCGTCCTCGGCATCGTCCTGATCCTTTTCAGCGTCGGCTACGCCGAGATGAGCCGCCACGTCCACAACGCGGGCGCCTTCTACGCGTACATCTCCCGCGGCCTCGGCGGCACCGCCGGCGCGGGCGCCGCCCTGGTCGCCCTCGTCGCCTACAACGCGCTCCAGATCGGCATCTACGGCATCTTCGGCTTCGAGGTCTCCGGGCTCCTCGCCACCTACGCCGACGTGGAGATCGCCTGGTGGATACCCGCGCTCGTGGCCGCGCTCGCCGTCGGCCTGCTGGGCTGGCTGAAGATCGACGTCAACGCGCGCGTGCTCGGCGTGCTGCTGGTCATCGAGGTGCTCCTGGTCGTCGTCTTCGACGTCGCCGCCCTCGCCGACCCCGGCAAGGAAGGCCTCTCCCTGCACGCCTTCAACCCGGACACCCTCACCGGCGCGGGCGTCGGCACGGCGCTGTGCTTCTGCATCGCCGCTTTCCTCGGCTTCGAGCAGGCGCCCGTCTACGCCGAGGAGACCAGCCGCCCGCACGTCCTGGTGCCGCGCGTGATGTTCCTCGCCGTCGGCGGGGTCGCCGTCTTCTTCGCGCTGAGCAGCTGGGCCCTCACCGTCGCCACCGGCCCGTCCGCGATCGTCGGCACGGCCCAGAAGCAGAGCGCCGGACTGCTGTTCTTCCTCACCGAGTCCCGCCTCGGCGGCACCTTCACGGACGTCCTGCACGTCCTGTTCGTCACCGGCATGTTCGCCGCGCTGCTCAGCTTCCACAACGTCGTCGCCCGGTACGCCTTCGCCATGGGCCGCGAGGGCCTGCTGCCCGCCGCCTTCGGCCGCACCAGCGGCACCAGCGGCGCCCCCGGCACCGGCTCGCTGCTCCAGACCGTCGTGGCCGTCGTCGTGGTGGCCGGCTTCGCGATCGCCGACGACAAGCCGGTCGGCGACCCGACCGCGCCCGTCCTGCACCTCTTCACCTGGTTCGGAAACATCGGCGCCCTCGGCGTGATCGTGCTGATGGCGGCGGCCTCACTGTCGGTCGTCGTCTTCTTCGTCCGCCGGGGTGCCGCGGGTTCCCAGGCCTGGCGGCTGGTCACCTCCGCGCTGGCGGGCCTCGCCCTGCTGGTGATCGCCGGCTACACGGTGAAGGACTTCGAGGTCCTCGTCGGCGCCGGCCCGGACTCCTCGCTGAGCTGGGTGCTGCCCGGCATCATCGGCCTCGCCGCGCTCGCCGGCGTCGTCCTCGGCCTGGTGCTGCGCGCCCGCGCCCCCGAGAAGCACGCCCGGATCGGGCTCGGCAACGAGGCGTTCCAGCTGGACAAGGCGGCGTCGTCCTGACCCCGGCCCCGTAAGAAGTGGTTACGGAACTCTGACGAGCACCCGCGATCCCTGTCCTGAAGGGGCCGCGGGTGTTCGAATGAGAACGTGAACGAGGACGTACATGAGGGCGTGAACGACGGACACCCCCCACAGCGGGGCACCCCGGTCGGCCGCCGCGTCTTCCTCGGCACCCTCGGCCTGGGCGCCCTCGGCGTGGTCGCCGCGCCCCGGCTGCAACGCGGCCTGGAGGGCTTCCTCGGCGGCGCCGCCGACAAGGACCCCACCGGCCTGACCGGACTGCTCCCCAACGGCGGTGGCTTCCGCTACTACTCGGTCGCCTCGTCCGTCCCCCGCAAGAACGCCGACAGCTACCGCCTCACGATCGACGGCCTGGTCGACCGCCCCACCACCTACACCCTGGCCGACCTCAAGGCCCTGCCCCAGACGCGCATGGTCCGCGACGTCCAGTGCGTCACCGGCTGGCGCGTCCCCGACACCCCCTTCGAGGGCGTACGCCTGTCCCGGCTGCTCGACGCCGCCGGGGTCCGCCCCACGGCCAAGGCGATCCGCTTCACCTGCTTCGACGGCACCTACACCGAGAGCCTCACCCTCGACCAGGCCCGCCGTGCGGACGTCCTGGTCGCCCTGCGCATGCAGGACAAGGACCTCGGCCACTCCCACGGCGGCCCGGTCCGCCTCTACGTGGCCCCCATGTACTTCTACAAGTCCGCCAAGTGGCTCTCCGGAATCACCGTCACCGACGAGGTCCGGCCGGGCTACTGGGAGGAGCGCGGCTACGACGTCGACGCCTGGGTGGGCCGCTCGAACGGACGTGACGATGAGCCTACGAGCTGACGCCACGGCCGGTGTCGGACGCTTCAGCCGGACCGAGCGCTGGGTGCACCGCACCACGGCCGCGCTCATGGGCGTCTGCGTGACTACGGCGGCCTGCCTCTACGTCCCCCAGCTCGCCGAACTCGTCGGCCGCCGCGAGCTGGTCGTCCGGATCCACGAGTGGGCCGGCCTGGCCCTGCCGGTCCCCGTCCTGGCGGGCCTCGCCTCCCGCGCCTTCCGGGCCGACCTCGGCCACCTCAACCGCTTCGGCCCGCACGACCGGACCTGGCTGCGCGCCGCCCTGCACCGCGACAAGCGCCCCGCGTCCCGCCCCGCGGGCAAGTTCAACGCGGGCCAGAAGCTCTACGCCTCCTGGATCGCCGGCGCCACCCTCGTCATGCTCGGCACCGGCCTGATGATGTGGTTCACCCACCTCACCCCCCTGCTCTGGCGCACCAGCGCGACGTTCGTCCACGACTGGCTGGCCCTCACGATCGGCATAGTCCTGGCCGGCCACATCGGCATGGCCCTGGCGGACCCGGAGGCCAGAAGGGGGATGCGCACAGGCAAGGTGAGCAGAGACTGGGCGGCCCGGGAGCACCCCCTGTGGCGCCCGTAGTCGTCCAACCTCAGGGGCGCGGGGAACTGCGCGAAC
>NZ_WWIQ01000056.1:106620-153885 GCF_009862985.1 Streptomyces sp. SID5464 | reverse complement strand
TTCAGGGGCGCGGGGAACTGCGCGAACAACCCCGACGCACCCCCAGCCGCCACGACAGGGCACAGCCCTATGGCGCGGGGGCGAAATCCAACAGCACCTTGCACGACCGACTCCGATCAGCGGCCAGGGCAAAAGCAGACTCGGCATCCGCCACAGGCACCACCGCACTGACGAGCCCGTCGAACGCCGCTTCCCCCGCAAGCAACTCAAGCGCCTGCTCGAACTCCCCGTCGAAGCGAAACGCCCCCCGCAGCTCGATCTCCCGGCTCACCACAAGGTTCCCCGCAAACGCACTGTGCCCCGCCGGCAGCATCCCCAACTGCACGACGACCCCACCCCGCCGCACCCGCCGCAGACACGCGTCCAGCCCCGCGGCCACCCCGGACGCCTCGATCGCGACGTCCACCTCGGCGGGCCACGCCGGGTCGTCGGGATCATCGGCCCGTACGAGAGTCCCGGCCCCGGCGACCCGCGCGTACTCCAGCGCCTCGGGCAGCAGATCCGTGACGGTCACCCGCGAAGCCCCCGCCGCCTTCGCCGCGGCGACCACGAGACAGCCGATGGGCCCGGCACCGGTCACCAGGACGTGCCGCCCCGCCACCTCCCCGGCCCGTCGCACCGCGTGCAGTGCGACGGACAGCGGTTCGGCGAGAGCGGCCCGGCGCAGTCCCAGACCGTCCGGCAAGGCCCGCACCTGCTCGCAGGGCACGACGACCTGCGCCGCGAATCCCCCCTGCACATGCGGAAAACGCGCCGCACTGCCCAGGTACCGCGTGTCCCGGCAGACGTTCCGCCGCCCGTCCGAGCACTCCGGGCACACCCCGCACGGGGTCGCCGGATGCACGGCGACCGCGGCACCCGGTACGGGCCCCGACGCGCCGGCACCGTACTCGACCACCGTGCCGACGACCTCGTGCCCGAGCACCATCGGCTCCCGGAGCCGGAAGTCGCCGACCCCGCCGTGCCGCCAGTAGTGCAGATCGGACCCGCACACCCCGCCGTAGCGGACGGCGACCAGCGCCTGCCCCGGCCCGGGCACCGGAACCGGCAACTCCGCGACCCGGAGGTCACCTTGGCCGTGGATCACACAACCCAGCATCACAGCCTCCCGGTTGGTCACAGCACGCTCGTCATGCCGCCGTCGACATACAGCACCTGCCCGCTGACGAAGTCGGCCGCGGGGGAGGCGAGGAACAGCACGCCGCCCACCAGGTCCTGGGTGCGGCCCCAGCGGCCGGCCGGGGTGCGCCGCCGCACCCAGGCACTGAACTCCTCGTCCTCGACCAGCGGCCGCGTCAGCTCGGTCTCGATGTAGCCCGGGCCGAGCCCGTTGACCTGCACACCGCTCGGACCCCAGTCCGCGCACATGCCCTTGGTGAGCATCTTCAGCGCACCCTTGGTGGCGGCGTACGGCGCGATCCCGGGCCGTGCCACCTCGCTCTGCAGGGAGCAGATGTTGATGATCTTGCCGTGGCCGCGTTCCGTCATCCGCCGCGCCGCCTCCCGGCCGACCAGGAAGGCACTGGTCAGGTTGGTGTCCAGGATCCGGTGCCAGTCGGAGTCGGTGAACTCCAGCAGCGGGGCGCGCAGTTGCATGCCCGCGTTGTTGACGAGGATGTCGAGCGGGCCCACCCGCTCCTCGACGTCCGCGATCCCGTCCGCCACGGACGATCCGTCGGTCACGTCGAACGCCGCCGTGTGCACCCGGCCGCCGGGCAGCCCGGCGGCGGCCTCGGCGAGCCGGTCCTTGTCGCGTCCGTTCAGGACGACCGTGCAGCCGGCCTCCGCCAGACCACGGGCGAGCGCCAGTCCGATGCCCCGGCTGGAGCCGGTCACCAGCGCCGTACGGCCGCTGATGTCGAAGAGGGGGTGAGCCGTCATGGCCGCGGCACTCCTAGATCACGAGGGACAACAACAGGACGATGCCGCCGGCGACCACCGAGATGATCGTCTCCATGACGGACCAGGTCTTGATGTTCTGACCGACACTCAGCCCGAAGTACTCCTTCACCATCCAGAACCCGGCGTCGTTGACGTGGCTGAAGAACAGCGAGCCGGCGCCGATGGCGAGGACCAGCAGGGCCGCGTGCGTGGTCGACATGTCGGCGGCGAGCGGGGCGACCAGACCGGCGGCCGAGACCGTCGCCACCGTCGCCGAACCGGTCGCCAGCCGGATCACCACCGCGATCAGCCAGGCCAGCAGCAGCGCGGGAATCGACCAGTCCTTGGAGATGTCCAGGACCATCTGGCCCACCCCCGTGTCGATCAGGGTCTGCTTGAAGCCGCCGCCCGCGCCGACGATCAGCAGGATGCCCGCGATCGGCGCGAGGCTCTTCTCGACGAGCGGCGAGATCCGCTCCTTGGAGAACCCGGCGGGCCGCAGCAGCGTGAAGATGCCGACCAGCACCGAGGCGAGCAGGGCGATCATCGGGGCGCCGATGACGTCGAAGACACGCTGGACCAGGTTCTCCGGGTCGTCCACGACGATGTCGACCAGCGCCTTGGCGAGCATCAGGATCACCGGCAGCAGGATCGTGAACAGCGTGGCGCCGAAGCCGGGGCGCTTGTCCAGGTCCTCGGCGGCGCGCTGCGGAATCATGCGGTCCGGGGCGGGGACGTCCACCCAGCGGGCCGCGTACCGCGAGAACAGCGGACCGGCGATGATCACCGTGGGTATGGCGACGAGGACACCGAGCGCCAGCGTCACCCCTAGGTCGGCCTTGACCGCGTCGATCGCCACCAGCGGACCCGGGTGCGGCGGCACCAGGCCGTGCATCACGGACAGGCCCGCGAGCGCCGGGATGCCGATCCGCATCACCGAGTAGTTGCCGCGCTTGGCGACCATCAGCACCACCGGGATCAGCAGCACGATGCCGACCTCGAAGAACAGCGGCAGTCCGATCACGGAGGCGATGAGCACCATCGCCCACGGCATCGACCGCCCGCCGGCCTTCGCGAGGATGGTGTCGACGATCTGGTCGGCGCCCCCGGAGTCGGCGAGCATCTTGCCGAGGACGGCACCGAGGGCGATCAGCACGCCGACGCCCGCGACCGTGGTGCCGAGGCCGGTGCTGAAGCTGGTGAGGACCTTGTCCAGCGGCGCCCCGGCGATCGCGCCGAGCGCCAGCGACCCGATGGTCAGCGCCAGGAAGGCGTGCAGCTTGGACTTGGTGATGAGCAGGACGATGACGGCGATGCCCGCCAGGACGGCGATGCCCAGCTGAGCGTGGCCGGCCGAGGTGATCGGCTCGGGTGCGTCCGCTGCCAGCATCTCGACGCTGAGTCTGGTCACGGGGAGGGTTCCCTTGCGTTGGAGGGGACTGGGGGAGAGGGCCGTCAGGGGCTACTGGACGGGCTCGGGGAGGTCTTCCAGGGCGAGCGCCGCCCGCTCGGTGATCTCCTCCGGGCTGCCCGAGACGTCCACGTCGACCCCGGCCTCGTCCGCCTGGAGCGGCTGGAGCGTGGCGAACTGGGAGTCGAGCAGCGCCGTGGGCATGAAGTGCCCCTGCCGGTGCGACATCCGGTCCTCGATGAGCGCGCGGTCACCCGTGAGGTGCACGAAGACCACGCCGGGCGCGGCGGCCCGCAACCGGTCGCGGTACGACCGCTTCAGCGCCGAGCAGCTGACCACCCCGCCGAGCCCGGCCCGCCCGTGCGCCCACGCGCCGATGGCGTCCAGCCAGGGCCGGCGGTCCTCGTCGGTGAGCGGCGTTCCGGCCGACATCTTGGCGATGTTGGCCTGCGGGTGGAAGTCGTCGCCCTCGGCGTACGGAACGCCGAGCCGGGCCGCGAGCAGGGGACCGATGGTGGTCTTGCCGGTGCCGGCGACGCCCATGACCACGACGACGTGGGGGGTGTTCATCGCTGCCTCACTGTCTGCTGTCTCCGTCGACACGTGATGTCGACGCAACTGAAACCCATTAGGTACGACGAATTCAAGAGGCCGTGACAAATAAGTCTGACTTTATGGCTCCGTGATCTACCACGTACGCTGAGTGCATGAGCACACCGGGCCGGGGGCTGCACGGCCATGTACTGGACACCCTCGGCCCCGAGATCACAGCGGGTGAGTACCCGCCGGGCAGTGTCCTGCGCACGGACGAGCTCGCCCAGCGTTTCGACGTGTCACGCTCCGTGATGCGCGAAGCGGTCCGCGTCCTGGAGTCCATGCACCTGGTCGAGTCCCGCCGCCGCGTGGGTGTGACCGTGCGCCCGAAGTCCGAGTGGAACGTCTACGACCCGCAGGTCATCCGCTGGCGCCTGGCCGGCAAGGACCGCGCTCCCCAGCTGCGCTCCCTCACGGTGCTGCGCTCGGCGATCGAACCGGTCGCCGCGGGCCTCGCCGCCCGGCACGCCACGTCGGAGCAGTGCGCCGAACTCACCCAGTGCGCCCTCGGCATGGTCGCCAATTCACGTGGTCACAAGCTGGAGGAGTACCTCGTCCACGACATGGCCTTCCACCGCGTCATCCTGGACGCCTCCGGCAACGAGATGTTCGCCCGCCTCGGCGATGTCGTCGCCGAGGTCCTGGCCGGCCGTACCCACCACGACGTGATGTTCGAGGACCCCGACCCCGCCGCCGTCACCCTGCACGTCCAGGTCGCCGAGGCGGTCCGCGCCGGCGACGCGGCCCGCGCGGAGGAGCTGACCCGCGAGATCACGGTGGGCGCCCTCCAGGAACTGGACATCCTGGCGCCGTAGCGGTCCCGCTACTGCACGAAATCCCCGTCGACGTACACCCAGGCCCCGTCGACGCGCTCGAAACGGCTCCGCTCGTGCAGCGCCCCGCCCCGGTACGAGGCCCGGAACTCCACGGCGCCGCCGGAGTGGAAGGCCGAGCCGTCACTCGTGCCCAGGATCTCCAGCCCGGTCCACCGCATCCGCGGATCCAGTTCCAGCGTGCCGGGCCGCGTCCGCGGATGCCATGTCCGCAGCAGATACCCGGCGTCCCCCTTCACGAAGGCGCTGTACCGGGACCGCATCAGTGCCTCGGCGGTCGGCGCGGCGGCGGCACCGGAGTGGTAGCGGCCGCAGCACGCCTCGTAGGCCTGGGGCAGCCCGCACGGGCAGGAACGGCTGGTCATGGTCACCCTTCCGCGACAACGCCTGAGGGCCGTGACCTCGCGGTCACGGCCCTCAGCTTCGTGTGTCCGAGGGGGGACTTGAACCCCCACGCCCGATAAAGGGCACTAGCACCTCAAGCTAGCGCGTCTGCCATTCCGCCACCCGGACAAGGTGTCTGTCGCGCGGGTTCTCCCCGCGGCGACGACGTAAACATTACCAGGCTCTCGGGGGTGGCCGATCACACCCCGCCCGCACCCGGCCGGGCGTGAACGGCGTGTGACGGGCCGGGAGCGGTCTTGGGGTGCGGGCCGGGGCGAGGGAGGATGAGGGGGACCCACCAGCAGTGACAGCGGGAGGAAGCACGTGAGCGAGACGGACACGGCCAGGAGCGTCACCGGCGAGGACGAGGTCGTGGACCTCTGCCGCGAGCTGATCCAGATCGACACCAGCAACTACGGCGACCACTCGGGTCCGGGCGAGCGCAAGGCGGCGGAGTACGTCGCCGAGAAGCTCGCCGAGGTGGGGCTCGAACCGCAGATCTTCGAGTCGCACCCGGGCCGCGCCTCCACGGTGGCCCGGATCGAGGGCGAGGACCCGTCCCGGCCCGCGCTCCTCATCCACGGGCACACCGACGTCGTACCGGCCAACGCGGACGACTGGACCCACCACCCCTTCTCCGGCGAGATCGCCGACGGCTGCGTGTGGGGCCGCGGTGCCGTCGACATGAAGGACATGGACGCGATGACCCTCGCGGTCGTCCGGGACCGACTGCGCAGCGGGCGCAAGCCCCCGCGCGACATCGTGCTCGCGTTCCTCGCGGACGAGGAGGCGGGCGGCACCTACGGCGCCAAGCACCTCGTGCGCAAGCACCCCGAGCTGTTCGAGGGCGTCACCGAGGCGATCAGTGAGGTGGGCGGGTTCTCGTTCACCGTGAGCGAGGAGCGCCGGCTGTACCTGATCCAGACGGCCGAGAAGGGCATGCACTGGATGAAGCTCACCGTGGCCGGCACGGCCGGGCACGGGTCGATGATCCACCGGGACAACGCGATCACCGAGCTGTCGGAGGCCGTCGCGCGGCTGGGGCGGCACAAGTTCCCGGTGCGGGTGACCAAGACCACCCGCGCCTTCCTCGACGAGCTCGGTGACGCGCTCGGCACCGAACTCGACCCCGAGGACATGGAGTCGACCCTGGCGAAACTCGGGGGCATCGCCAAGCTCATCGGCGCGACCCTGAGCAACACGGCCAATCCCACCCAGCTCGGTGCCGGCTACAAGGTCAACGTCATCCCGGGCGAGGCGACGGCGCACGTCGACGGACGGTTCCTGCCCGGATACGAGGAGGAGTTCCTCGCCGACCTCGACCGGATCCTCGGCCCGAAGGTTCGGCGTGAGGACGTCCACGCCGACAAGGCAGTCGAGACCACCTTCGACGGGGCGCTCGTGGGGGCGATGCAGTCCGCGCTGCTGGCCGAGGACCCGACCGCCAAGGCGATCCCCTACATGCTCTCCGGCGGGACGGACGCGAAGTCCTTCGACGACCTCGGCATCCGCGGCTTCGGCTTCGTGCCGCTGAAGCTGCCGCCGGAGCTGGACTTCGCCGGCATGTTCCACGGCGTGGACGAGCGGGTGCCGGTGGAGGGCCTGAAGTTCGGCGCGCGGGTGCTCGACCGGTTCATCGACGCGTCCTGAAACAGTCATCCGAAACGGCCACATGAAACAGCCACACGAAACAGCGCTATTCGGTCGGGTGTGCGAGATCGACTGGGAAGGGTGAATGCGACCATAAGCTCGTAGCCTCATTACTCCCTCCTCGTTACAGGTAATGCGATCGCAAGATGGGTCGCTTTGCCAACTAGGAGGAATAATGATCAAGAAGGTCGTCGCTGCTGCGGCTGCCACCGGTGGGCTGGTTCTCGCGGGCGCGGGCCTGGCCGTCGCCGACTCGGGTGCCCAGGGTGCCGCTGTGCACTCCCCGGGTGTCGTGTCCGGCAACGTCGTTCAGGTGCCCGTTCACGTCCCGGTGAACGTCTGCGGCAACACGGTCTCCGTGATCGGGCTGCTGAACCCCGCCTTCGGCAACACCTGCGTCAACAAGTGACGCTCCCCCCTCTTTGAGGGGAGTTCAAAAGCCATCGGTCCCGGAGCGCATGCCATGCGCTCCGGGACCGAACGCTTCTTTCGAGGAATTCGAGAAGAATTCGAGACAGGGTCGAAGGCAGGTATTCAGCAATGCGACAGGCTACCCGCAAGGGTCTGATGACCGTGGCGGCCGCGACCGGCGTGATCGCCGCCGCGGGCGGCTCCGCGCACGCCGCCGCGGGCGCACAGGGTTCCAGCTCGGGCTCGCCCGGCGTGCTGTCCGGGAACACGGTGCAGGCGCCGGTGCACGCGCCGGTCAATGTGTGCGGGAACACGGTCAACGTGATCGGCGTCCTCAACCCGTCGGTGGGCAACTCGTGCGCCAACCAGGGCGGTGGATCGTCGTCGGGGGGACACGGCGATTCGGGTGGCCACGGCGGCTCGCACGCCGGCGGCCATGCCAGTGACTCGCCCGGCGTCGGCTCGGGCAACCACGTCCAGGCGCCGATCCACGTGCCGGTGAACGTCTGCGGCAACAGCGTCGACGTCATCGGCGTCGGCAACTCCAGCACGGGCAACGACTGCGCGAACGGCGGCTCCGGCGGACACCACACCCCGCCCGGCGGCGGCCACGAGAACCCGGGCCAGCCGGGCGACCCCGGTCACCCGGGCGACCCCGGAAACCCGGGCGACCCCGGAAACCCGGGCAACCCGGGCGACCCAGGGAACCCGGGCAAGCCCGGTGACCCGGGCGATCCCGGAAAGCCCGGCGAGCCCGGTGACCCCGGCACCCCCGGAAAGCCGGGCGACCCCGGCACCCCGCCCGGCGCGGACGGCGAGACGCCGGGCGGCTCCTCGCGCGGCAACGAGCCGGGCGGCCAGTTCGTCACCCAGCCCAAGGGCGACTCCCAGCTCGCCAGCACCGGCAGCGACCTGCCGCTCGGCCTCGCTCTGCCGGCCGGGGCGGGCGCGCTGCTCGCGGGCTCGATCCTCTACCGCAAGGCGCGCACCTCGGCCTGACAGCCCCGGAAACGCCTGACACCTGCGGAAAACGGAGCGGGCCCCGCCGATGCGGGGCCCGCTCCCGTGTGTGCCTTCTCCCCGTGCCCGTCTCAGCTCACCACGTGGCCCGCACCTGACGGATGATCCGCCGGCGCAACCGCACCTTGCGGCTGCCGTCGCGCAGCAGGCTCAGACGGTGCAACTCCCAGTGTCCGTACTCGGCATGGTCCGTCAGCAGACGCGCCGTTTCCTTGCGGGAGACCCCGCGAGGCACGTACACGTCGACAAATTCGTATTCCGGCATCGCATCTATTGTGCGGGCTGGGGCCTGGTACGGATAGCGTCTGCACTATGTCTGATGCTGCGCAGCCCACCGCTGCCGAGGTACGCGCCGCCGCCGAGGCGGTCAAGACCGCGCTCGACCGCCACCTGGCCGCGGTCGAACGCAGGTCGGGGGAGGACGACCCGGCCGTCTACGAGGCGTTCAACCAGCTGGCCGCGGCCGCAGAGGTGTACGACGAACTGCTCTACGACCGTTACGACGAGGTCACACCCTTCGAGATCCCCGGTACGGAGGACGCGCTGCCCCCGTACACCGGGCCCGAGGAACCGAACGCGCTGAGCGTACTGATCCGCCGCGACTACGCGGTCGCGGAGCCGCAGCGGCTGCTCGCGCATGCGCAGCGGATCGAGGCCGCGGAGGGCGAGGACGGCCCGGCCGCCTCCGGGACGATCCACGGTGCGCTCGGCCTCCTCTTCGGCGAGTTCGAACCCGACGAGATCGCCTCCCGGCACAAGGAGTTCGGACTGGAGGAGGGCGACTCCACGCTCTGGGTGACGGCGGCGGAGGAACCGGCCGACCCCGGCGAGTGGCTGGAGGCACCGTTCGAGCAGGTCGATCCGCAGAGTGTCGTCTGCCGCTTCGACGTCAGCGCCGTGTTCGACGACGAGATCGACGACGTCGACGACGATGACGACGAGGCGGAGGAGCTGGAGGACGACCTCGACACCGACCTGGACGAGGACGAGGACCTGGAGCCGCTCGACGCGGACCGCCGCTGAGCGCACACATCAGCCACCCGACGGCGGTGGTCACGGATCCTGCCCGTGACCACCGCCGTCGTCAGCTGCTGATCTGCGGGGCGAGCAGCACCGGAAGCCGGGTCGTCCGGGGCTTCGCCGGCACCTCCGCCACGGCCCTCGGCAACGCCTGTTCCACCCCGTGCACGACGGACAGATGGCGGTCGGCCCGCCCGAACGCCGTGTACACCCACGGCCGGCTGAGGGCCTGAGCGGCATCGCCGGGCAGCACCACGACCACCGCGGGCCACCGGCTCCCCACCGCCTGGTGAGCGGTGAGCGCCCAGCCGTGCCGCACGGACTGCTCCACCCGCTCCTTCGGTACGACCAGGTCCTCGCCCTCGCACGACAGGTGCAGCCCCTCGGCATCCGCCGTGACCACGCGGCCCGGCAGCGCACGGCCCGGCACGGGCGAGTAGACGATCCGGTCACCGGGATCGAAGCCGCCGAAGCGGCCCGGGCCCGGATTGAGCCGCTCCTTCAACGCCGCGTTGAGCACCCGCGTGCCGACGGCACCGCCGTGCCCCGGTGTGATCACCTGCGTCTGTTCGGCCGGTACGCCGATCGCCCGCGGCACCGAGTCCACGACGAGCTGCACCGTCCGGTGCACGGCCTCGCCCGCGTCCCGCACCGGCACGATCACGACCTCCTTGCCGGGGGCCTCGACCTGGTTCAGCTCGCCGATGCCGATACCGGAGACCAGCTCGCCCAGCGGCCCGGGATCCGGCTGCCGCGAGGCGACCTGCGGGCAGATCCGCGCCGCGAGCAGATCCGCGAACACCCGTCCCGGACCCACGGACCACAGCACCGCCGGATCCCCGGCGAGCACCAGCCGCGCCCCGTCCGGCAGCGACTCCGTCAGCAGCGCGGCCGTCTCGACATCCAGCTGCGGCGCGTCGAGCACGACGAGCAGATCGAGGTCCAGCGTCCCGTCGGCATCCCGGCCCGGTCCTTCGGCACCGGAGAGCAGACCGGCCACGGTGGCCACGGGGGAGGGGGCACCGGGGGGCCGGCGCAGCAGGGCCGCGAAGCGGGTGCGGCCGATCGGGCCGTGGGTGGCGGCCCAGGCGCGCAGGCCGAGGGTGTGCGCGGCGGCCAGCAGTGCCGCGGGCTCGGTCAGGGAGGACTCGCCGCCGGTGTGCAGGACCAGGCCGTGCGTGGCGACCGCGCGGAGCAGCTCAGCCGTCGAACCCCGGGCCGCGGCGGCGACCCGCTCCCAGTCCTCGGCCGAACCGTCCTGCTTGGGCACCGAGTTCACCAGCCGGGCCAGACCGTCGGCCAGGCTCTCCTCCGCGAGCGCGTAGCGTTCGAGCCCGACCAGGACCCGGACCGGACGCTCCTCGTCCTCCTCCGCGCCCTCCTCCTCGGTCCGGGCCGGCGCGCCGCCGGTCTCCTCCAGGGCGTCTTGGAAGACCAGCGCCTCACCCTCCGCGATCGCGTCCTGCACGGCACCGTCCGGGTCCGGCACGCCCCGTTGGGCCAGGGCCGCGAGGAGCGCCGGCATCTCCAGGGCGGTGTGCCCGGCCAGCGCGGCCTGCTCCAGGAGCCAGCCGGTGACGGCCCGGCCCCTTCGCCCGTCGTCCGGGCCGCACTCGGCGCCGAGCAGGGCGCGGGCGAACCCGTCGGCCTGCTCGGGCCGCACGCCGGCGACCCGCAGCAACTGCCAGGGATCAGCCCGCAGCAGCTCGTCCGCGCCCTCGCCGAGTGCCGCCGCCACCTGCGGGGCGAGGACCTCGGGGGCACCGCCCTCGCCGAGCACCTGCCGTACGGCCCGCACCGTCGCAGGCTGGGGAGCCGCGGGCGCGGCGACGGCCTCGGCCGCCACCGATTGCGGCCGTCGTACGGGCTCCGGGGCGGAGCGGCGGGGGGCGGGCTCGGGCTCTGCGAACACCGTGGCGACCGGCTTCTCGCCGCTCTCCACGGCCCGGACGGCCGCGAGCAGATCGGCGGCCTTGCCGCTCAGCTTGGTGCCGGCCTCGATCGGCGCCTTCTTCCCGGCCTTCCGCTGCTCGATACGCTCCCGCTCCGCGCGCTGGGCCCGCAGCTCGGCCTCGGCCTCGGACACGTCACCGGCATCAGCTGTGTCCCCGTCGGTTCCCCCGGCTTCGGACACCTCACCGGAACCGGCTGCTGCCCCCTCGGTCCCCTCGACCCCCTCGGTCTCCGCACCACCGGTCGGCGTCCCCGGCTCGGCGTCCTCCGTGGTCTCCGGCTCCGTGCTCACAGCGTGCTCCAGTCGTGATCGGGATAGCGGTGCACAGGCGCCGACACGTCGTCGAGCGCCCGGCAGATCTCGTCAGGAAGACTAAGGGTCTCCACTGACAATGCCGCCGTGAGCTGCTGCGCGTTGCGCGCGCCGACGATGGGCGCGGCCACCCCCGGGCGGTCGCGGACCCAGGCCAGGGCCACCTGGAGCGGCGTCACCGCGAGACCGTCGGCCGCGGTCGTGACGGCGTCCACGATGCGTCCCGCCGTGTCGTCCAGATACGGCGCGACGAACGGCGCGAGGTGCTCCGAGGCACCGCGCGAGTCCGGCGGCGTCGTGTCGCCCCGGTACTTGCCCGTCAGCACCCCGCGCCCCAGGGGCGAGGAGGGCAGCAGCCCGATGCCCAGGTCCAGCGCGGCCGGCAGCACCTCGCGCTCGACGCCCCGCTGGAGCAGCGAGTACTCCAGCTGCGTGGCCGCCAGCCGGGTCCGCGTGCCGGGGGCCGCCAGTTGCCAGGTCGCGGCCTTGGCCAGCTGCCAGCCGCAGAAGTTGGAGACGGCGGCGTAGCGGGCCCGGCCGCTGGCGACCGCGAGATCGAGGGCCTGGAGGGTCTCCTCCAGCGGGGTGTCCGGGTCGAAGGCGTGCACGTGCCACAGGTCGACGTAGTCGGTGCCGAGCCGGGAGAGCGAGGCGTCCAGCGCGGAGAGCAGGTGGCCGCGGGAGGTGTCGAAGCGGCGGTCGGGATCCGGCACGCTGCCGGCCTTGGTCGAGATGACCAGGTCCCGGCGGGCCACCAGGCCGTCCATGAGCCGGCCGAGCAGGTACTCGGCCTCTCCGTCGCCGTAGACGTCCGCGGTGTCGACGAGGGTCCCGCCCGCTTCCCAGAACGTCTTCATCAGGTCCGCGGCGTCGTGCTCGTCGGTGTCCCGTCCCCAGGTCAGGGTGCCGAGCCCGATCCGGGACACACGCAGGCCGGTGCGGCCGAGATGCCTCTGCTCCATGAACGCCGAGATTACTGGCCAGAACCTTCCCTGTGGTGGGCTGTGGACAGCCGATTTCCCGGTCCTGGCCACGAGTTGTCCGCACCACTGCCCGCCGCTGGGCCCGCGCCGAGCCGCGCGCTAAGGTCTCCCCACGTGCACGTTACTGATCGGTAAGGGGATGCGGCATGCAGCTCGGTATCAACCTCGGCTACTGGGGTGCCGGAATGGACGCGGACAATCTGGCCGTCGCCCAGGAGGCCGACCGGCTCGGATACGCCGTCTGCTGGGCCGCCGAGGCCTACGGGTCCGACGCCGCCACCGTACTGACCTGGGTCGCCGCCCAGACCGAACGGATCGACGTCGGCTCGGCCATCTTCCAGATCCCGGCCCGCCAGCCCGCGATGACCGCCATGACGGCGGCCACCCTCGACTCCCTCTCCGGCGGTCGCTTCCGCCTCGGCCTCGGCGTCTCCGGCCCGCAGGTCTCCGAAGGCTGGTACGGCGTCAAGTTCGACAAGCCGCTGGCACGCACGCGTGAATACGTCGAGATCGTCCGCAAGGCCATGACGCGCGAGCGCCTGTCCTACGAGGGCGAGCACTGGACGCTGCCCCTGCCCGGCGGCCCGGGCAAGCCCATCAAGCTCACCGTGCACCCGCAGCGCGAGCACATCCCGCTGTACATCGCCGCGATCGGCCCCAAGAACCTGGAGCAGACCGGCGAGATCGCCGACGGCGCCCTGCTGATCTTCCCCTCCGCCGACCACCTGGAGGAGACGACGATCAAGTACCTGCGCGCCGGCCGCGAGAAGGCCGGCGAGACGCTCGACGGCTTCGACGTCTGCCCGACCCTCCCGCTCGCCGTCGGCGACGACAAGGACGTCGCCGCGCTCGCCGACACCTTCCGCCCCTACACGGCGCTGTACGTCGGGGGCATGGGCAGCCCCAAGCAGAACTTCTACAACCAGCTCGCCCAGCGCATGGGCTACGAGAAGGAGGCCGCCGAGATCCAGGGCAAGTACCTGTCCGGCGACAAGCAGGGCGCCGCGGCCGCCGTTCCGCACGAGCTGATCGACAAGACCACGCTGCTGGGGTCCGTCGACCGGATCGCGGACCGGATGAAGGCCTACGCGGCGGCCGGCGTCACCACCCTGAGCCTCGCCCCGGCGGGCTTCACCCTCGACGAGCGGCTCGCGTCCCTCCGCGCCGGCACCGAGGCCCTGGAGCGCGCCGGGCTCGCCTGACACGGCGGAACGCGTCGGAGTTGTCTGCGGCCGTGGTGGGGGCTCGGGGGTCTTCCCCGCCACGGCCGTCACGCAGAACAACGCCCCGCGCCTCCCGCGGTTACGCCGGGATCTCCCCGCCGCGGGCGGGCCGGCCCGTAGTCGTGCCGGTCTCCCGTGTCCTCCGTTCGGCGGAGTTGTCCGACGTACCTGTTGCAGCGCCTGCGGTCCCGCACTTGACTCGTTCTTTGCGACGAACCTGCGGAATCACGCAGCACGCGCACGTGCGCGGGAGAGGTGCTCACGATGCTTTCGGCCAAGAGTGTGTTCCAGGAGATCCTCGCCAACGACGAGTCCTTCGCCCTGTTCTGCTCCATCGCCGCGAGCGGCGAGTCCCAGGGCGGCTGGGAGAACGCCCGTATCGCCGCGCTCGTCCCCGACAGCGAGCGAGGACTCGCGCCCAAGATCACCCGGCACGGCGCCGACGAGGACAAGCACGGCCGGATCTTCAACGCCCTGATGAAGAAGCGCGGCCTCGACCCCGTCCCGGTCCCGCCCGAGACCGACTACACCATGCTCCTGGAGAAGAACGGCATCGGCCTCGCGCACGAGCAGCTGAGGCGCGACGAGCCGCTCACGGTCCAGGACATCGTCACCTACCTCTCGCACAGCAGGGTCACCGAACAGCGCGCCTCCGAGCAGATGGAACTGCTCCGCAAGCACTTCGCCGACGACCCGGACATCGGCCGCGCGGTCAGGCAGATCTCCAACGACGAGGACAACCACCTCGCCTACTGCCACGAGGAACTGCTGCGTTTCGCCTACGCGGGCCACGGCCGGGCCATCCAGCGGACCCTGCGCGCGTGCGCGCTCGCCGAGATCCGGATCTACCGGGACGTCAGCCTCGCCGTCATGGCGAACATGGGCCGCATCCTCGGCTGGTCCAGGGCGAAGTCGGCGGTGCTCGCGGCGGGCATCCACGCGATGTACGCGTACGAACGGCTGGGCGGCTGGCGCCGGATGGTGTCGCTGAAGATGCCCGAGCGCCGCGACGCCCTCGGCGGGCCCGCCTCCGCGGCACCCGAGTTCGCCTGAGCCCGCCCGCTCCACCACCGGCCCCGGCCCGCTCTACAACCAGCCCCGGCGCTTGAACAGCCGGAACACCAGCACCTCGAGAACGGCCATCACCGCGATCAGCGCCGGATAGGACCACTCCCAGTGCAGCTCGGGCATGTGCTCGAAGTTCATGCCGTAGATCCCCGCGACCATCGTGGGGATCGCGGCCATGGCCGCCCACGCGGAGATCTTCCGCATGTCGTCGTTCTGCCGGACGCTCATCTGCGCCAGATGCGCGGAGAGGATGTCCGACACCAGCCGGTCCAGGTTCTCCACGGACTCGTTCACGCGCGTCAGGTGATCGCTGACGTCGCGGAGGAACGGCCGGGCCCGGTCGTCCACGAACGGCACCGTCACGCCGGACGGCGCCGTGCCCGCCAGCCGGCTCATCGGCAGGGCCAGCGGCCCGGTCGCCCGGCGGAACTCCAGGACCTGCCGTTTGAAGTTGTAGATCCGGGACGCGGTGTGCCGCGAGCCCCCGTCGTCCGGGGAGAAGACCTCCGCTTCCAGCCCCTCCAGGTCGGCCTGCAACTCGGTCGCGACGTCCAGGTAGTGGTCGACGGCGGCGTCGGCGACCGCGTACAGCACGGAGGTGGGGCCGTTGCCCAGCAGCTCCGGCTCCTGCTCCAGCCGGTGCCGTACGGCCTTCAGGGGGGCGCCCTCGCCGTGCCGGACGGTCACGACGAACGAGTCGCCCAGGAAGATCATGATCTCGCCGGTGGAGACGGTGTCGCTCTGCGGCTCGTACGCCACGGGCTTGAGCACCACGAAGAGCGAGTCGTCGTACACCTCCAGCTTGGGCCGCTGGTGGGCCTTGAGGGCGTCCTCGACGGCCAGTGGATGCAGCCCGAACTCCTGCGTCACGAGATCGAATTCGCGCTCCGTCGGCTCATGCAGCCCGATCCACACGAAACCCCCCGCCGCACGGGCCTCACCCAGGGCGTCGGAGAAGTCCTCCGGCCCTTCCGACCGGTGTCCCTCGCGGTAGATGGCACAGTCGACGATCACGAAGCGAGTCTCCCGTCATTCGAACGACACCGTACGCGCGCGTGCGCCTACGCTGGACCGCATGCCCACGTTGATCCTGGTCCGGCACGGACGTTCCACCGCCAACACCGAGGGACTGCTCGCCGGCTGGACGCCGGGTGTCGCGCTCGACGAACGCGGCGCCGCGCAGGCCGCCGCGCTGCCCGGGCGGCTCGCCGAACTGCCCCTCGCCGAGATCGTCACCAGCCCGCTCCAGCGCTGCCAGGAGACGATCCGGCCCCTGCTCCGGGCCCGGCCGGACCTCAGCCCGCACACCGACGAGCGCATCGGCGAGTGCCACTACGGCGACTGGTCGGGGCGCAAGCTCGACGAGCTCAAGGACGAGCCCCTGATGGAGGTCGTGCAGGCGCACCCGTCCGCTGCGGCGTTCCCCGGCGGGGAGTCGATGCGGGCCATGCAGACCCGTGCCGCCGAGGCCGTACGCGAGTGGAACGCGCGCGTGGAGCGCGACCACGGAGCCGACGCCGTCTACCTCATGTGCTCGCACGGCGACATCATCAAGTCGCTCGTCGCGGACGCGCTCGGACTTCATCTGGACCTCTTCCAGCGGATTTCCGTTGAACCGTGTTCCATCACCGCGATCCGCTACACCCGACTGCGCCCGTTTCTCGTCCGCCTCGGCGACACCGGCGACTTCACGTCCCTGGTGCCGCGTGAGGAACCGCCGGGCGACGAGGCCCCCGTCGGGGGTGGTGCGGGCGCACCGTGATCGTCGGCCGCAGTAGGGTGAAGCGGTCGCAGCAGTGCCGTAGTCACACGGTTCCCACGATTCCAATGGAGACAGGACGTGTCCCGTCAGGTGTTCCTCTACGACCATCCGGAGCGTTTCGTGGCCGGTACGGTCGGACTGCCCGGGCGCCGTTCGTTCTTCCTCCAGGCCTCCGCCGGCTCCCGGGTGACCAGCGTGGCCCTGGAGAAGACCCAGGTCGCCGCGCTCGCCGAGCGCATGGACGAACTGCTCGACGAGGTCGTACGCCGTAGCGGAGGCAGCGCCTCCGTCCCTGCCGTCGCACCGTCGGACATCACCGACACCGCCCCGCTGGACACTCCCATCGAGGAGGAGTTCCGCGTCGGCACGATGGCGCTCGCCTGGGACGGCGACGAGCAGCTGATGATCGTCGAGGCGCAGGCGCTCGTGGAGCTCGACGCCGACTCCGAGGAGGACCTCGCCGAGGCCGAGGAGCGGCTGCTCCAGGACGAGGAGAACGGGCCCCCGATGCTGCGGGTCCGGCTCACCGGCGCGCAGGCGAGGGCCTTCGCCAAACGCGCCCTCGACATCGTCAACGCCGGGCGGCCGCCGTGCCCGCTGTGCAGCCTCCCGCTCGACCCGGAAGGACACGTATGTCCGCGCCAGAACGGATACCGCCGCGGAGCGTGACACCTCCTCCGGACGCCGCCGACCTGCTCGCCCGGGGCGAACTCACCGTGCGCGGACGCATCCGTGAGGCGTCCAACGCGGCCCTGTACTGCACGGTGTCCCACGACGGCCGGGACGCGGCGTGCATCTACAAGCCGGTCGCCGGGGAGCGGCCCCTGTGGGACTTCCCCGACGGGACGCTGGCCCAGCGCGAGGTCGCCGCGTACGAGGTCTCCGAGGCGACCGGCTGGGGCCTCGTCCCGCCCACCGTGCTGCGGGACGGCCCCTACGGCGAGGGCATGTGCCAGCTGTGGGTGGAGGCGGCGCCGGAGGCGGAGCTGCTCGCCCTGGTCGACGGGGAGGAACCGGAGCCGGGCTGGAAGGCCATCGGCTTCGCCGAGGTCGGCGAGGGCCGCACCGCGCTCCTCGTGCACGCCGACGACGAGCGGCTGCGGCGGCTCGCGGTGCTGGACGCCGTGCTCAACAACGCCGACCGCAAGGGCGGGCACCTGCTGCCGACCGGCGAGGGGCGGCTGTACGGGATCGACCACGGGGTCACCTTCAACGTCGAGAACAAGTTGCGGACCCTGCTGTGGGGGTGGGCGGGGGAGCCCCTCACCCGGGAGGCCGTCGACGTCCTCGAGGGCCTCAGGAAGGCCCTGGCGGACGGCGGTCCCCTCACCGCCCGGCTGCAGCCGCTGATCACCGGCGCGGAGATCGACGCCACACGCGCGCGGGTCGGCGCCCTGCTCGCCTCGGGGAAGCATCCCGAGCCGAGCGGGGAATGGCCGGCGATCCCCTGGCCACCCGTGTAGCAGCACATACGCCGAGCTCCCGCAAGAGTGCCTTCTCGGTCGTCCGGCCCGCTCCCATTCGTATATGGAACTTCAGTCCGGTTAGGCTCATGGCATGCATGCCTGGCCCGCTTCCGAGGTCCCCGCCCTGCCTGGTCAGGGCCGCGACCTGAGGATCCACGACACCGCGACCGGCGGCCTCGTCACCCTCGACCCCGGTCCCGTCGCCCGTATCTATGTCTGTGGCATCACCCCGTACGACGCCACGCACATAGGACACGCGGCGACCTACAACGCGTTCGACCTCGTGCAGCGCGTGTGGCTCGACACCAAGCGGCAGGTTCACTACGTCCAGAACGTCACCGACGTCGACGACCCGCTCCTGGAACGCGCCCAGCGCGACGGCCTCGACTGGGCCGCGCTCGCCGAGCGGGAGACGGCCCTCTTCCGCGAGGACATGACGGCGCTGCGGATGCTGCCGCCGCGACAGTACATAGGTGCCGTCGAGGCGATACCCGGGATCGTCCCGCTCGTCGAGCGGCTGCGCGACATGGGCGCGGCCTACGAACTCGACGGCGACGTCTACTTCTCCGTCGAAGCCGACCCGCACTTCGGCAAGGTGTCCGGGCTGGACGCCGCGGCGATGCGGCTGCTGTCCGCCGAGCGCGGCGGTGACCCGGAGCGGCCGGGCAAGAAGAACCCGCTCGACCCGATGCTGTGGATGGCGGCCCGGGAGGGCGAGCCGAGCTGGGACGGCGGATCGCTCGGACGCGGACGGCCCGGCTGGCACATCGAGTGCGTGGCCATCGCCCTCGACCACCTCGGCATGGGCTTCGACATCCAGGGCGGAGGCTCCGACCTGGCCTTCCCGCACCACGAGATGGGCGCCTCGCACGCCCAGGCCCTCACCGGCGAGTTCCCCATGGCCAAGGCGTACGTACACGCCGGCATGGTCGCCCTCGACGGCGAGAAGATGTCCAAGTCCAAGGGCAACCTGGTCTTCGTCTCCACGCTCCGGCGCGACGGCGTCGACCCGGCCGCCATCCGGCTGGCGCTGCTCGCCCACCACTACCGCGCCGACTGGGAGTGGACCGACCAGGTCCTCCGGGACGCCGTCGCACGGCTCGGCCGCTGGCGGGCCGCCGTCTCCCGGCCCGACGGGCCGCCGGCTCAGGCGCTCGTGGAGGAGATCCGCGAGGCCCTCGCGAACGACCTGGACGCCCCGGCCGCGCTCACCGCGGTCGACCGCTGGGCCGCGCTCCAGGAGCAGAGCGGCGGCACCGACGAGGGCGCCCCCGGGGTGGTCTCCCGGGCGGTGGACGCGCTGCTGGGCGTGGCGCTGTAGCCCCACGGCACGCGAAGGGGCGCCTCCCGGCCGGGAGGCGCCCCTTCTGCTGTCCTTCTGCCGTGCTCGGCCCCGCTCAGTCCTCCGACGACTCCTCGTCGTCCGTACCCGGCTTGGGCGGCTTCGGCGGGCGCGTACGGCCGCCGGGGTTGTCCCGCAGGTACGACGTGCTGTCGCTGCCGTCCGCCGTGGCGTGCCCGCCGGAGGCGGTCGGTCCGCCGCCGTCCCGGCGCCGCAGATAGCGCTCGAACTCGCGGGCGATCGCCTCGCCGGACGCCTCCGGCAGCTCGGCGGTGTCCCGGGCCTCCTCCAGCGACTGGACGTACTCGGCGACCTCGCTGTCCTCGGCGGCCAGCTGGTCCACGCCGACCTGCCAGGCGCGCGCGTCCTCGGGCAGCTCGCCCAGCGGGATGCGCACGTCGATCAGGTCCTCCAGCCGGTTCAGGAGAGCCAGCGTGGCCTTCGGGTTCGGCGGCTGCGACACGTAGTGCGGCACCGCCGCCCACAGCGAGACGGCCGGCACGCCCGCGTGCGTGCAGGCCTCCTGGAGGACGCCGACGATGCCCGTGGGCCCCTCGTACTTGGTCTCCTCCAGGTCCATGCGGCGGGCCAGGTCCGGGTCGGACGTCGTCCCGCTGATCGGCACCGGGCGGGTGTGCGGGGTGTCACCGAGCAGGGCGCCCAGGACGACCACCAGTTCCACGCCGAGTTCGTGTGCGAAGCCGAGCAGTTCGTTGCAGAACGAACGCCACCGCATGGACGGTTCGATACCCCGGACGAGGACGAGATCGCGTGGCTTGTCCCCGCCGACCCGGACCACCGACAGCCGCGTGGTCGGCCACGTGATCTTGCGGACGCCCGCTTCCATGAACACCGTGGGGCGGTTGACCTGGAAGTCGTAGTAGTCCTCGGCGTCCAGCGCCGCGAAGACCTCGCCCTTCCATTCCCTGTCCAGATGCGCGACCGCGGTGGAGGCGGCGTCGCCGGCATCGTTCCAGCCCTCGAACGCGGCCACCATGACCGGGTCGATCAGCTCGGGAACCCCCTCGAGCTCGATCACCCAGCGCCTCCTTCCGACGTGCCCTCGCGTACCCCCCAACCTTACGGCGTGCCAAGGGGGCGCCCGCAGCCCCCTCGCAGGGGGAGTGACCCCATCACTGCCCCGCGAACCACCCCTGAACACCCCGGATTCGTCCGAGCTGTCCGTGAGACCCTGGTCACAGCGTGGAGCGCAGCCACTGCTCCACGCTCGCGATGTGCACCGTCGCCCAGGAGCGCGCCGCCTCGGCGTCCCGGTCCCGCAGGGCCGCGAGGATCGCCCGGTGCTCGCGCAGGGTGCGGCCGACCGCGTCCTCCTGGGTCAGGCCGCGCCAGATCCGGGCCCGGGTGGTGGGACCCGACAGCCCGTCGAGCAGGGAGCACAGCACGGAGTTGCCCGAGCTCTGCACGATGCCCCGGTGGAACTCCAGGTCGCAGGCGACGAGGTCCTCGACGGACGGGTCGTCGCCGAGCTTGTCCAGCTGGGCCGTGAGCGCGTCGAGCTGCTGTTCGCTGATCCGCAGGGCCGCCATGGCCGTCGCGGCCGGCTCCAGGATGCGGCGGACGGCCAGGAACTCCAGGACCGTGTCGTCGCGGTGGAAGTCCACGACGAAGCTCAGCGCCTCCAGCAGGAGTTGCGGGTCGAGGCTGGTGACGTAGGTGCCGTCGCCCTGCCGGACGTCCAGGATCCGGATGAGGGAGAGGGCGCGTACGGCCTCCCGCAGGGAGTTGCGGGACAGGCCGAGGTCGGCCGCGAGTTCGCTCTCCTTGGGCAGCCGGTCGCCCGGCCGCAGCGCGCCGGAGACGATCATGCCCTTGATCTTCTCGATCGCCTCGTCGGTGACTGCCATGGCCGGCCTCCCTGTCGCTCAAGACCTCCGACGTATCAGGTCATTATGGGGGGTCGGGAACGCGGAAGGGGCGGCTCCGTCGGCGTGGAACCGCCCCTCCCGGCCAGGGGATCCCCCCGGTGGTGCCTACTTCTTGTCGAGCAGGTCCTGGACCTTGGCGCGGACGTCGTCCGTGGCCAGGCCGCGGATCGTCAGCGTCGTGCGGCGGCGCAGCACGTCGTCCTGCGTCTCGGCCCACTCGTGGTCCCGGGCCCAGACGACCTGCGCCCAGATCTCCGGGGCGTCCGGGTGGACGCGTTCGGCGAGCTCGGGGCTCTCGTTGGCCAGGCGGGCGATGTCGAACGCGAGCGAGCCGTAGTGCGTGGCCAGGTGCCTGGCGGTGTCGGCCGCCATGCGCGGGCCGGGCGCCGGGCGGTCGGTCAGCAGCCGGTGGGCGACCGCGCGCGGGTTGGCGATGCCGGGCAGCGGCAGCTTCTTCGGCAGGGAGCTGATGGGCTCGAAGTCGTCGCCCAGCGGGTGGCCCGGCAGCGACTCCAGCTTCTTCATGATGGTCCGGCCGATGTGGCGGAACGTGGTCCACTTGCCGCCCGCGACGGACAGCATGCCGCCCTTGCCCTCGGTCACCACCGTCTCGCGCTTGGCCTTCGCGGTGTCGCCGGGGCCGCCCGGCAGCACCCGCAGGCCGGCGAAGGAGTACGTGATGAGGTCCCGGCTGAGCTGCTGGTCGCGGACCGAGAAGGCGGCCTCGTCGAGGATCTGGGTTATGTCCTGCTCGGTGACCGAGACGTCCGCCGGGTCGCCCTCGAAGACCTCGTCGGTGGTGCCGAGCAGCAGCATGTCCTCCCAGGGGAGGGCGAAGGTGATGCGGTACTTGTCGATCGGGGTGGCGAGCGCGGCCTTCCAGGGGGAGGTGCGCTTCAAAACCAGGTGCGCGCCCTTCGACAGGCGGATGGACGGGGCCGCGTTCGGGTTCTCCATCTTGCGCAGGTGGTCGACCCACGGGCCGGTCGCGTTCAGCACCAGCCGGGCGTTGACGCCGAACTCGTCGCCGGACAGCCGGTCCTTGAGCTCGGCGCCGGTGACCCGGCCCTGGGTGAAGCGCAGGCCCGTCACCTCGGCGTGGTTGAGGACGACCGCGCCCGCCTCGACAGCGCCGCGGACCGTCATCAGCGCCATGCGCGCGTCGTTCATCTGGTCGTCGCCGTACACGGCCACGGCCTTGAGGTTCTCGGTGCGCAGCTCGGGCACGTCCTGTGCGGCCTTGGCCGGCGAGAGCAGGTGCCCGACGCCGTCACCGAAGGCCGACAGCGCGGAGTAGGCGAAGACGCCCGCCCCGAGCTTCGCCGCGCCGTGCGGCCCGCCCTTGTACACGGGGAGGTAGAACGTGAGCGGGTTCGCCAGGTGGGGAGC
This sequence comes from Streptomyces sp. SID5464, assembly GCF_009862985.1. Taxonomy (NCBI): domain Bacteria; kingdom Bacillati; phylum Actinomycetota; class Actinomycetes; order Kitasatosporales; family Streptomycetaceae; genus Streptomyces; species Streptomyces sp. SID5464. The sequence goes on along the minus strand of NZ_WWIQ01000056.1, from coordinate 131,293 downwards.
CACCTGCCGGGAGACCGCACGGCGCTCGAAGTGGTTCTCCGCCACCAGCTTCACCGCGCCGGTCTGCAGGTAGCGCAGACCGCCGTGGAGCAGCTTGGAGGAGGCGGAGGAGGTGGCACCGGCGAAGTCGCCGGCGTCGACCAGAGCCACCCTGAGGCCGGACTGCGCGGCGTGCCAGGCGGTGGAGATGCCCAGGATGCCGCCGCCGATCACGAGAAGGTCGTACGACGCCTTGGCGAGCTGCTCCCTGGTCTCGGCTCGGCTCGGGTTCGAGCCGGAGGACGGGTGCGTCCCCAGGGCAGGCACGGACTTCAGGGTGGACTGAGTGGTCATGCTGTTTCTTACTCCTCGTCCTCGAGCCAGCCCATGGTCCGCTCGACGGCCTTGAGCCAGTTCTTGTACTCACGGGCGCGGGTCTCCGCGTCCATGCGGGGGGTCCACTCGGCGGCCCGGCGCCAGTTGGCGCGCAGGTCGTCGGTGCTGTTCCAGAAGCCGACGGCGAGGCCGGCGGCGTAGGCGGCGCCGAGGCAGGTGGTCTCGGCGACCATCGGGCGCACCACGGGGGCGTCCACGAAGTCGGCGAGGGTCTGCATCAGCAGGTTGTTGGAGGTCATGCCGCCGTCGACCTTCAGGGCGGCCAGCTCCACGCCGGAGTCCTTGGTCATGGCGTCGGCGATCTCCCGCGTCTGCCAGGCGGTCGCCTCCAGGACGGCACGCGCCAGGTGCGCCTTGGTGACGTACCGGGTCAGGCCGGCGATCACCCCGCGGGCGTCGGAGCGCCAGTACGGGGCGAACAGGCCGGAGAAGGCCGGCACGAAGTAGGCACCGCCGTTGTCCTCCACCGACAGCGCGAGCGTCTCGATCTCGGCGGCCGTGGAGATCAGGCCCATCTGGTCGCGCATCCACTGCACCAGCGAACCGGTGACGGCGATCGAGCCCTCCAGGGCGTAGACCGTGTCCTGGTCGCCGATCTTGTAGCCGACGGTGGTCAGCAGGCCGCTGTACGAGTTGATGATCTTGTCACCGGTGTTCATCACCATGAAGGTGCCGGTGCCGTACGTCGACTTGGTCTCGCCCTCGGAGAAACAGGTCTGGCCGAACAGGGCCGCCTGCTGGTCGCCGAGTGCGGAGGCGACCGGGATGCCGCCGAGCAGGTCGCCCAGCTTGCCGCCCGTGATCTCGCCGTAGACCTCGGCGGAGGAGCGGATCTCGGGCAGGACCTGCTTCGGCACGCCGATGGACTCGCAGATCTTGTCGTCCCACTGCATGGTGTGCAGGTTCATCAGCATCGTGCGGGAGGCGTTGGTGACGTCCGTGACGTGCTTGCCGCCGTCGACACCGCCGGTCAGGTTCCAGATGACCCAGGTGTCCATGGTGCCGAAGAGGATGTCGCCCGCCTCGGCGCGCTCCTTCAGCCCGTCGACGTTGTCGAGCAGCCAGCGGGCCTTCGGGCCGGCGAAGTAGGAGGCGAGGGGGAGGCCCGTCTCGCGGCGGAAGCGGTCCTGGCCGACGTTGCGGCCGAGCTCGCGGCAGAGGGCGTCGGTGCGGGTGTCCTGCCAGACGATGGCGTTGTGGACCGGCTCACCGGTGTTCTTGTCCCACAGCACGGTCGTCTCGCGCTGGTTGGTGATGCCGATGGCCTTGATGTCGTCGCGGGTGATGCCGGCCTTCTCGATGGCCCCGGCGACGACCTCCTGGACGTTGGTCCAGATCTCGGTGGCGTTGTGCTCGACCCAGCCCGGCTTCGGGAAGATCTGCTCGTGCTCCTTCTGGTCGACCGACACGATCCGGCCGTCGCGGTCGAAGACGATGCAGCGGGAAGAGGTGGTGCCCTGGTCGATGGCGGCGATGAAGGGGCCGGCGGTGTGCGCGTCGGTCACTGTGTGCTCCTGGTAATTCCGGGTTTAAGGGGCTTTACGTACGGCGCGTGCTGGAAGTTTCGCGAAGGCGCGGGGGATCGCTCCTAGGCGAATGCGACGTTGTAGATGCCTGCCGCGATGGCGCCGCCGATCAGCGGACCGACCACCGGGACCCAGGCGTAGCCCCAGTCGGAGCCGCCCTTGTTGGGCAGGGGCAGCAGGGCGTGCACGATACGCGGACCGAGGTCACGGGCCGGGTTGATCGCGTAACCCGTCGGGCCGCCGAGGGAGAGGCCGATGGACACCACCACGAGCGCGGTGATCAGCGCGCCCAGCGTGCCCAGGCCGTTGCCCTTGTCGTTCAGGCCCTGGGTGAGCACGGCCAGCACCAGCACGATGGTGCCGATGATCTCCGTGGCGAGGTTCTGCCAGGCGACCCGGACCTCGGGCCCGGTGGAGAAGATGCCCAGCACGGGGCCGGCGCCCTTCTCCTGGGCCTCGACGGCCTTGGCCGTGGTGTCCTGCGCGCCCGGACCGCCGACGATCTCCCGGTCGGTGAGGTGGGCCTGGAACTGGCCGTAGTAGGCGATCCAGACCAGGGCGGCACCGATCATGGCGCCGAGGAGCTGTCCGGCCCAGTAGACCGGGACGTTCTTCCAGTCGCCGTCCTTGATCGCGATCGCCAGGGTCACGGCCGGGTTCAGATGGGCGCCGGACAGCGGCGCCGACGTGTAGACCGCCGTGAGCACCGCGAAGCCCCACCCGAAGGTGATGGCGAGCCAGCCGGCGTTGCGGGCCTTGGAAGCCTTCAGCGTGACGGCGGCGCAGACTCCGCCGCCGAGGAGGATGAGTATGGCGGTACCGATGGTCTCGCCGATGAAGATGTCGGAGCTGGACACCCGCGACTCCTTTGTCCTTCGTCCAGGGGTGAAGTTCTATACCGGCCTGGCGTTGTCACACTCTAGCGCGTATTGCCGGTAGCTGTTCGACAATGTCGACCGATGGACGGGAGTCTTGCTTCGGCGTTACGAGCACGTCAAGGGCTGTGTTGTCGAAAACACGATCGTTACTGATCGTCGCGGTCGCGCGGCCCTCCAGCGGGGGCCGCCGGCGGCCGGTGGGCACGGGCGTGCCGACGACCGGAACGCCCTGCGGCGCCCCGGTCCTCCCGTGTCCTCTCAGAACCGCCCGGCGCCCAGGTCCCGCGACACCGCGCGGGCGCAGTCCCGGACCGCCGCGATCAGCTCGGGGCGCAGCGCGCCCTCCTCGTCGGGCCGGCACAGCCGCTCCACGGCGCCCGTGATGCCGACCGCGCCGACCGGCATGCGCCGCCGGTCGTGGATGGGCGCGGCGAGGGAGGCCACGCCCTCCCAGGTCTCCTCGACGTCCGCCGCGTAACCGCGCGCGCGGGTGAGGTCGAGGAGGTGCTCGAAGTCCTCCGGCTCGCACACGGTCCGGTCGGTGAACGCCTTGCGGTCGGCCTCCAGGGCCTCGCTGTGCGCCACCGGGTCGTAGGCCGAGAGCACCTTGCCCAGCGCCGTCGAGTGCAGCGGCTGCATGGCGCCGATCTCCAGGACCTGCCGGCTGTCGTCGGGCCGGAAGACGTGGTGCACGATCAGCACGCCCTGCTGGTGCAGGACGCCCAGGTACACGCTCTCGCCGCTGGACCGGGCCAGGTCGTCGGTCCACACCAGGGCGCGCGCCCGCAGCTCGTGCACATCGAGGTAGGTGGTGCCCAGGCGCAGCAGCTCCGCGCCGAGCTGGTAGCGCCCGGAGGTGTCGTCCTGCTCCACGAAGCCCTCCTGCTGGAGGGTGCGCAGGATGCCGTGGGCGGTGCCCTTGGCCAGGCCCAGCGACGAGGCGATGTCCGACAGGCCGAGCCGCCGCTCGCCGCCCGCGAGCAGCCGCAGCATCGCGGCCGCCCGTTCGAGCGACTGGATGTTCCGTGCCATCGCCGTACTGCCTCCGTCCCCTTCGACCGCCGACAGGCGTCACCGCAGCCCTCGTTCGGCAATGTCGAACACTACCGGTCGATGCCGACCTCTCGCTAATGGCGGGTCACCATTTGTTGCGCCGGCGGGTCGCCCTGTGCCGCACGGGCGCCGCGCCGAGGTGCGTCACAGCCGGCTCCTCAGTGGCTCATAGGTGACACACGACCGTCCCGGACGCCATGCGCGTCCGTCCCGTGGACGCCCTGCCCATCCCGGCCCGCTCCCGGTTAGGCTGGCGCCGTGCGCCCATCCCCGGATGCCCTCCGTGTGTCCGGGAAGCCGCATAGCCGACAGCCGTCGCACCCGAGGGAGCCCTTTACATGGCCTCGTTGCCACCGACCCCTTCCGACAGCCGGACCCGTGTGTCCGCCCTCCGAGAGGCCCTGGCCAGCCGTGTGGTCGTGGCCGACGGGGCCATGGGCACCATGCTCCAGGCGCAGGACCCGACGCTCGAGGACTTCGAGAATCTCGAAGGCTGTAACGAGATCCTCAACCTGACCCGGCCGGACATCGTCCGTTCCGTCCACGAGGCGTACTTCGCGGTCGGCGTCGACTGCGTCGAGACCAACACCTTCGGCGCCAACCACACGGCCGCGGCGGAGTACGAGATCTCCGACCGGGTGCACGAGCTGTCCGAGGCGGGTGCCCGGATCGCCCGCGAGGTGGCCGACGAGTACGCCGCCCGGGACGGCCGGCCGCGCTGGGTGCTCGGCTCGGTCGGCCCGGGGACCAAGCTGCCCACGCTCGGCCACGTCACCTACGGCACCATCCGCGACGGCTACCAGGCCAACGCCGAGGGCCTGCTCGCCGGCGGCGCGGACGCGCTGCTGGTGGAGACCACCCAGGACCTGCTCCAGACGAAGGCCTCCGTCCTCGGCGCCCGCCGTGCCATGGAGGCCACCGGCGTCGAGGTGCCCCTGCTGTGCTCGATGGCCTTCGAGACCACGGGCACCATGCTGCTCGGCTCCGAGATCGGCGCGGCGCTGACCGCGCTGGAGCCCCTCGGCATCGACATGATCGGCCTGAACTGCTCCACCGGCCCGGCGGAGATGAGCGAGCACCTGCGCTATCTGACGCGACACTCGCGCATCCCGCTGCTGTGCATGCCGAACGCCGGCCTGCCGATCCTCACCAAGGACGGCGCCCACTTCCCGCTCGACCCCGAGGGCCTGGCCGACGCCCAGCAGAACTTCGTCCGGGACTACGGCCTGTCGCTGGTCGGCGGATGCTGCGGCACCACGCCGGAGCACCTGCGGCAGTTGGTGGAGCGCGTCCGGGACGTCACCCCGAGCGAGCGCAGCCCGCAGCCCGAGCCGGGCGCCGCCTCGCTCTACCAGAGCGTGCCGTTCCGGCAGGACACCTCCTACCTGGCCATCGGTGAGCGCACCAACGCCAACGGCTCGAAGAAGTTCCGCGAGGCCATGCTGGAGGGCCGCTGGGACGACTGCGTGGAGATGGCCCGCGAGCAGATCCGCGAGGGCGCGCACATGCTCGACCTGTGCGTGGACTACGTCGGCCGCGACGGCGTCGCCGACATGGAGGAGCTGGCCGGCCGCTTCGCCACCGCCTCCACGCTGCCGATCGTGCTGGACTCCACCGAGGTCGACGTGATCCGGGCCGGTCTGGAGAAGCTCGGCGGCCGGGCGGTGATCAACTCGGTGAACTACGAGGACGGCGCCGGCCCCGAGTCCCGCTTCGCCAAGGTCACCCAGCTCGCCAAGGAGCACGGCGCCGCCCTCATCGCGCTGACCATCGACGAGGAGGGCCAGGCCCGCACCGCCGAGAAGAAGGTCGAGATCGCCGAACGGCTCATCGACGACCTGACCGGCAACTGGGGCATCCACGAGGAGGACATCCTCGTCGACTGCCTGACCTTCACCATCTGCACCGGTCAGGAGGAGTCCCGCAAGGACGGCATCGCCACCATCGAGGGCATCCGCGAGCTGAAGCGGCGCCACCCGAAGGTGCAGACCACGCTCGGCCTGTCCAACATCTCCTTCGGCCTCAACCCGGCCGCCCGTATCCTGCTCAACTCCGTCTTCCTGGACGAGTGCGTCAAGGCGGGCCTGGACTCGGCGATCGTGCACGCGTCGAAGATCCTTCCGATCGCCCGCTTCAGCGAGGAGGAGGTCCAGACGGCTCTGGACCTCATCTACGACCGCCGCGCCGAGGGCTACGACCCGCTGCAGAAGCTGATGCAGCTGTTCGAGGGCGCCACCGCCAAGTCCCTCAAGGCCGGCAAGGCCGAGGAACTGGCCGCCCTGCCGCTGGACGAGCGCCTCAAGCGGCGCATCATCGACGGCGAGCGCAACGGACTCGAAGCGGACCTGGACGAGGCCCTGCGGGAGCGGCCCGCGCTCGACATCGTCAACGAGACCCTGCTGGAGGGCATGAAGGTCGTCGGCGAGCTGTTCGGCTCCGGGCAGATGCAGCTGCCGTTCGTCCTGCAGTCCGCCGAGGTGATGAAGACGGCCGTCGCCCACCTCGAACCGCACATGGAGAAGACCGACGAGGCCGGCAAGGGCACCATCGTGCTCGCCACCGTGCGCGGCGACGTGCATGACATCGGCAAGAACCTCGTCGACATCATCCTGACCAACAACGGCTACAACGTCGTCAACCTGGGCATCAAGCAGCCGGTCTCCGCGATCCTGGACGCCGCCGAGGAGCACAAGGCCGACGTCATCGGCATGTCCGGCCTCCTGGTCAAGTCCACCGTGATCATGAAGGAGAACCTGGAGGAGCTGAACACCCGCGGCCTCGCCGCCCGCTTCCCGGTCATCCTCGGCGGGGCCGCCCTCACCCGCGCCTACGTCGAGCAGGACCTGCACGAGATCTACGAGGGCGAGGTCCGCTACGCCCGCGACGCCTTCGAGGGCCTGCGCCTGATGGACGCCCTGATCGGCGTCAAGCGGGGCGTGCCGGGCGCGAAGCTGCCCGAGCTGAGGCAGCGCCGCGTGCGGGCCACCGCCCCGGCCGCCGTCGAGGAGCGCCCCGAGGAGGGGCACGTCCGCTCCGACGTCGCCACCGACAACCCCGTCCCCGAGCCGCCTTTCCGCGGCACCCGCGTGATCAAGGGCATCCAGCTCAAGGAGTACGCGAGCTGGCTCGACGAGGGCGCCCTGTTCAAGGGCCAGTGGGGCCTCAAGCAGGCCCGCACCGGCGAGGGCCCCTCCTACGAGGAACTCGTCGAGAGCGAGGGCCGGCCCCGGCTGCGCGGGCTGCTGGACAAGCTCCAGACGGAGAACCTGCTGGAGGCGGCCGTGGTCTACGGCTACTTCCCGTGCGTCTCCAAGGACGACGACCTGATCATCCTGGACGAGCAGGGCAACGAGCGCACCCGCTTCACCTTCCCGCGCCAGCGCCGCGGCCGGCGCCTGTGCCTGGCCGACTTCTTCCGCCCGGAGGAGTCCGGCGAGACGGACGTCGTGGGCCTCCAGGTCGTCACCGTCGGCTCGCGCATCGGCGAGGAGACCGCGCGGCTCTTCGAGGCCAACGCCTACCGCGACTACCTCGAACTGCACGGCCTGTCCGTGCAGCTGGCCGAGGCGCTCGCCGAGTACTGGCACGCGCGCGTGCGCTCCGAACTCGGCTTCGCGGGCGAGGACCCGGACGAGATGCAGGGCATGTTCGAGCTGAAGTACCGGGGCGCCCGCTTCTCCCTCGGCTACGGCGCCTGCCCCAACCTGGAGGACCGCGCGAAGATCGCCGACCTGCTCCAGCCGGAGCGCATCGGCGTCCACCTGTCCGAGGAGTTCCAGCTGCACCCCGAGCAGTCCACGGACGCCATCGTGATCCACCACCCGGAGGCCAAGTACTTCAACGCCCGCTGAGCCCCTCCCGGGCGCCCGGGCCAAAAGAAGCGTTTCGTCCGCGCACGACGTAGACTGGTCGGTCCACCGCAGGCCGGTTCCCTTCCGGGAACCGGCCTGAACGTCCCTCAAGGAGGTACGTGGATGACCAGTACGGTCCCCGCGCTCGGCACCCTTACGGCCGAAGGTTCAGCTCTGCAAGCCGTGCTGCTCGACATGGACGGCACCCTGGTGGACACGGAGGGCTTCTGGTGGGACGTCGAGGTCGAGGTCTTCGCCTCCCTCGGCCACATGCTCGACGAGTCCTGGCGCCATGTCGTGGTCGGCGGCCCCATGACCCGCAGCGCGGGGTTCCTGATCGAGGCCACCGGCGCGGACATCACCCTCGACGAGCTCACCGTGCTCCTCAACGACGGCTTCGAGGACCGCATCGGCCGTGCCCTGCCGCTGATGCCCGGAGCCGGCCGGCTGCTGGCCGAGCTGTACGAGTACGAGATCCCCACGGCCCTGGTCTCCGCCTCGCACCGGCGCATCATCGACCGGGTGCTGACCTCCCTGGGCGCCCACCACTTCAGCCTCACGGTGGCCGGTGACGAGGTGCCGCGCACCAAGCCCCATCCCGACCCGTACCTGGCGGCCGCCGCCGGACTCGGCGTCGACCCCGCCCGGTGCGCCGTCATCGAGGACACCGCGACCGGAGTCGCCGCCGCCGAGGCCGCGGGCTGCCGGGTCGTGGCGGTGCCCTCCGTGGCCCCCATCGCACCGGCCTTGAGGCGCACGGTCGTCACGTCTCTCGAAGAGGTCGACCTGACATTTCTGCACGGCCTGATGACGGAAATGCGCTAGGTGTTCACCCAGCGTGCAGCGGTGTTAGGGCGGTAATTCCGAAGGTGAATTCGAAGTCCTCCGGATGACCGAATTCCCCTACCTTCGCACCCGTTTACGGGTGTGACGTTCCCCACGCGGTCCGGGGTCGACAGCAGGGCAGACGTGTGCTGTGCACCCCCTCCGGGGAGCCGTCGGCGTGCCTTTGTGTCCCGATTGGTGGGACGCTGCACCAAAGCTTCCACCATCGGGTTTTCGGTCTGTCCACGCCCGGTTCCGCAGCGTGATGGGCCCTCAACTCCGGTGGCTGCGAACCCTCCTGCCGGCCGCGACTAATCTCATTGCGAGAACATCGCCCCACCCCCGTGATCCGCTGCGCCACCCCTGCATGCCGGGTACACGGAGTCGACAGCTCTGGAGAAACTCGAGCATGAACCGCAAGACTTTGGTGCTGCCGGCCGTGATCGGCCTGCTCGCGCCGGTGCTCGCCGCCTGCGGCGGGTCCGACAGCGGGAGCGACAACGGCGACGCGATCGTCGTCGGCACCACGGACCGGTTCACCGCCTCGAAGGACGCCCCCGCGCCCCTCGACCCGGCGTACGCCTACGACGTCGGCACCTGGAACATCCTGCGCCAGACCGTGCAGACCCTGATGATCCAGCCGCGCGGTGAGGGCGAGCCGGTACCCGAGGCCGCCGAACGGTGCGGCTTCACCGACACCGGCAACGAGCGCTACGCCTGCACCCTGCGCGACGGCCTGAAGTTCGCGAACGGCGACCCCGTCACCGCGGCCGACGTCAAGTACTCCATCGACCGCGCCCGTTCCCTCAAGGCCGACAGCGGCGTGTTCGCGCTGCTGTCCACCATCGACACCGTCGAGACGCAGGGCGACCGCGAGGTCGTCTTCCACCTCAAGACCGCCGACGCGACCTTCCCGTACAAGCTGTCGACCCCGGTCGCCGGCATCGTCGACCCCGACGACTACCCGAAGAACAAGCTGCGCGACGGCTTCGACATCCAGGGCTCCGGCCCGTACACCATGAAAGCCGACGTCGAGAACGGCCAGCTGGTCAAGGCCGAGTTCACCCGGAACTCCCGCTACAAGGGGAGCCTGAAGGTGAACAACGGCAAGGTCGAGATGGTCTCCTTCAAGGACGCCGACTCCATGGGCGAGGCCCTGAACAAGGGCGACATCGACCTGATGACCCGTGCCATGTCGCCGGAGCAGATCCGCAAGCTCTCCGGTGACGCGGACACCGACATCGACCTCGTCGAGATGCCCGGCCTGGAGATCCGGTACCTGGGCTTCAACACCGACGCCCCGACCGTGAAGTCCAAGGCCGTACGCCAGGCGATGGCCCAGGTCGTCAACCGCAGCGAACTGGTCTCCAAGGTCTACGGCTCCCAGGCCGAGCCGCTGTACTCGCTCGTCCCCGCCAGCATCACCGGCCACTCCAACTCGTTCTTCAACAGGTACGGCGACCCGAACGTCACCAAGGCCCGCGCCCTGCTGAACCAGGCGAACGTCACCACCCCGGTGAAGCTCACGCTGCACTACACGACCGACCACTACGGTCCGGCCACCAAGCAGGAGTTCGAGGTCCTCCGCGACCAGCTGAACTCCAGCGGCCTGTTCGACGTCAGCATCAAGGGCACGCCGTGGGACGCCTTCCGCCCGGCCGAGAAGAAGGGCGAGTACGACGTCTACGGCATGGGCTGGTTCCCGGACTTCCCGGACGCCGACAACTTCCTCGCGCCGTTCCTGGACAAGGACAACACCCTCGGCTCGCCGTACGACAACAGGCGGATCCGCAACACCCTGATCCCGGAGTCCCGCCGGGAGGCGGACCGGCTGTCCGCCTCCACCAGCCTGACGGACATTCAGGACATCGTCGCCTCCGACGTGCCGGTGCTGCCGCTGTGGCAGGGCAAGCAGTACGTCGCCGCGCGCGACGACATCACGGGTACCGCGTACGCCCTCAACTCCTCGTCGACGCTCCAGCTGTGGGAGCTCGGCCGGGGCGTGAGTGGCTGACGGACCCAATGGAACCCCGGGGGCCGGTGACCGCGGCCCCCGGGGAACCGTGCCCCGGAGCCAGGGACATGCTCCGGGCGTTCTCGAGAACCGACGACAGGGCACACACGTGAACATTCGCAACCAGTGGCCGGTCCTGCCCATCGTGGCGGGGCTCGCCTCCGGCCTGCTGACCGGCTGTGGCACGGAGACCGGAGACTCCGCGGGGGACGGCTCCAACGTCGTGGTGGGGATGTCCGACGACGTCCTGGCCACGGACCCGGCCTCCGGCTACGACCCCGGCTCCTGGCTGTTGTTCAACAACGTCTTCCAGTCGCTGCTCAGCTTCCCCAAGGGCGCCACGGAACCCCAGCCGGAGGCCGCCGAGAGCTGCGCCTTCAGCGACACGCAGACCACGGTCTACAAGTGCACGCTGAAGGACGGCCTCAAGTTCAGCAACGGTGACGAGCTCACCTCCGAGGACGTCAAGTTCTCCTTCGACCGCATGCTGAAGATCAACGACCCCGACGGGCCCGCGATCATGTTCCCCACGCTGGAGAAGGTCGAGACGCCGGACGAGAAGACGGTCGTCTTCCGGCTCAACACGGCCGACGCCACCTTCCCGAGCAAGATCGCCTCCGGCGCCGGCTCCATCGTCGACCACCGCGAGTACGACGCGGACGGGCTGCGCGAGGACGGCAAGGCCGTCGGCTCCGGCCCCTACCAGCTCGACTCGATCGACGACGAGCAGGCCGTCTTCTCCGTCAACGAGAACTACAAGGGCACCGCCGAGGTGAAGAACACCGGCGTGACGCTCAAGTTCTTCGACGGCGACCAGACCGCCCTGAAGCAGGCGATCCAGGCCGGGGACGTCGACATCGCCTACCGCGGCCTGACCGCCGGCGACATCGCGGACATGGAGAAGGCCGACAACGGCACCGGCGTGGAGGTCGTTGAGGGCAGCAGCGCCGAGGTCCAGCACCTGGTGTTCAACATGAACGACCCGGTCGCCGGAAAGACCGGCGTGCGCAAGGCCATCGCCCACCTGCTCGACCGCGAAGCCCTCATCAAGGACGTCTACCAGGGCACCGCGACCCCGCTGTACTCGATCATCCCGGCGGGGATCGCCGGCCACAACACGGCCTTCTTCGACACCTACGGCGCCCGCCCCTCCAAGTCCAAGGCGGCCGAGGCGCTGCGCGCCGACGGCATCACCGGCAAGGTGAAGCTGACCCTGTGGTCGACGCCGTCCCGCTACGGCCCCGCCACCGACCAGGAGCTGAACGCCATCGCCGGCCAGCTCAACGCCAGCGGCCTGTTCGACGCCGACGTCAAGTCCGTCCCCTTCGGCCAGTACGAGAAGGACATCGCCGCCGGCAAGTACGGCGTCTACGTGAAGGGCTGGGTGCCCGACTACCCGGACGCCGACAACTTCACGGCCCCGTTCTTCGGCAAGGGCAACGTGCTGGGCAACAACTACGACAACAGCACCATCACCGGCACGCTCATCCCGCGCACGGCCGCCCTGACCAACCGCGCCGGCACCGACAAGGAGTTCGGCGAGCTCCAGGACATCGTCGCCGACGAACTGCCGGTCCTGCCCGTGTGGCAGGCCAAGCAGTACGCGGTCGTCCGTGACGGCGTCTACGGACTGGAGTACTGCCTCGACGCGTCCACCGTGTTCCGCTTCTGGGAGCTGAGCAAGGACGTCTGACCCACCCGCGGGAAAGAGGGCGCCCCCTGCCGAGCAGGGGGCGCCCTCTTCGTGTTCCGGGTGGTGGGGAGAGGCCTACTGCGCGCCGGGGCGCACCAGCCCGCTCTCGTACGCGTACACCGCGGCCTGCACGCGGTCGCGCAGGCCCAGCTTGGTGAGCACGTGCCCGACGTGCGTCTTGACGGTGGTCTCGCTGACGAACAGGTCCGCGGCGATCTCGGCGTTGGACAGCCCGCGCGCCACCAGCTTCAGCACCTCGACCTCGCGGTCGGTGAGCGTGTGCAGCGTGTCCGGCACCGGCTCCTCGCCCGACGGCAGATGCGTGGCGTACTTGTCGAGCAGCCGCCTGGTGATGCTCGGCGCGAGCATCGCCTCGCCCGCGGCCACGACCCGGATCGCCTGCACCAGCTCGTTGGCCGGAGCGTCCTTCAGCAGGAAGCCGCTGGCACCGGCCCGCAGCGCCTCCACCACGTACTCGTCGAGGTCGAAGGTGGTCAGCACCAGGACCTTCGCCGGGCCGTCCCGCCCGGGACCGGTGATCTGCCGGGTCGCCTCCACACCGTCCATCCGCGGCATGCGGATGTCCATCAGGACCACATCGGGCTGCAGCGCCCGCACCTGGTCGAGCGCCTGGAGGCCGTCTCCGGCCTCGCCGACGACCGCGAGGTCCTGCTCGGCCTCCAGGATCATCCGGAAGCCCGTGCGGAGCAGCGGCTGGTCGTCGACCAGTAGGACGCGGATGGCCACGTAAGTCTCCTTCGCTAGTCCGGCCCCATTCTGCCCTGCGCGAGGCCGCCGGACTCAGCCGCCCTGGCCGGTCACCCGCAGCGGCAGCGGGTACGGCGGGGGAGTGCCGCCGAACTCCGGGCAGTGGGCCTGGTGGTCGCACCAGCCGCACAACTTCGTGGGACGCGGCCGCCAGTCGCCCGTCTCGGTCGCCAGCCGGATCGCCTCCCACAGCGCGAGCAGCTTGCGCTCGACCCGCTCCAGGTCGGCGAGGACCGGGTCGTACGTCAGCACCTGGCCGCTGCCGAGATAGACCAGCTGGAGCCGCCTCGGGACCACGTTCTTCAGCCGCCAGACGACGAGGGCGTAGAACTTCATCTGGAACAGGGCGCCCTCGGAGTACTCGGGCCTGGGCGCCTTGCCCGTCTTGTAGTCGACGATCCGGACCTCGCCCGTGGGCGCCACGTCGACCCGGTCGATGATGCCGCGCAGCCGCAGCCCGGACTCCAGCTCGGCCTCGACGAACAGCTCCCGCTCGGCCGGCTCCAGCCGGCTGGGGTCCTCCAGGGTGAACCAGCGCTCGACGAGCTGCTCGGCCTCGCCCAGCCAGCGCGCCAGCCGCTCGCCCTCGGGGTCGTCGGCGAAGAGCTCCACGACCTCCGGCCGCGTCTGACGCAACCGGTCCCATTGCCCCGGGATCAGCGACTTCGCCCGGGGCGCCGTGCGCTCGGCCGCCGGGGCGTCGAAGAGGCGCTCCAGCACCGCGTGCACCAGCGTGCCCCTGGTCGCCGCCTCGCTCGGCTTCTCCGGCAGCCGGTCGATGACCCGGAAGCGGTAGAGCAGCGGGCACTGCATGAAGTCACTGGCACGCGAGGGGGACAGCGAGGCGGGCGGTACGGCCGGTCGCGCGGTCTCGCCCGCCGTCTCCACCGCCGTCTCGATGACCGCCTCCACGGGCCCGGCCGGGACCGGCGGGTCCTCCGCCGCGGCAGGGCTGCTGTCGGGCTGCGCCGCGCCCTCGGTGCTCGTCTCCATGCCCCAGACCATACGGGCCGCCACTGACAGTGACCCAGCCGCGGTCTCGCCGTGGGCAGGAGTGAGGAGGCGGGACGGAGGGAAACTCAGGGGTGCCGGGGCGGAAGGCACCTCGACGGACGCATACCATCGACTCGAGACCCTCCCGTCCGGCAGGCGCGGGAGACGATTCGAACGAGGGGACACCGGTGGACGAGAGCGGCGGGCGCGGGCAGCCGCGGTCCGGCAACGAGGAGTCGGCCGAGCGCCACGCGGGGTCTCCGGCCCGGGCCACCGACCCGACCCCCGCCGACGAACAGTCCACGGACGTACGGCGGTTCACCTCCACGAGCGACGACGACGCCCCTGCCGCGCCGCCGCCGGCCCGGCCGGAGGACCGCCCGTCCCCACAGACGCCGGAACCGGCGGCCGACCCGGCAGCGGCCGAGGCCCCCGACGCCGCACCGGGAGACCCGGAACCCGGCCAGGACCCAGCCGCCGCCACCACCGACGGCCCCCCGGACCGACAGCCGACGCAAGCCTCCCCCCAGGGGCACCCGGACCGCCCGGAGGCCTCCGCGCACGGCGAGGACGACGGCAGCGGCCGTCCGGAGGGCGACGCGCACGCGGACCGCCCCGAGCCCGATGCCCTGCGCAAGGCCCCCGCCCGCGGCGACCACGACGGCGGCAGCCGTCCGTCGGGGGCCGACGCGCACCCCGACCGTGCCTACGCCACCGGTCCGCACACCGGCTCCGCCGCGGGCAAGCCCGATGCGCACGGCCGGCACGTCGCCCCCGGCACCGGTGACCGCCCGCTCGCGCACTCGGCCGACGGCAAGGGCCCCGCGCCCCAGCGCCCGGAGCCGCGAGGCGGACTGCTGATGGGGCGACCGTTCGGCGTTCCCGTCTACGTCGCGCCCAGCTGGTTCCTCGTCGCCGCGTTGATCACCTGGGTGTTCGGCGGACAGCTGGAGCGCGTGCTGCCCGAACTCGGCGCCGCCCGCTACCTGGTCTCCCTGTTCTTCGCCGTCGCCTTCTACGCGTCCGTGCTGGTGCACGAACTGGCCCACACGGTCGCCGCGCTCCGCTTCAAGCTCCCGGTCCGCCGCATCCAGCTCCAGTTCTTCGGCGGCGTCTCGGAGATCGAGAAGGAGGCCGAGACCCCCGGACGGGAGTTCGTGCTCGCCTTCGTCGGACCGCTGCTCTCCCTCGTCCTGGCCGGTGTCTTCTACGCCGCCATGCAGACCGTGGAGCCCGGCACGGTTCCGGGCGTCCTGCTGGCCGGCCTGATGATCTCCAACCTCATCGTGGCCGCCTTCAACCTCCTGCCCGGCCTGCCCCTGGACGGCGGCCGCATGCTCCGCGCGGTCGTCTGGAAGATCACCGGCAAGCCGATGAGCGGCACCGTCGCCGCCGCCTGGGTCGGCCGCGCCCTCGCCGTCTCCGTCCTGATCGGCCTGCCCCTGCTGACCCAGTCCGGCGCCCTCGGCACCGACGCCGTGGACAACGTCGGCATGGACACGGTCCTGGACGCCCTGCTCGCCGCCATCCTCGCCGCGATCATCTGGACCGGCGCCGGCAACAGCCTGCGCATGGCCCGCCTGCGCGAGCACCTCCCCGAACTGCGCGCCCGCGCGCTCACCCGCCGTGCCGTCCCGGTCGAGACCGACACCCCGCTCTCGGAGGCCCTGCGACGCGCCAACGCCGCCGGCGCCCGCGCCCTGGTCGTCGTCGACGCCCACGGCAACCCCGTCTCCCTCGTCCGCGAGGCCGCCATCGTCGGCGTACCCGAACACCGCCGCCCCTGGGTCGCGGTCAGCGGCCTGGCCCAGGACCTGACCGACGGCATGCGCGTCTCGGCGGAACTGTCCGGCGAGGAGCTCCTGGACGCCCTCCGGGCGACCCCCGCGACCGAGTACCTGGTGGTGGAGGAGACCGGCGAGATCTACGGCGTCCTGTCCGCGGCCGACGTGGAACGAGCCTTCGTGAAGGCCATGGCCCGTCCCTCCTAGTGGCCGGACCGTGGTCGGAGGCCCTCCCAGGTGCCGGTAGGCTGGTCACATGTCCGAACCGACCGGTGCCGCCCGCAGGCGCGGGCCCTTCAAGGTCGGGGACCAGGTACAGCTGACCGACCCCAAGGGCCGCCACTACACGTTCACGCTCGAGGCCGGGAAGAACTTCCACACCCACAAGGGTTCCTTCCCGCACGACGAACTGATCGGCGCTCCCGAGGGCAGCGTTGTCCGCACCACGGGAAACGTCGCCTACCTCGCGCTGCGCCCCCTGCTCCCCGACTACGTCCTGTCCATGCCCCGCGGGGCAGCCGTCGTCTACCCGAAGGACGCGGGGCAGATCCTCGCCTTCGCCGACATCTTCCCCGGCGCCCGCGTCGTGGAGGCCGGCGTCGGCTCCGGCTCGCTCAGCAGCTTCCTGCTGCGCGCCATCGGCGACCAGGGCATGCTGCACAGCTACGAGCGCCGCGCGGACTTCGCCGAGATCGCCCAGGCGAACGTAGAGCGCTACTTCGGCGGCCCGCACCCCGCCTGGCAGCTCACCGTCGGCGACCTCCAGGACAACCTGTCCGACACCGACGTCGACCGCGTCATCCTCGACATGCTCGCCCCCTGGGAGTGCCTGGAGGCCGTCTCCAAGGCGCTGGTCCCCGGCGGCATCCTGTGCTGCTACGTGGCGACCACCACCCAGCTCGCCCGGACCGTCGAGTCCATCCGTGAGATCGGCTGCTTCAACGAGCCGACCTCCTGGGAGACGATGATCCGCAACTGGCACATCGAGGGCCTGGCCGTCCGCCCGGACCACCGGATGATCGGCCACACGGGCTTCCTGCTCACGGCCCGCCGCCTCGCCGACGGCGTCGAGCCGCCCATGCGCCGCCGCCGCCCCGCCAAGGGCGCCTACGGCGAGGACTACGCCGGCCCGAACGCCGACGGCGGCACCGGCCGCTGAGACGGCCCGCCGCCCCGCACAACGCACAGGCGCCGTGGCGGAGTTCCCGGACCCACTCCGGAACTCCGCCACGGCGCCTCACTGTTGCCCCCCGGGGTGCCGCCGCGGGTGAACCGGCGCATGTCCCCCTTGACCTGAAACAGGCCCCCGGCGGCCCGCCTTGCCGACGTGGCGCGGGGCCGGCGGCGGCCCGCGCCGGCACGTGCTCGCTGACACAGCGGCAGGGACCGTAACCCTTCTGACTTCCCCGGCGCGGGACGTGCACACCCCGCCGTTCCCTCGCGGTGTGACGTGTGGCACCATGCTGGCCACCCCACCACCGGCACAGCCCTCAGGAGACACTCCTAGTGCAGCCTTCCGCCGTCCCGGAGCTCGCCCACACCCACACCCGTCCCATCCACTGGCTCGCCACCGCGACGGCCGTCGCCGGCGTCGTGGCCCTCTCCTCGTTCCTCCAGCCGGGCGCGGCCACAGCGGCCCAGGCGGCCGGCCCCGAGACCAGAAGCGCTCCGGCGCACCTCGCGCCGCCCGACCCGGCCGCGGTGACGTTCCCGATCGAGTGCGGCCCGGTGAAGGCCGTGGTGCAGAAGCGGGCTTCCGGCGATCTCGACGGCGACGGCAACCCCGAGACGGTGGCCGTGGTCCACTGCGACTCCCCGATGGGCACCCCGCCGGACGGCGTGTACGTCCTCACCCGGGGCGGGGACGGCGGTCAACCGCGCGTGGTGGCGACCCTGCTCGACCCCGAGGACGGCACCACCGTCAGTGACTTCGCCGTACGCGACGGCGCCGTCACGGCCACGCTCCTCGGCTACTCGTCGTCCGATGTGCCGCGTTGCTGCCCCGATGTGCACAGCGACGCGAAATGGCGTTGGCAGAACGGCGCGTTCGTGCGCTCGACACCGGCCGGTGCCCGCAGCGTGTGAGGTCCCTGCGCCCCCACGTGTGAGATATCAGACAGTAGTCACGGAACGTAGAGAAGTGGTCACTCCGCGTCTGGGCCGTAGACCTCGGCCCTGTCCGAAACTCGACGTACGTGGATGCACTCGCCCGGACACTCCTTCGCCGAGTCGATCACGTCCGTGAGGAGCGGCAGCGGCACGGGCGTTGTCGCGCCCTTGTCCTGGAGCAACTCGTCGTCGGCGCTCTTCACATAGGCCAGACCGTCGATGTCCAGCTCGAACACCTCGGGCGCGTACTGGGCGCAGATGCCGTCGCCGGTACACAGGTCCTGGTCGATCCAGACCTCCAGCGCCTCGCCGTCGACCCCCGCCTCCTGCTGCACGCTCATGTCTCCTGCCGTTTCATACGTCGAGCCGTGCCGGGAATCCGGCCAGCTCTGACGGGTGTTGAACGCTTCGACCGTACCTGAGGCTGGGTTCCAATCATGTTCGCTGGGTATCCCCCTGGCGTGAGGGAGAGCGCAAGGGTGAAGATCGGACACACCCCGACCGTCTTTGTGATCTAGGGGTTTCAATCGACACCCGCCCAGGTAGGGTCTGGAAGCGTCCAGCTCCCCTTGGAGGAGGTGAGGACCGTGGCAGCCCACGACGACGACATGAACCGCGGCATCCGCCCGGGACGCGGGTCCGACGACCCGGCCGGGCAGATCGCCTACCTTGAGCAGGAGATCGCCGTCCTGCGACGTAAGCTCGCCGACTCTCCGCGACACACGAGGATTCTCGAAGAGCGGATCGTCGAGCTGCAGACCAATCTGGCCGGCGTGTCCGCGCAGAACGAGCGGCTCGCCAACACGCTCCGTGAGGCCCGTGACCAGATCGTGGCCCTCAAGGAGGAGGTCGACCGGCTCGCGCAGCCGCCGGCCGGCTTCGGTGTCTTCCTGACGGCGAACGAGGACGGCACCGCCGACATCTTCACCGGCGGCCGCAAGCTCAGGGTGAACGTCAGCCCCAGCGTCGAGCTCGACGAGCTCCGGCGCGGCCAGGAAGTGATGCTCAACGAAGCGCTCAACGTGGTCGACGCCATGGAGTTCGAGCGCGTCGGCGACATCGTCACACTCAAGGAGATCCTCGAGGACGGCGAGCGGGCCCTGGTGCTCGGGCACACCGACGAGGAGCGGGTGGTACGGCTCGCCGAGCCGCTGCTGGACGTCACCATCCGCCCCGGCGACGCCCTGCTCCTGGAGCCCCGCTCCGGCTACGTCTACGAGGTCGTGCCGAAGAGCGAGGTCGAGGAGCTCGTCCTCGAAGAGGTCCCCGACATCGGCTACGAGCAGATCGGCGGCCTCGGCGGCCAGATCGAGGCCATCCGCGACGCGGTCGAGCTCCCGTACCTCTACCCGGACCTGTTCAAGGAGCACGAACTGCGGCCGCCGAAGGGTGTCCTGCTGTACGGGCCTCCCGGATGCGGTAAGACCCTGATCGCCAAGGCCGTGGCCAACTCGCTGGCCAAGAAGGTCGCCGAGGTGACCGGCCAGGCCGCCGGCAAGAGCTTCTTCCTCAACATCAAGGGCCCCGAGCTCCTGAACAAGTACGTCGGTGAGACGGAGCGGCAGATCCGCCTCGTCTTCCAGCGGGCCCGTGAGAAGGCCAGCGAGGGCACCCCCGTCATCGTCTTCTTCGACGAGATGGAGTCCCTCTTCCGCACCCGTGGCTCCGGTGTCAGCTCGGACGTGGAGAACACCATCGTCCCGCAGCTGCTGGCCGAGATCGACGGTGTGGAGGGCCTGCAGAACGTGGTCGTGATCGGTGCCTCCAACCGTGAGGACATGATCGACCCGGCCATCCTGCGGCCCGGCCGGCTGGACGTGAAGATCAAGATCGAGCGTCCGGACGCCGAGGCGGCCAAGGACATCTTCGGCAAGTACCTCACCGAGCGCCTCCCGCTGCACAGCGACGACCTCGCCGAGCACGGCGGCTCCAAGGCCTCCACGGTCCAGAGCATGATCCAGACGGCCGTCGAACAGATGTACGCCGAATCCGAGGAGAACCGCTTCCTGGAGGTCACCTACGCCAACGGCGACAAGGAAGTCCTCTACTTCAAGGACTTCAACTCCGGCGCCATGATCGAGAACATCGTCGGCCGCGCCAAGAAGATGGCGATCAAGGACTTCCTCGAGAAGAACCAGAAGGGCCTCCGGGTCTCCCACCTCCTCCAGGCCTGCGTGGACGAGTTCAAGGAGAACGAGGACCTGCCGAACACCACCAACCCGGACGACTGGGCCCGAATCTCCGGAAAGAAGGGCGAACGGATCGTGTACATCCGTACGCTCATCACCGGAAAGCAGGGCGCGGACACCGGACGCTCCATCGACACGGTGGCGAACACCGGTCAGTACCTGTAAAAGACAGGGCGGCTGCGGGTGCCCTCGGCGGGTACCCGCAGCCGCCTGTTTTTCAGGCCACGGCTGGAGCAACGCAATGACGCAAATGATCTCCCCACCAGCGCAAAGGCGTTCTAGGCTCTTGCGTACCGCCAAGTCGCGCAGTGCGGGGACGGGCACCGCACACGCAACCGAGCGCCAGCGGTATCTGAGTGGCGCCCACGACCGAGGGCGCCGCCGGGCAAGGAGGGCCGCATGACCGTACGGCGAGTAATGGGCATCGAGACGGAGTACGGAATCTCCGTCCCCGGCCACCCCAACGCCAATGCCATGCTCACCTCGTCCCAGATCGTGAACGCCTACGCGGCGGCGATGCACCGGGCCCGCCGGGCCCGCTGGGACTTCGAGGAGGAGAACCCGCTGCGGGACGCCCGAGGCTTCGACCTCGCCCGCGAGGCCGCCGACTCCAGCCAGCTCACCGACGAGGACATCGGCCTGGCCAACGTGATCCTCACCAACGGCGCACGGCTCTACGTCGACCACGCACACCCCGAGTACAGCGCCCCTGAGGTGACGAATCCGCGGGACGCCGTCCTCTGGGACAAGGCCGGCGAGAGGATCATGGCGGAGGCCGCGGAACGGGCCGCCCAGCTGCCCGGTGCCCAGCCGATCCACCTGTACAAGAACAACACCGACAACAAGGGCGCGTCCTACGGCACGCACGAGAACTACCTGATGAAGCGGGAGACCCCCTTCTCGGACATCGTGCGCCACCTCACGCCGTTCTTCGTCTCCCGCCAGGTCTTCACCGGCGCGGGCCGTGTCGGCATCGGCCAGGACGGGCACGAGCACGGCTTCCAGCTCAGCCAGCGGGCCGACTACTTCGAGGTCGAGGTCGGCCTCGAGACGACGCTCAAGCGCCCGATCATCAACACCCGCGACGAGCCGCACGCGGACGCCGAGAAGTACCGCCGGCTGCACGTGATCATCGGGGACGCGAACCTGTCGGAGATCTCGACGTACCTCAAGCTGGGGACGACCTCCCTGGTCCTGTCGATGATCGAGGACGGTTTCATCGCCGTCGACCTCGCCGTCGACCAGCCCGTGCGCACGCTCCACCAGGTCTCGCACGACCCGTCCCTGAAGCGCCTGGTCACGCTGCGCAGCGGCCGGACGCTCACGGCGGTCCAGCTGCAGATGGAGTACTACGAGCTGGCGCGCAAGTACGTGGAGGAGCGGTTCGGCGCGGACGCCGACGACCAGACCAAGGACGTCCTGTCCCGCTGGGAGGACACCCTCACCCGCCTGGAGCACGACCCGATGAGCCTGGCCGGCGAGCTGGACTGGGTCGCCAAGCGGGAGCTCATGGAGGGCTACCGGCGCCGGGACAACCTCGACTGGGACGCGGCGCGGCTGCACCTGGTCGACCTCCAGTACGCCGACGTACGCCCCGAGAAGGGCCTGTACAACCGTCTGGTGGCCCGCGGGCGCATGAAGCGGCTGCTGGACGAGGCGGACGTCGAGCGGGCCCGTACGGCGCCGCCTGAGGACACGCGCGCGTACTTCCGCGGCCGCTGCCTGGAGCAGTACGCGGACGACGTGGCGGCGGCGTCCTGGGACTCGGTGATCTTCGACCTGCCGGGCCGGGACTCCCTCCAGCGCGTTCCAACCCTCGAACCGCTTCGCGGAACGCGTAATCACGTCAAGGAGCTCCTGGACCGCTGCCGCACCGCGGAAGACCTGGTCAGGGTCCTTTCGGGCGGGTGAGCGCGTTCAGCGGGTACTCGGGTGGGGCCCGCCGGACAGGGTGGAAAATCCCAGGTCCGGGAATCATCGAGGTGGTCCCCGTACGTTGGAGCAACAGCGGGGCCATTGTCAGACCCGGCGAGTAGGGTCTGATCTTGACCGAGCAACTGTGTCGGGCGAACCGAGCGGGGTGAGGGATATGGCGACCAAGGACACCGGCGGCGGACAGCAGAAGGCCACCCGGTCCACCGAGGAGGTCGAGGAGCAGGCGGCAGAGGCGCAGGCTTCGGAGGACGTCAAGGAGCGTCACGAGAAGCTGAGCGACGACGTGGACTCGGTTCTGGACGAGATCGACGACGTCCTCGAGGAGAACGCCGAGGACTTCGTGCGGTCCTTCGTTCAAAAGGGTGGACAGTAAGGCGCCTGAGCCTTCGTTCCGAAGGTGAGCGGGGTGTCGTGGGTGACGGACGAGCCGAGCGCGGAGCGCTGCGCGCGGGGCAGTGCATGACGTGATGCCCTCGTGTGTGGCGCTCCGGGCGTCGGTGGCGTCCGGAGCCCGGTGGCCCGCCGGGCAGGAGGGGCGGGCAAGTGCGGCGTGGCTCCCGCGCAGTTGGTGTCGCCGGGCATGTGGATCACCGCCGAAGGGCGGGTAGGGTCCGTGGCATACCGAGCCCTCGGTCGCAACCGGACCGGGGTTGTTCCAAGGATCGGCCCGACGTCACAGGGCGGGCTGTCGCATACGTGGAAGGAATCGCGTGGAAGCCAACACTCGTAGCACCGGGCGTCTACCAGCTGCCTTCCTGACGCCAGGGTCTTCCTCCTTCATGGATTTTCTCTCCGATCACCAGCCCGAACTGCTGCCGGGCAACAAGAAGTTGCCGCCGGTGCAGGGCGCGATCGAGGCGCCGCACGGCACGACGATCGTGGCCGTGACGTTCCCCGGCGGCGTCGTCCTCGCCGGTGACCGACGGGCCACCATGGGCAACGTCATCGCGCAGCGGGACATCGAGAAGGTGTTCCCCGCCGACGAGTACTCGGCCGTGGGCATCGCCGGCACGGCGGGTCTGGCCGTGGAGATGGTGAAGCTGTTCCAGCTGGAGCTGGAGCACTTCGAGAAGGTCGAGGGCGCGCAGCTGTCGCTGGAGGGCAAGGCGAACCGGCTGTCGACGATGATCCGCTCGAACCTCGGCATGGCCATGCAGGGGCTGGCCGTCGTCCCGCTGTTCGCCGGGTACGACGTGGACCGGGAGAAGGGGCGGATCTTCTCCTACGACGTCACGGGCGGGCGCTCAGAGGAGCAGGGCTACGCGGCCACGGGTTCCGGTTCGATCTTCGCCCGCGGCGCGATGAAGAAGCTCTTCCGGGAGGACCTGAGCGAGGACGAGGCCACGACGCTCGTGGTCCAGGCGCTCTACGACGCGGCAGACGACGACTCGGCGACCGGCGGTCCCGATGTCGCCCGCCGGATCTATCCCATCGTCACCGTGATCACCGAGGACGGCTTCCGCCGGCTCTCCGAGAACGAGTCGTCCGAGATCGCGCGCTCGATTCTGGAGCGGCGTCTGGAGCAGCCCGACGGTCCGCGGGCCGCGCTGCTGTGAGCAGCGGGCTGTCTTCATGAGGGTGGTCCAGTGAACCGACGGAATCTTCAAGAGAGGGACGGATAACCGGTGACGACGCCGTTCTATGTCTCCCCCCAGCAGGCGATGGCCGACCGGGCGGAGCTCGCCCGCAAGGGCATCGCCCGTGGCCGCAGCCTGGTCGTGCTGCAGTACGCCGACGGCATCGTGTTCGTCGGCGAGAACCCGTCCCGCACGCTGCACAAGTTCAGCGAGATCTACGACCGGATCGGCTTCGCGGCCGCCGGCAAGTACAACGAGTACGAGAACCTGCGGATCGGCGGTGTGCGCTACGCCGACCTGCGGGGTTACACCTACGACCGGGACGATGTGACGGCCCGGGGCCTGGCGAACGTGTATGCCCAGACGCTGGGCACGATCTTCTCCAGCGCGGCCGAGAAGCCGTACGAGGTGGAGCTGGTCGTCGCGGAGGTCGGGGAGACCCCCGAGGGCGACCAGATCTACCGGCTGCCGCACGACGGTTCCATCGTGGACGAGCACGGCTCGGTCGCGGTGGGGGGCAACGCGGAGCAGATCAGCAGCTATCTGGACCAGCGTCACCGGGACGGTATGACGCTGGCCGAGGCGCTGAAGCTGGCGGTGCAGGCGCTGTCCCGCGACACCAACGGCAGCGAGCGGGAGATCCCCGCGGAGCGGCTGGAAGTGGCGGTGCTGGACCGTACGCGGCCGCAGAAGCGGAAGTTCAAGCGGATCAGCGGGCGCCAGCTGGGCCGGCTGCTGGAGGCCGACGGAGCGACCACGGCGTCGGAGGCCGAGGCGGACGCGGAGGCCGAGGCGGAGGCGTCCGGGGACGGGGAGTAGTCGAGTAGTCGTCCCCTGCCGCGCGCCCAGGCCGTTCTGCGGTCTGGGCGCGCGGCCTGTGCGCGTGGGGTGGGGGCGCGCCGCTGGCGCCTACCGGGGTGCGGTGGGTCGGGGCCGCGTCGGGGGGTGTCCGTCCTCGGAACGGCGCGGTGGGGTTGGACGCCGACTGACTGTCCGGTGACGCGCCAACCGCTGCGGGCCGCCTAGCTGCGGGCAATCGTGCCGCTGGGGGCGGCACGGGTGGGCGCAGCGGCACCCCGCTCCGCCGGGTTGCGGACCCACCC
>NZ_WWIQ01000056.1:29046-106578 GCF_009862985.1 Streptomyces sp. SID5464 | reverse complement strand
CCGGGTTGCGGACCCACCCGGCCCCGGCACAAACGGCCGCTAGGGCCGTCCCGGCGGTGCCGTGGAGCCCCGTACCACCAGACTCACCGGGATGTCCCCGCCCTCGGGCTCACGGCCCTCCAGGACGGCCAGCAGCGCTCGCATACCCCGTTCACCGAACAACTCGGCGTCCAGGCGGACCGTCGTCAGCTCGGGGTCGATCGCCGTGGCCAGGGCCAGATCGTCCAGGCCGGTGACCGACAGGTCGTCCGGGACGCGCAGGCCCAGTCGCCGAGCTGCCTTGTACGTGCCGGCGGCCAGCTGGTCGTCGTCGCAGACCACGGCCGTGGGACGGGGCCCGGGCCCCGAGAGGGCGGTTTCTGCGGCGGCCACCGCGCCCTCGATGGAGATCGGCGAGCGGGCCGTACGGACGGACGTACCGGGCACCCCGGCCAGGCGAGCCGCCAGCTCCCGGGCACGGACCTCGAAGGTCCAGGACGGCACGTCCGCCGCCAGGTGGAGGAACCGGCGGTGGCCCAGGGACAGCAGGTGTTCCGCGACCTGGCGGACACCGTCGGCGATGTCCAGGTTCACCGTCGCCGCCCCCAGGCTGCCCGCCGGGTCACTGTCCAGCATCACCAGCGGCAGCGCCTCCCCGCGGATCGCGGTCAGCGCGTCCGCGGCCATGGAGGACGCGATGACGCCGTCGAGCGCGGCCTGCGCCGAGGCGAAGGGGTCCCGGGCGGGGCCGATGCCCTCGGGGGAGGGGTACAGGACCACGCCGAAGCCGTGCTCGGCGGCGACGCGGGTGGCGCCCGTGTAGACACCGGCGAAGAACTCCGTGGTCAGGGCCGGGACCACCAGGAGGACCGTGCGGGTACGGCCCAGGCGCAGATTGCGGGCGGCCAGGTTCGGGCGGTAGCCCAGATCGCGCGCGGCCTCGCGGACCCGCTGCGCCGTCGTCTCCGAGACACGCCCGCGCCACTTGTCCCCGAGGACCAGGGAGACCGCCGCCTGGGACACGCCGGCGGCCTGGGCGACGTCCCGGCTCGTGGGTCGGGTGCTGCCTCGTGCCACCGTCGGCCCGCTCCTTCGTCTGGACTCGTGAACAGCGGCCATGGTACGTATGGGAGTCGAAGTTATACGTAAAACCTAGGGCGGGGACATGGCCACGGGGTACTTGGAGATCCTTCGGGCGCGACACGCCGCCCGGCTGCTCGTCGGCACGCTCGTGGGCCGGCTGCCCAACGCCACGGCGGCCATCGCGATCCTGCTGTTCGTACGGGCCGAAGGCGGCTCGTACAGCCTCGCGGGAGCGCTGGCGGGCGTGTACGGCGTGGCCAACGCCGTCGGGCAGCCGGTGCTGGGCCGGCTCGTGGACCTGCGCGGGCAGCCGCGCGTGCAGCTGCCGGCGGCCGTCCTCTCCGCGTTCTCCATGGCCGTCTTCGCCCTCGGCGGGATCGGATCGCTGCCCCTCGCGTACGCCGCCGTGGCCGGTGCCGGGCTCTTCACGCCGCCCCTCGAGGGCGGGCTGCGGGCCCTGTGGTCGTCCGTCCTCCGCAAGGAGGAGCACGTGCACACCGCGTACGCCATGGACGCCGTGGCCCAGGAGGTGATGTTCACCGTCGGGCCGCTGCTCGTGACGCTGTGCGTGTCCCTGTGGTCCGCCCAGGCCGCGCTGCTCGTGCTGAACGGCGTCGGGGTGCTGGGTGCGCTGTCCGTGGTGGTGTCGCCGCCCTCGCGTGCCTGGCGGTCGGCGCCGCGTGAGGCGCACTGGCTGGGCGCGCTGCGTTCGCCGGGGCTGCTGGCGCTGCTGGCGGCGTTCCTGTTCATCGGGATGGCGCTCGGGTCCATCACGGTCGCCTCCGTGCCCTACGCGGACGAGCACGGCGGTGACGTCGTATACGGCTGGCTGATGGCGGCCCTGGGGTTCGGGGCGCTGGTCGGCGGCGCCGTCTACGGGGCCCGGCAGTGGGCCGGTGAGCCCGCGCGGCGACTGCGGGTGCTGGTGGCCCTTCTGGTGGTGTGTTACCTGCCGCTGATGCTCATGCCGGACGCGGTGGCCATGGTGGCGCTGACCGCGCTCGCCGGGGTCTTCCTCGCGCCGGCCATCGCCTGCGCGTTCGTCCTGGTCGACCGGCACGCGCCGCGCGGCACGGTCACCGAGGCGTTCTCCTGGCTGGTGACGACGTTCACCGTGGGCCACTCGGTCGGAACGGGCGTCGCGGGACCCGTCGTAGAGGCGGGCGGGGCCCTGTGGGGCTTCGCCTTGCCGGGTGCCGCGGGTGGCGTTTCCCTGCTGGTTTTGACCGCCACGGGGCGGGTACTCGCAGCTCCCGGTGGGGGAGCGGTGGTTGCCGCCGGTTCGGAAAATGATCCAAACCGTGCCGTCGAACCCCGTTTCAGTTCAGGGGATCGGGCGTAATGTTCCCTCATGGACCGCCGCATTTTCGGGCTGGAGAACGAGTACGGCGTCACGTGCACGTTCAGGGGACAGCGCCGCCTGTCTCCTGACGAGGTGGCGCGGTACCTCTTCCGCCGTGTCGTGTCATGGGGCCGCAGCAGCAATGTCTTTCTGCGAAACGGCGCCCGCCTCTATCTCGACGTGGGCTCACATCCGGAATACGCGACACCGGAATGTGACAACGTGATCGAACTGGTCACCCACGACAAAGCGGGCGAGCGCATTCTCGAAGGACTCCTGGTGGACGCCGAACGACGCCTGCACGAGGAGGGAATCGCGGGCGACGTCTACCTCTTCAAGAACAACACCGACTCGGCGGGCAACTCCTACGGATGCCACGAGAACTATCTCGTGGCGCGGCACGGGGAGTTCTCGCGGCTCGCGGACATTCTGATTCCGTTCCTGGTCACGCGGCAGTTGCTGTGCGGCGCCGGCAAGGTGCTGCAGACGCCGCGCGGGGCCGTGTACTGCGTCAGCCAGCGGGCCGAGCACATCTGGGAGGGCGTCTCCTCGGCGACGACCCGCTCCCGGCCGATCATCAACACGCGTGACGAGCCGCACGCGGACGCCGAGCGCTACCGCCGCCTGCACGTCATCGTGGGCGACTCCAACATGTCCGAGACGACCATGCTGCTCAAGGTCGGCGCCACCGACCTGGTACTGCGCATGATCGAGGCGGGCACGGTGATGCGGGACCTCACCCTGGAGAACCCGATCCGGGCGATCCGCGAGGTCAGCCACGACATCACCGGCCGCCGCAAGGTCCGCCTGGCCAGCGGACGCGAGGCCTCCGCCCTGGAGGTGCAGCGCGAGTACTACGAGAAGGCCGTGGACTTCTGCGAGCGCCGCGGCATCCGCACCGGCACCGTGGAGCAGGTCCTGGAACTGTGGGGCCGCACCCTGGACGCGATCGAGACCGAGGACCTCGACCGCATCGGCACCGAGATCGACTGGGTCATGAAGTACAAGCTCATCGAGCGGTACCGCGCCAAGAACAACATGACCATGTCGCACCCGCGGGTCGCGCAGATAGACCTCGCCTACCACGACATCCACCGCCGTCGTGGCCTGTACTACCTCCTCGAGAAGAAGGGGCAGGCAGCACGTGTCTGCAACGACTTGAAGATCTTCGAGGGCAAGTCCGTTCCGCCGCAGACCACTCGGGCCCGGCTGCGCGGCGACTTCATCCGGCGCGCCCAGGAACAGCGCCGTGACTTCACGGTCGACTGGGTTCACCTCAAGCTCAACGACCAGGCCCAGCGCACCGTCTTGTGCAAGGACCCGTTCCGTTCCGTGGACGACCGGGTGGAGAAGCTGATCGCCGGAATGTGAGGAAATGCGCCGGCGGGGAAATCGCCGGAACGCCACACGGGCGCCGTACGTTACAAGTACGGCGCCCTGCTCACGCCGTAGAGTTGCGCGCACGCCATCAACGAGATCGATCGATTACGAGGCCCCCACAGTGCGCCGACGCTCACTTCTCATCTCCGTACCCGCTGGACTGGCCACGCTCGCCGCATGCGGCGACGACAAGTCCGACTCGAGCAAGGCCAGCGACAGCCCGTCGCCCTCGGCGTCGGCTCCGTCCGCGGCCCCGCCGCCGAAGATCGTCGACGGTCCGCTGCCGGCGGTCACCGCGGGCACGAAGTTCGACGAGAAGCCGACGATCGCCAAGGGCAGCGGGGAGCCGTCGAAGCAGCTCGCGGTGAAGACGCTGGTCGCGGGCAGCGGCAAGACCATCGCGGAGAACGACTTCGTCGTCGCCCACTACCTGGGCCAGGTCTGGAACACCGCCAAGGTCTTCGACAACTCCTACGACCGCAAGGCCCGCCTGGCCATCCAGCTGGCCCAGGGCCAGATCATCGACGGCTGGCGGTACGCGCTGGCCGGCAAGAAGGCCGGCAGCCGTGTCGAGATGGCCGTCCCGCCCACCTGGGGCTACGGCTCGCAGGGCAACCCGCAGGCGGGCATCAAGGGCACCGACACCCTGGTCTTCGTCGTCGACGTGCAGGACACGTTCAACGCCAAGAGCTCCGCCAAGGGCAAGGAGGTCCCGCAGGACAACGCGGACCTGCCCAAGGTCGGCACCGGCACCGACGGCAAGGCGCCCTCCATCGAGGTGCCCAAGGCGGCGGCCCCGAAGAAGCTCGTCGCGGAGTACGTGCTGGAGGGCGACGGTGACAAGGTCGCCGCCGGGGACAGCGTCCTCGTGCAGTACAAGGGCGTGCTGTGGGACGGCGGCAAGGAGTTCGACTCGTCGTACGCCAACAAGCAACTGGTGTCGTTCTCGCTCCAGCAGGTCGTCAAGGGCTGGGCGCAGGGCCTGACCGGCAAGAAGGTCGGCAGCCGCGTCCTCATCGTCATCCCGCCGAAGCTGGGCTACGGGGACAACCCGCCGCAGGGCAGCGGCATCAAGAAGGACTCCACGCTGGTCTTCTCGGTGGACATCCTCGCGAAGCTGTGAGGCGCGTGGGATGTAAGACTGTGCGTGTTCGCCTTTTCGCAGACAAGCAGGAGCCAGAGACGTGAGCATCGACAAGCCCGAGATCGACTTCCCGGGCGGCGAGCCCCCGGCGGACCTCGAGATCAAGGACATCTGGGAGGGTGACGGCCCGGTCGCGCAGGCCGGCCAGACCGTCACCGTGCACTACGTGGGTGTCTCCTTCAGCACCGGCGAGGAGTTCGACGCCAGCTGGAACCGCGGCACCCCGTTCCGCTTCCCGCTGGGTGGCGGCCGGGTCATCAAGGGCTGGGACCAGGGCGTGCAGGGCATGAAGGTCGGCGGCCGCCGCCAGCTGACCATCCCCGCCCACCTCGCCTACGGCAATCAGAGCCCGTCCCCTCTGATCAAGCCCGGCGAGACGCTGATCTTCGTGGTCGACCTGCTCGGGGTCTGAGCAGGATCCGAACAGACTCGATCACGTGGGGCCCATGCCTGTTCGGGCATGGGCCCTCGGCTTTTGCCGGGCCACCGCGGGGCGGTACGGTCGTCGTCGTCAAGCACCATAGGGAGGCGAAGGGCGTCGATGGCCATTGCCAAGGCCGAGCGGCTGATGAATCTGGCGCTGTGTCTGCTCGGGACGCGGCGGCCGCTCAGCAAGCGTGAGCTGCGCGACTCCATCGAGGCCTACGTCGAGGCCTTCGGGCCGGGCAACGGCCCGGGAGGCAACGACGACTCCTTCAACCGCATGTTCGAGCGCGACAAGGACGACCTGCGCGAACTGGGACTGGTCATCGAGACCGTCGAGAGCCTCGACGGCGAGATCGGCTATCTGGCCCGCCGGGACAGCAACCGCCTCCCGCCCATCACCCTGGACGCCGAGGAGGCCGCCGCGCTCGGCCTCGCCGCCAAGGTGTGGCAGCAGGCCCGGCTCGCCGGTGCCGCCAGTGGCGCCCTCCAGAAGCTACGCGCGGCGGGACTCCCCGAGGACGTCGACCCGTACGGGGCGCACGGCGCGCTGGAGCCGCGCATCCCCGTGCACGAGGCGGCGTTCGAGCCGCTGATGCTCGCCTGCCGGGACCGCCGGCCCGTCGTGTTCGACTACCGCAAGGCCACTGCCGCCCACCCCGAGCAGCGACATGTCGAGCCGTGGGCTCTGGAGTGCTGGCGGGGCCACTGGTACCTGGCGGGCTGGGACCGCGACCGGGGCGCCGAGCGGGTCTTCCGGCTCTCCCGGATCACCGGCAAGGTCCGTTCGCGCGGCGGCCGGTACACCGCTCCGGTGCCGGACGTCGTCACCGTCCGTGAGACCGTCGCGAGCTGGGCGGGGGAGATCACCGACCGCTCGGCGCGGATCCGGCTGCGCTCGGCCGCGGGCTACCCCCTTCGGGCGAAGGCCACCTCGGTTCGGGAACTCGGTGGCGGCTGGGACGAGTTGGAGATTCCGTACGGCCACGGGCTGGACGCCTGGCTGGTGGAGTTCGGGCCGGACGTGGTCGTCCTGGAGCCCGCGGAGCTGCGGGCCGACGTGGTGGACCGGCTGCGGGCCGTGGCCAAGGGCTGAGGGGGAGCGGACGAGACAGTGGCAGGCAAACCGGTCAGGCCCGTGAACGCCATCGACCAGACCAGACGGATGCTCTCCCTGGTGACGTATCTGAGGGAGCGCCCCGGGGCCCGGGTCGAGGACGTCGCGCGCGCCTTCGGCATCACCGAGGACGAGCTGGTCTCCGACCTCGACGTGCTGCCCATGTGCGGCACCAGCTTCCGCGGCGGCGACCTGCTCGACATCGACACCGACGGCGAGCGGATCTGGTGGCACAACCCGGCCGCCCTCGCGGCGGAGGCGGCCGAGCCGCTCAGGCTCGCCGCCGACGAGGCCACCGCCCTGCTCGTCGCGGCCCGGGCCGTCGCCACCCTGCCCGGGCTGCGCGAGAGCGACCGGCAGGCGCTGCTGCGGGCGACGGCCAAGGTGGAGACCGCGGCCGGCGAGGCGGCGGGCGCCAGCTCGCGGCTGTCGGTGACCTTCGAGTCCGAGGGCGGGGTCTTCGCGGACGTCGACCGGGCGATCGCCGAGCGCCGCCGGCTGTGGATCCGCTACTACTCGCCCGCGCGCGACGAGGTCACCGAGCGGGAGATCGACCCGATCCGCCTGGTCAGCGTCGGGCACACCTACGTCGAGGCCTGGTGCCGCCGCTCGGAGGCGCGCCGCACCTTCCGGCTCGACCGGGTCGCCGAGATCAAGATCCTGGACGAGCCGTCGGCGCCACCGGAGATCGAGCTGCGGGACCTGTCCGAGGCGCTGGTGCAGCCCGCGGCCGAGGACCCGGAGGTCGTGGTCGAGGTCGGGCCCGGCGGTCGCTGGGTCGCCGAGTACTACCCGCACGACAGCGCGGAGGAGCTCGCCGACGGCGGGCTGCGCATCACTCTGCGGACCCCCGACCCGGCGTCGCTGCGCCGCCTGGCGCTGCGGCTCGGGCGGGACGGCCGCATCGTGTCGCCGCCCGAGCTGGCGGACAGCGCCCGGCAGGCGGCCCGCGAGGCGCTGGCGGCGTACGACGGGATCGAGGCCGTGGCGGCGGTCGGCGGGGCGGAGGCCGCCGACGCGGATGGGCCGCGTGCGGTGCACGCCGTCGCGGACGGGCCGGACGGCAGACGCGAGTGAGCCGCGGGTGCCACCGGCGTCGACGGCCGGACCCGGCCGTCCCGCGACACCGGCCGTGGCGCCCCGGAGGCGAACGACCCGAGAAAGAGGAGCCAGGGCTGTGAGCGAGTCGGTGACGTCCGGTGCGATGGGCATGACGGTGGAGTCCGCGTTCGCCGGGATGAGAAGCGTGACCCCGGTGGTGTTCCGGGCGGGCTGCCCGGACTGCCGGGAGCGCTTCGAGCTCACCGCGGGCGCCCTGCGCCTCGCCATCGGCGCCACGAGCCGTACGACTTTCTACTCCTTCACCTGCCCGGAGTGCGGCGCCTCCGTCCGCAAGCCCGCGGGGGAGCGGATCGTGGAACTGCTCACCGGCGGCGGCGTGCGCACCCTGCGGCTGCACTCCACCGTCTAGTGGGCCGGGGCATCCGGACCGTCAGGAGGGTCTAGGCTCGGCGTCATGTTCTGGCCGATGTTCGCGATTGCCATGGGATTCGTGGGTCTCGCCGTGCTCGGGGTGCTCGCCGTGCGGGTCTTCGTCGAGGCACAGCGCCTGGGCAGCCAGGTCACGGACTCGGCGCGCCGGATCAACCGGGCCGCGGAGGACCTCGAACGGGCGGCGGAGAGCACGGCCCGGTCCGTGGACGCCCTGTGAGCTGTCCGGCAGGCGGCTGTGAGTCCGGCTTCGGGACACTTCGCCCTGTCACCTCGGTGGTTCGGACAGGTACTCTGCTGGTCGCGGCCCGGTTAACGAGGCACTGGCCGCGGACGGGAGTACGCACAGGGGATGCAGAGGGATTGCCCCACGTTTACCCCTGAGCGTTACGATCGCTGTCAACACGATCGTTCGGACACATGTCCGACCGGTCGGACAGCACCCCACCACAGCCGCCTCGGTGAGAAGGTAAAGACTTATGTTCGGAAGGCTCGGAGCCCCCGAGATCATTCTCATCCTCGTCGTCATCATCCTGCTGTTCGGCGCGAAGAAGCTTCCGGACATGGCTCGGTCGCTCGGCAAGTCGGCCCGCATCCTCAAGAGCGAGGCCAAGGCCATGAAGGACGAAGGCAAGTCGTCCACGACCCCGGCCGGCCCGCCCAACAACGACGAGCCCTCGCAGCGCACCATCCAGGCCGCCCCCGGCGACGTGACCAGCTCGCGCCCGGTCAACGAGCCGACGGACACGACCAAGCGCTGACGCAGGGCCGGTGACCTCCGGCCCGCCGCACGAGATGGGAACGTGGGTTGCTGAAGTCTGCCCGCAAGCAGGAGAGGGATCCCGAGGGGCGCATGCCCCTCGCGGAGCACCTTCGCGAGCTCCGCAACCGGCTCGCCAAGGCGATGCTGGCGATCGTCGTCGTCACGGTCTTCGCCGCCTTCTTCTACAACGACATCATCAACTTGATCACCAAGCCGATCCTCGACTCGGTCGGCTGTGACAAGACCTTCGCGGAACTGGCCAAGTCGCAGCCCGGCTCGAAGCCGTGTGCGCAGATCACCATCAACGGCCTGCTCACCCCCTTCACGCTGGCGCTGAAGGTGTCCCTGATGGCCGGTGTCGTGCTGGCCTCGCCGATCTGGCTCTACCAGCTGTGGGCCTTCGTCGCGCCCGGTCTGCACCGGCACGAGAAGAAGTACGCCTACGCCTTCGTCGGCACGGGCGCCCCGCTGTTCGTCGTCGGCGCCTACTTCGCGTACACGGTCCTTCCCACCACGGCGAAGGTGCTGCTCGAGTTCACCCCGGGCGGCACGTCCAACCTCCTTCCGCTGGACGACCTGCTCGACCTGGTCATGCGGATGGTGCTCGTCTTCGGCCTCTCGTTCGAGCTGCCCCTGCTGCTGGTCATGCTCAACCTCACCGGGGTGCTCACCGGTAAGCGCATGCTCGGCTGGTGGCGCGGCATGATCATGGCCATCACGGTGTTCGCGGCCGTCGCCACACCCAGCACCGACCCCCTGACCATGCTGGCCCTCGCGGCGCCGATCTGGATCCTGTACTTCGCCGCCGTCGCCTTCTCCCTGATCAACGACCGCCGGCGCAGCCGTCGCGAGGCCCTGGGCCCCGCCGACGACGAGGCCTCCGAGCTGGACCTCACGCCCGAGGACATCGGCGAGATCGAGCCCGTGACCACCAGCCGCGCCGCCCTGCCCGAGCAGGCGAGCGGAGACCGCACGGACCGGGTCAACGGTTATGACGACGTGACCTGAAGATCGGCAGGCAGCTCATAGGGTCGGTCGCGTGACCAGCGAGATCACCCTCTTCGTCAATCCCACCGCGGGTCGCGGCCGGGGCGCCCGCGCGGCGCAGCCGGCCGCTTCCGCTTTGCGGGCGGCCGGTTTCTCGGTCCGTACGGTGCTCGGCGAGGACGCCGAGGACGCGCTCGCACGCGCGCGTGCCGCCGTCGAGGGCGGCACCGGGGCGCTGATAGCCGTCGGCGGCGACGGCATGGCCAACCTCGCGCTGCGGGCGGTCGCCGGCACGGGCACCCCGCTCGGCCTGGTCGCCGTCGGCACCGGCAACGACTTCGCCCGCGCCCTCGGCCTGCCCGTGCGCGAGCCGGCCGCCGCGGGGCGCATGATCGCCGACGCCCTCAAGTGCGGCCGGCTCCGCGACATCGACCTCGGTCAGGTGGGGGACCGCTGGTTCGGCACGGTCCTCGCCTCCGGCTTCGACTCCCGGGTCAACGACCGGGGCAACCGCATGAGGTGGCCGTCCGGCCGCTTCAAGTACGACCTCGCGATGATCGCCGAACTCGCGGCGTTCCGGCCCGTCCCGTACCGGATCCGGCTCGACGACGGCGAGATCCGCGAGGTCGAGGCGACCCTCATCGCCGTCGGCAACGGCTCGTCGTACGGCGGCGGCATGCGGATCTGCCCCGGCGCCGACCTGACCGACGGACTGTTCGACATCACCGTGGTCGGGGACTGCGACCGTACGACGCTGCTGCGGGTGTTTCCGCGGGTGTACCGGGGGACGCACGTCGAGCATCCGCAGGTGACCGTGGTGCGGGCGGCGCGGGTCGAGATCGCCGCCGCGGGCATCACCGGTTACGCGGACGGGGAACCGCTGGGCCCGCTGCCGCTGAGCGCGCGCTGCGTGCGCGGGGGCGTGCGGGTCGTCGGCCCCTGAGGCCCGCTGCCCCTGAGCTGCGCCGATCCCCGGTTTCACAGGAACGGATCCGGATAATGATCGTCCTGTTGTCAGTGCGGCCCGGTACGCTCGAAAGCACGATGACAGAGGATCTCTCACCGGCCGAGCGGTACGCGGCAGCCCGCAAGCGTGCTGCCGAGCAGGCCACCGCGCTCGCCTCCTTCCGCGAGATGTACGACTTCGGCCTCGACCCCTTCCAGATCGAGGCCTGCCAGGCACTCGAGGCGGGGAAGGGCGTCCTGGTCGCCGCGCCCACCGGATCCGGCAAGACGATCGTCGGCGAGTTCGCCGTCCACCTCGCTCTCCAGCAGGGCAAGAAGTGCTTCTACACGACACCCATCAAGGCGCTGTCGAACCAGAAGTACGCCGACCTGTGCCGCCGCTACGGCACGGACAAGGTGGGCCTGCTCACCGGCGACAACAGCGTCAACTCCGAGGCCTCGGTGGTCGTGATGACCACCGAGGTGCTGCGGAACATGCTGTACGCCGGTTCGCAGACGCTCCTGGGCCTCGGCCACGTGGTCATGGACGAGGTGCACTACCTCTCCGACCGGTTCCGCGGCGCCGTCTGGGAAGAGGTGATCATCCACCTCCCCGAGTCGGTCACGCTCGTCTCCCTCTCGGCGACCGTGTCGAACGCCGAGGAGTTCGGCGACTGGCTCGACACGGTCCGCGGCGACACCGAGGTGATCGTCTCCGAGCACCGGCCCGTCCCGCTGTTCCAGCACGTGCTGGCCGGGCGGCGGATGTACGACCTGTTCGAGGAGGGGGAGGGCCACAAGAAGGCCGTCAACCCCGACCTCACGCGCATGGCACGCATGGAGGCGACCCGGCCGTCGTACCAGGACCGCCGGCGCGGCCGGCTGCGCGAGGCCGACCGCGAGCGTGAGCGCAGACAGCGGTCCCGGGTGTGGACGCCGAGCCGGCCCGAGGTCATCGAACGGCTCGACGCCGAGGGGCTGTTGCCCGCCATCACCTTCATCTTCAGCCGCGCCGCCTGCGAGGCCGCCGTCCAGCAGTGCCTGTACGCGGGCCTCCGGCTGAACGACGAGGAGGCGCGCGAGCAGGTGCGCGCGCTCGTCGAGGAGCGCACGGCGTCCATCCCGGCCGAGGACCTGCACGTCCTCGGCTACTACGAGTGGCTGGAAGGCCTGGAGCGCGGCATAGCCGCCCACCACGCGGGCATGCTGCCGACCTTCAAGGAGGTCGTCGAGGAGCTGTTCGTACGCGGCCTGGTCAAGGCCGTGTTCGCGACCGAGACCCTCGCCCTCGGCATCAACATGCCCGCCCGTTCGGTGGTGCTGGAGAAGCTCGTCAAGTGGAACGGCGAGCAGCACGCGGACATCACCCCGGGCGAGTTCACACAGCTGACGGGGCGGGCCGGGCGGCGCGGCATCGACGTCGAGGGCCACGCCGTGGTGCTGTGGCAGCGCGGGATGAACCCCGAGCACCTGGCGGGTCTGGCCGGCACGCGCACGTATCCGCTGCGCTCCAGCTTCAAGCCGTCGTACAACATGGCGGTCAACCTGGTCGAGCAGTTCGGCCGGCACCGCTCGCGGGAGCTGCTGGAGACGTCCTTCGCGCAGTTCCAGGCGGACAAGTCGGTGGTCGGGATCTCCCGGCAGGTGCAGCGCAACGAGGAGGGCCTGGAGGGTTACAAGGCCTCCATGACCTGCCACCTCGGTGACTTCGAGGAGTACGCGCGGCTGCGCCGCGAACTGAAGGACCGGGAGAACGAGCTGGCCCGGCAGGGCGCGGCGCAGCGGCGGGCCGAGGCCGCCGTGGCGCTGGAGAAGCTGAAGCCCGGTGACGTCATCCACGTGCCCACCGGCAAGTACGCGGGCCTGGCGTTGGTGCTGGACCCGGGCCTGCCCGCGGGCCGTTCGAACGGCCACCGCGGATTCGAGCACCACGACGGGCCGCGCCCGCTGGTGCTGACCGCCGAGCGGCAGGTGAAGCGGCTGGCGGCCATCGACTTCCCGGTGCCGGTCGAGCCGCTGGAGCGGATGCGGATCCCGAAGTCCTTCAACCCCCGTTCCCCGCAGTCCCGTCGGGACCTCGCGTCCGCGCTGCGCACCAAGGCCGGGCACATCCCGGCCGACCGGCACCGCAAGCGGCGCTCCCAGGCGGCCGACGACCGGGAGATCGCCCGGCTGCGGACCGCGCTGCGGGCGCACCCCTGCCACGGGTGCAGCGACCGTGAGGACCACGCCCGTTGGGCCGAGCGCTACCACCGGCTGCTGCGGGACACCTCGCAGCTGGAGCGGCGCATCGAGGGCCGAACGAACACCATCGCGCGGACGTTCGACCGGATCGTGGCGCTGCTGACCGAGATGGACTACCTGCGCGGCGACGAGGTCACCGAGCACGGCAAGCGGCTCGCGCGGCTGTACGGCGAGCTGGACCTGCTCGCCAGCGAGTGCCTGCGCGAGGGTGTCTGGGAGGGGCTCGGCCCGGCCGAACTGGCCGGATGTGTCTCGGCGTTGGTGTACGAGGCGCGCGTCGGGGACGACGCGCTGGCGCCGAAGCTGCCGTCGGGCAGGGCCAAGGCCGCGCTGGGCGAGATGGTGCGGATCTGGGGGCGGCTGGACGCGCTGGAGGAGGAGTTCCGGATCAGCCAGACCGAAGGGGTCGGGCAGCGTGAGCCGGACCTCGGGTTCGCGTGGGCCGCGTACATGTGGGCCTCGGGGAAGGGGCTCGACGAGGTGCTGCGCGAGGCGGAGATGCCGGCGGGGGACTTCGTGCGGTGGTGCAAGCAGGTCATCGATGTGCTGGGGCAGATCGCGGCGGCTGCGCCGCAAGGGTCTTCCGTGGTGAAGAACGCCCGTAAGGCCGTCGATCTGCTGCTGCGGGGTGTGGTCGCCTACTCGTCGGTGGGCTGAGCTTGTTGCGCGGGTGCCGGTTCGTTGTGGTTGCTCGCGCAGTTCCCCGCGCCCCTTAGAAGGGCGTTGATGCCGAAGCCCCTCACCTGTTGAGGTGAGGGGCTTTCGCATGCCCGTTCGTCGTTACGCGTCGTATTCGAACGGTGTCGCAGCGTGTAAACGACTGAGCGTACTATCCCTTCGCGACCGGTTTCCGGCAGTTGCTGAATATGACACGGCGATGATCCGGTCGGACTAAGCTCGCCCGCAGCGCACCGGCTTGAGATGAATTCGTGCGCTTGTTCCCCAATGTGCGGAAGAGTCCTACTGCTTCATGACATACCCCCCTGCAAGCCCTCCCGAACCCCAGCCGACTCCTTTCAGAAGGCCTACATGGTGAGTGTTCAATCCCCTCCCGGTCGCGGTGAACTTCCCTACGCGCGCGTGCTGCTGCTGCCGGCCATAGTGATGGCCGCGGCGACCGGGGCAGCTGTCGCCCTGGTGACGGCGCCGGCCCGGCTCGCCGTCGGCTGGTGCGGTGGTATCGCCACCGTGCTGGTGATCGCGACGGCGGTCGAGGCGGTGCGCCGCGGCCGTGCCCTGCGCAAGCAGCGGGGCGAGCACGCCCGTCACACCGCGCATCTGGAACAGCGGATCGCGGCCCACGAGAACGAGTTGGTCCGTTTCTCGCGGGAGATCATCCCCGCGGCGCTCCGTCTGCTGAGCACCGGAGAATCCCCCAGGGAGGTGATTCGCAAGCTCGGTCTCGCCAACCCCGCGTTCCGCGACCTCCCGGCCCCGCAGGCCGAGACGCTGCTGACGGTGCTCAAGATCGTCGACCGCGAAGTGACCATGCGTGACGCCGCCGCGCGTTCCTTCGTCAGTGTCGCCCGCCGCGTGCAGGCGATCATCCACCAGCAGGCCGAGGAACTCCGGGAGATGGAGGAGGACCACGGCCGCAACCCCGAGGTCTTCGACGACCTGCTGCGCATCGACCACGGCAACGCCCTGATCGGCCGCCTCGCCGACTCCGTCTCCGTCCTCGGCGGCGGCCGCCCCGGACGGCAGTGGCCCGAACCGGTGTCCCTCTACAGCACCCTGCGCGGCGCCATGTCCCGCATCCTGGAGTACCGGCGCATCCAGCTGTCCTCCATCGCCAAGATCAGCGTCAAGGGCATCTACGTCGAGCCGGTCATCCACGCCGCCGCCGAACTCCTCGACAACGCCACGCGCTACTCGCCGCCGCAGACCAAGGTGCACGTCACCGCCACCGAGGTGCAGACCGGCGTCTGCATCGAGATCGAGGACGGCGGTGTCAACCTCAACGAGGAGGCGCGCGCCCGGATCGAGGGCATGCTGGAGGCCGCCAAGGCGGGCGTCGACCTCCAGGACATCGGCGAGCACCCGCGCCTCGGCCTCGCCGTCGTCGGTCGCCTCTGCTCGGCGTACAACATGCAGGTCTCGCTGCGCGCCTCCGCGTACGGCGGTGTCCGGGCCATCCTCATCGTGCCGAGCGAGATGATCACCCACGAGCCCGGCGTCGGACTCGCCCACGGCATCGGCGCCACCGGCATCCCCATGCCGGTCGGCATCCCCGAGGGGCCGAAGCGCACGCCCAAGAAGCGCCGCCCCACCAACCCGCGCATCCCCGAAACGGTCTCCCTGGAGGACGACGACGTCCCCGAGGTCACCGAGTGGACGCCGAACGGCCTGCCGCAGCGCCGCAGCCGGGTGAAGACGTCCCTCACCGAGCGGATCGCCCAGCAGGCCGCCTACGACCGGGAAGACCGGGAGGCCGCCGCCCGGGGCGAGGCGAACCCCTGGGCGACACCCGAGCCCGAGGTGCCTCCCCTGCGCGACATGAATGCCCCCGACGCCCCCGGCAAGGGCCTCGAGGCCTTCTGGGAGGGACTCAAGCAGGGCATCGAACCCGGCACCCACCCGACCGACTTCATCCGGAACCCGACCAAGTACCTGCACCTGCTCAACGACCCGGCCCCCGCCGAGGCCGATGACGAGGGGGACCTCAAGTGATCCAGCAGCGAGGCAATTTCGACTGGATGCTCAAGCAGCTCGCCGACGGCGTGCCGGGCATCGAGATGATCGTCGTGCTCTCGGCCGACGGCCTGCGCATCGCCCGCTACGGCGGCGAGCCCGACGCGGCCGACCGGGTGGCCGCGGCCTGCGCCGGGCTGCAGTCCCTCGCGAGCAGCGTCTGCCAGGAACTCACCGTGGGCGACGGCGAGATGAAGCTCGTCATGATCGAGATCGACCGGGGCTACTTCTACCTGATGAACGCCGGAGCCAACGCCTTCCTCGCGGTGCTCTCCGACGTGCGCTGCGAGCCCGGCCGGATGAGCGCCATGATGCGCGACCTCGTCGTGCGCATCGGCGGCCATCTGACCAGTCCGCCCCGGCGGAACGGGCAGATCGTATGACGCCTCCCCGACGCCAGAGGCGCGAACCCGCCCCGGAACCGCCCAAGCCCGAGGAGGGCGAGGGCAAGGTCCGCAACCCGGAGCGCATGTACGTGGTCGCCGGCCCGGACGGTGAACGGGCCGAGCTCGACCTGGTGACGTTAATCGTGGCGCGTGCCACGGACCCGCCGCCCTCCGCCTCGCCCGAGCAGGCGGCGCTGCTCCGGCTCTGCGCCGCCCCCCTGTCCGTGGCCGAGCTGTCGGCCTACCTCAGCCTGCCGTTCAGCGCGATGGGCGTGCTGCTCACCGAGCTGCTGACGGCGGATCTGGTGACGGCGCGCTCCCCGATCGTCCGCCAGGCGCTCCCCGACCGTTCCCTCCTCGAAGCGGTGATGAATGGACTTCAAAGGCTCTGACACCATCCCGGGCCCCCGGGCCGAGGACCAGTTGCCGCACACGGCACAGGCCGCGGCCAAGATCGTGATCGTGGGGGGCTTCGGTGTCGGAAAGACGACCATGGTCGGCTCGGTCAGCGAGATCAAACCGCTGACCACCGAGGAGACCATGACGCAGGCCGGCATCGGTGTCGACGACAACTTCGGTTCCGCGTCCAAGACGGCCACCACCGTGGCGATGGACTTCGGCCGGATCAGCATCACCGACCAGCTCGTGCTGTACCTCTTCGGCACACCCGGCCAGCAGCGCTTCTGGTTCCTGTGGAACGGCCTGTTCGAGGGCGCGCTCGGCGCGGTGGTCCTGGTCGACACCCGCCGCCTGGAGGTCAGCTTCGACGTCATGGGGCGTCTGGAGGAACGCGGCGTGCCGTTCGTGGTCGCCATCAACTCCTTCCCGGACGCTCCCCGTTACCCCATCGAGGAGCTGCGCACGGCGCTCGACCTCTCCCCGGACATCCCGATCATGGAGTGCGACGCGCGGCGGCGGGCTTCCAGCCGCGACGTCCTGATGACCCTCATGCGCTTCCTGCACTCGCTCGCCATGACGGGCTCACTCACCTGATCCGGGTCCGTCCCACCCCACATCTCCCCCCTCAGACACCTGGAAAGTTTCGGAGCGACCACTGTGACGCCTGAATCCCACGCCTCGACGGGTACGGACACCTCCCTGCCCGGCCCGCCCCCCGGCTGCCCCGCGCACGGCCTCGGGCCCGGAGGGCTGCACCGGCTGCACGAGTCGGAGGACCTGGCAGGGCTGTACGAGCAGCTGCGGAAGGAGCACGGCCCCGTGGCGCCCGTGCTGCTCCACGACGACGTACCGATCTGGATCGTGCTCGGCCACGCCGAGAACCTGCACATGGTGCGCTCGCCCACCCAGTTCTGCCGGGACAGCCGTATCTGGACCCCGCTCAGGGACGGCCTGGTCAAGCCCGATCACCCGCTGATGCCGCACATCGCCTGGCAGCCCATCGCCTCGCACGCCGAGGGCGACGAGCACAAGCGGCTGCGCGGCGCGGTCCAGGGCGCTATCTCGACCATCGACTTCCGCAGCCTGCGCCGCTACATCAACCGCAGCACGCAGGCCATCGTCAACCGTTTCTGCGAGCAGGGCGAGGCCGACCTCGTCGGCCAGTTCGCCGAGCACCTGCCGATGGCGGTGATGTGCGAGATCCTCGGCATGCCCGACGAGTACAACGACCGTCTCGTCGAGTCCGCCCGCGACGCGCTCAAGGGCACCAAGACGGCGATCGCCAGCCACTCCTACGTCATGGACGTCCTGAGCCGGCTCACCGTCAGGCGCCGCGCCCAGCCGGAGGAGGACCTGGCCAGCTTCCTTATCACCCACCCGGCCCGGCTGACCGACGACGAGGTCAGGGAGCACCTGCGCCTGGTGCTCTTCGCCGCCTACGAGGCCACCACCAACCTGCTGTCCAACGTGCTGCTCACGGTGCTGATCGACCCGCGCTTCCGCGCCCAGCTCAACGGCGGCCAGATGACGGTGCCGGAGGCGGTGGAGCAGTCGCTGTGGAACGAGCCGCCGTTCAGCACGGTCTTCGCCTACTTCGCCAAGCAGGAGACCGAACTGGGCGGGCAGCGCATCCGCCGGGGTGACGGGCTGCTCTTCGCCCCGCTGCCGGCCAACGTCGACCCGCGGGTGCGGCCCGACCTGAAGGCCAGCATGCAGGGCAACCGGTCGCACCTCGCGTTCGGCGGCGGCCCGCACGAGTGTCCCGGTCAGGACATCGGCCGCTCCATCGCGGACGTCGGCGTCGACGCGCTGCTGATGCGGTTGCCGGACGTCGAACTCGACTGCGACGAGGACGAGTTGCGCTGGACGGCGTCCATCGCCTCCCGGCACCTCGTGGCACTGCCGGTGGCGTTCGCGCCCAAGCCGCCGCAGGACGTGACGGAGACGCCGAACCACAACCACGTCCCCACCCAGCGCTCCGACTGGCAGATCGGCATCACGCAGCCGCAGCCGCAGCCGCAGCCTCAGCCGGTACCGGCCGCCGCACAGCCGCAGCCCGCCCCGGCGCAACCCCAGCCGGACCCCGTACCGCCGCAGGCGCGGCCGGTGGCGGAGGAACCGGCCCGCCGCAAGGGCGTCTGGCAGCGCTTCCTGAGCTGGTGGCGCGGTTACTGACCGTCCGACGGGCCGTCGTACGTCCCGGCGGCCCACCGGTCGTACGAAGCCCAGGCCGCGAGCACCCGGCTGCTGCGGAACCGGTGCTCCTCGCCCGTGACCGGGTCGGTGAACTCCAGGGCGCGGGCGAGCAGTTGGAGCGGGCGCCGGAAGTCACCGGCCGGCACGGGCGCGGTGACCTCGGGGTAGAGCGGGTCGCCGAGGATCGGCACGCCCAGCGCGGCCAGGTGCACGCGCAGCTGGTGGGTCTGCCCGGTGCCGGGCACGAGCCGGTAGCGGGCGAGTCCGCCGGACCCGTCCGGGCGGTGGTCGACGAGTTCGACGCGGCTGACGGCGTTGGGCTCGCCCGCCACCTCCCGGGCGGTGAGCTCGCCGCGCTCCTTCACGATCCGGCTGCGGACGGTCCGGGGGAGTACGAGGCCGGGATCGTACGGCGCGACGGCCTCGTACTCCTTGCGCACGAGCCGGTCGCGGAACAGCGTCTGGTACGCGCCGCGCTCCTCGGGCCGCACGGTGAACAGCACGAGTCCGGCGGTGAGCCGGTCCAGGCGGTGCGCGGCGGCGAGGGTGGGGATGTCCAGCTCGCGGCGCAGCCGGGCCAGCGCGGTCTCGGCGACATGGCTGCCGCGCGGGGTGGTGGCGAGGAAGTGGGGTTTGTCGACGACGACGATGTGCTCGTCCCGGTACACGACCTCCAGCGGGAACGGCACCGGCACCTCGTGGGGCAGCTCCCGGTGGAACCACACGAACGTCCCGGGCACATACGCAGCGTCCGCCGGCACGGCCCGCCCGTCCGCCCCGACGACGAGCCCCGCGTCGAACATCCCGTCGACGACCCCGTCACCGGCACCGGAGAGCCGCTCCACCAGATGCTCACGCACCGTGGTCCACGGCCCCGCGGCGGGCAGTCGTACCCGCACCGGGTCCACCCCGTGGCGCTGCGGCAGGGGAGCGGGCGGGATGCGCGTCTTCCGTCTCATCGCGGCCCAGCGTACGAGGCGGGCGGGCAGCGGCGGAAAACCACTGGGGCCGCCCACCGCCCCCTTGCCAGGATGTGGGCATGCCCTTTCTCATCAGCCCGGTTCTGACCCCCGAGGCCTTCACCGGCCGGCCGCAGCCCACCCTCGCCACCGGCGACGGACTCCTCCTGCGCCCCTGGCGGGCCGGGGACGCGCCCGCGGTGTACGAGGTGTTCCAGGACCCGGTGATGCACCAGTGGCACGCCCGGACCGCCGGCTCCGAGGGGGAGGTCGCCGGCTGGATCCGCGACTGGCATCAGGCCTGGGAGGAGGAGCGGGAGGCGCAGTGGGCCGTCGTCGACGCGGACTCCGACCGGCTGCTGGGGCGAGTGGCGCTGCGCGGGATACGGCTCGACGACGGCACGGCGGAGGTCGCGTACTGGACCGTCCCGGCGGCACGCGGCCGGGGCATCGCCGTCCGGGCCACGACCGCACTCGCCCGCTGGGCGCTCGACGAGATCGGATTCCACCGTCTCGAACTGCTGCACGCCGTGCGCAACGAGGCCTCCTGCCGGGTCGCCTCGCGGACCGGGTTCGCCCTCGAAGGCACCAAGCGCAGCGCCGTCCTGCACCCGGACGGCTGGCACGACATGCATCTGCACGCGCGCGTGCGGGGCGACTGA
Organism: Streptomyces sp. SID5464; assembly: GCF_009862985.1. Classification (NCBI taxonomy): domain Bacteria; kingdom Bacillati; phylum Actinomycetota; class Actinomycetes; order Kitasatosporales; family Streptomycetaceae; genus Streptomyces; species Streptomyces sp. SID5464. Next base: position 86,387 of record NZ_WWIQ01000056.1, on the reverse strand, counting down.
CCGGGCATACCGGCAGGCCGCGCACGCTCGGGGGCGCAGTGACGTGCTCGCGCCGGTCAGGCGGCGGGGGTGCTCTCCTGCTCCGCCTCGATGCGCGCGTTCCACTCCCGCTTCGAGGCCTGCCAGCCGTCCTCGTTGTGGCCGCGGCGCCAGTAGCCGGAGATCGACAGGTCCTCGCGCGCGATGCCGCGCTCGACGCGGAGCAGCCGGCGCAGCTCCTTCACGAAGTGCGCCTCCCCGTGGACGAAGGCGTGCACGCGGCCTTCGGGGAACGCCAGACCCCGCACGGCATCGACGAGCGCCTCACCGAGCGGCCGGTCACCGCGGTGCAGCCAGACGACGTCCACGTCCGAGTCGATCTTCTGCTCCTCCTCGGGGCCGGAGACCTCGATGAAGGCGTACGCCCTGGCCCCGTGCGGCAGTGACTCCAGGGAGCGGGCGATCGCGGGCAGCGCGCTCTCGTCGCCGACGAGCAGATGCCAGTCGGCGGCAGGGTCGGGCGCGTACGCCCCGCCGGGGCCCATGAACCGCACGGTCTCGCCCGGCTGGACGCGCGCCGCCCACGGGCCGGCCAGGCCCTCGTCGCCGTGGATGACGAAGTCCAGCGTCAGCTCGCGGTGTTCGGCGTCCCACTGGCGCACCGTGTACGTCCGGGTCACCGGCCACTGTTCGCGCGGCAGCTCGTCGCGGATGCGCTGCAGGTCGAAGGGTTCCGGATAGGTCACGCCCTCGGGCGGGAACAGCAGCTTCACGTAGTGGTCGGTGCACGTGCCCGCCGCGAAGTCGGCGAGGCCCTCACCCCCGAGCACCACCCGCTGCATGTGCGGGGTCAGCCGCTCGGTGCGGACGACCTGAGCGGAGTGCGGCTTGCGCGGCTGGCGTCCCGGTCGCTCTGCCATGAGGGCCTCCCTGATTCGTGTAGTTAGGCTTACCTAAGTTAGCACCTGGCCCCCACTCAACACCTCCCGTATGAGAAGTCGATGAGGGGCACCGGCCTCAGGAAGGGCACCGGCCGCCACATCCGTCACGCCGCGAGCGTCGTCAGCAGGCGCTCCAGTGACCCGCCCAGTCCCCAGCGGGCCGCCAGTACCTCCAGCTCAGCAGGGTCGCGCGGCGTCCGAGGCACCGCCGTCGTGACGTCCGGCAGTGGTACGTCGTCCGCGACCCGGACCACCTTCGGCGCCACCGCGAGATACGGACGCGCCTCGTCCAGCCGCCTGCGCTGCGTCGGCGTCAGCTTCGAGCCCCGGTCCTCGACCGCCGCCAGGATCCCGGCCAGGTCCCCGAACTCGGCCAGCAGCTTGGCGGCCGTCTTCTCGCCGATGCCCGGCACCCCCGGCAGGCCGTCGCTGGGGTCGCCGCGCAGCAGGGCCAGATCCGCGTACCCGCTGCCGTCGACCCCATACTTTTCACGCAGCCAGGCCTCATCGGTGAGCTGCAACGTGCCCACGCCCTTCAGCGGGTACAGCACGCGCACCCCGCGCGCATCGTCCACCAGCTGGTACAGATCGCGGTCGCCCGTGACGATGTCGACCGGGCCCTCGGCCCGCGCGGTGAACGTGCCGATCACGTCGTCGGCCTCGTAGCCGGCGACGCCCACGCGCGCGATGCCCACCGCGTCCAGCACCGCCTCGATGACCGGCACCTGCGGCGACAGCGTGTCGGGCACCTCCTCCTCGTCCGGTCCTGCCGCGTGTTCCTCGGCGACGCGGTGGGCCTTGTAGGAGGGGATCAGCTCCACCCGCCAGTGCGGCCGCCAGTCGGCGTCCATGCAGGCCACCAGGTGGTCCGGCCGGTGGTCCCGGACCAGGCGGTCGATGAAGTCGAGCAGCCCGCGCACGGCGTTCACCGGCGTGCCGTCCGGTGCCTTCACCGAGTCCGGGACGCCGAAGTAGGCGCGGAAGTACAGGGAGGCGGTGTCGAGGAGCATCAGTCGTCCGGTCACGCCACGCATCATGCCGTACGCCACCGACAGCGACCCGCCGCTGCGCGACGCGTTGCGATGTGTGCGTTCTGTGTGAACCGCCCCACTTCCGGGTTTGCTTTCCGGGATCGGGGGGAGGCGCGGCCCCGGAGCGAGGTCGGTTGCGCATTTCAACTGTTTTGCGCCCCGGCCTCGCTGTGTTTCTGTTGCCGTCCAGTCAAGAGGTGCACGTGTCAGCAAGGCTTCAGGCGGAGAGCCTGTACAAGGTGTTCGGCCGGAGACCGGACCAGGCGGTCGAGCGGCTCCGTGCCGGGGCCGACCGGGAGGAGCTGCGCGCCGAGGGCGCGACCGCCGCCGTGATCGACGCGTCCTTCACCGTCGAGCCCGGCCAGATCTTCGTCGTCATGGGCCTGTCCGGATCCGGCAAGTCCACCCTGCTGCGCATGCTGAACGGCCTGCTCGACCCGACCGCCGGACATGTGCGCTTCGACGGCCAGGACCTGACCACGCTCGGCGACCGTGAGCTGCGCGAGGTCCGCTCCCGGAAGATCAGCATGGTGTTCCAGCACTTCGCGCTCTTCCCGCACCGCAGCGTCCGGGAGAACGCCGCCTACGGTCTGGAAGTGCAGGGCGTGCCCCGCGCCGAGCGCGTACGCCGCGCCGACGAGGCGCTCGCCCTGTGCGGCCTGGCCGGCTGGGAGAAGTCCTGGCCCGACGAGCTGTCCGGCGGCATGCAGCAGCGCGTGGGCCTCGCCCGCGCGCTCGCCACCGACGCCGACCTGCTGCTGATGGACGAGTCCTTCAGCGCGCTGGACCCGCTGATCCGCCGCGACATGCAGGACCAGCTGCTGGAGCTCCAGCAGAAGCTGAAGAAGACGATCGTCTTCATCACCCACGACCTGAACGAGGCCATGCGCCTCGGCGACCGCATCGCCGTCATGCGCGACGGCCGCATCGTGCAGATCGGCACCGCGCAGGACATCCTGCTGCGGCCGGAGAACGACTACGTCGCGTCCTTCACCCAGGACGTCGACCGTTCCCGTGTGCTGACCGCCGGCGAGCTCATGGACACCTCGGTCACCGGCGACGACCCCGGCTGCCACTGCGAGACGGCCACCGCCGACACCCCGTTCACGGAACTGTGCGCGATCAGCGCCCGGCTCTCCCACCCCGTCTCGGTCGTGGACGAGGGCAACAAGCTGATCGGCGTCGTCCCCCGGCAGCGCCTGGTCGGCTTCCTCGGCGACGAGCAGGACACCACCCCGGAGCCCTGCGACTCCCCGCGGGACAAGGGCGGAGAGAAGGTGATCGCCCGTGCCTAGGATTCAGCTCGGCACCTGGGTCAACGACGCGGTCGACTGGCTCACCACCCACATGGGGTGGCTGTTCGACTTCTGCAAGACCGTCTTCCTCGGCCTCTACGACGGCATCAACGCCGTCCTCCAGGCCCCGCAGCCGCTGCTCCTCGCGGGCATCTTCGCCGTGATCGCCTTCTGGCTGCGCGGCACCCTCGCCGGTGTCCTCACCTTCGCGGGATTCGCGTTCATCGACTCCCTCGACCTGTGGGAGAACGCGATGATCACCCTGGCGCTCGTCCTCGTGGCGACCGTCATCGCGCTGGTGATCTCCATACCGGTGGGCATCTGGGCGGCCCGCTCGGACCGCGTGAGCGGTCTGGTCCGGCCCGTCCTGGACTTCATGCAGACGCTGCCCGCGATGGTCTACCTCATCCCGGCGATCCTCTTCTTCGGCACCGGCGCCTCCGCAGGTATCGTCGCCACCCTGATCTTCGCGCTCGCCCCGGGCGTGCGCATGACCGAACTGGGCATCCGCCAGGTCGACAAAGAACTGGTCGAGGCCGCCGACGCGTTCGGCACCACACCCCGCAACATCCTGCTGCGCGTCCAGCTCCCCCTCGCCCTGCCCACGGTCATGGCCGGCGTCAACCAGGTCATCATGCTCGGCCTGTCCATGGCCGCCATCGCCGGCATGGTCGGCACCGGCGGTCTCGGCGGCGACGTCAACCAGGCCATCGGCCAGCTCAACGTCGGCCTGGGCGCCGAAGCCGGTGTCGGCATCGTGATCCTCGCGATCTACCTCGACCGCATGACCAGCGCGCTGGGCACCCAGGTCTCCCCGCTCGGCCGCCGCGCCGCCGCCCGGCTGCGCGCCGCCCAGGGGCTGAAGATCTGGTCGTACCGGCCCCGCCCGGCCGTCGCCGTCATCGGCGTGGTCGTACTCGCCCTCATCTCCGGCGGCATGGGGGTCTTCGGCAGCGGCGGCACCACTTCCTCAGCCGCGGCCGGCAGCAAGGACGTCGGCCAGGGCAAGAAGATCAGCATCGGCTACATCCCCTGGGACGAGGGCGTCGCCTCCACCTTCCTCTGGAAGGAGGTCCTGGAGCAGCGCGGCTACCAGGTCGAGGCCAAGCAGCTCGACGCCGGCCCGCTCTACACCTCCCTCGCCCAGGGCGACGTCGACTTCCAGACGGACGCCTGGCTGCCCACGACCCACGCCCAGTACTGGAAGAAGTACGGCAAGCAGCTCGACGACCTGGGCGCCTGGTACGACAAGACGTCCCTGGAGCTCTCCGTGCCCTCCTACATGAAGGGCATCGACTCCCTGGCGGACCTCAAGGGCAAGGCGTCCGAGTTCGGCGGCAAGATCACCGGCATCGAGTCCAGCGCCGGCGAGATGGCCCTGCTCAAGAGCAAGGTCCTCAAGGAGTACGGCCTGGACAAGGAGTACAAGGTCGTCGACAGCTCCACGCCCGCGATGCTGGCCGAGCTGAAGCGCGCGTACGCCAAGAAGGAGCCGGTCGTCGTCACGCTCTGGTCGCCGCACTGGGCGTACAACGACTACGACCTGAAGAAGCTCAAGGACCCCAAGGGCGCCTGGGGCGAGGGCGACGGCGTGCACACGCTGGCCCGCAAGGGCTTCGCGGACGACGACCCCACGGTCGCCGGCTGGCTGAAGGACTTCAAGATGAGCGAGAAGGAGCTCACCAGCCTCGAAGCCGAGATCAACAAGGCGGGCAAGGGCAACCAGCAGGAGGCGGTCCGCGCCTGGCTGAAGCGGCACCCCGGTTACGTCGACAAGCTCGCCCCGGTGAAGGGCGCCGGCGGCAGCACACCCGCCGAGGCCGAGCGACCGCTGGACGTGGCGTGGTTCCCCTGGGACGAGGACATCGCCGTCACGTACCTGTGGAAGAACGTCCTCGAACGGCGCGGCTACCGGATGAACCTGAAGCAGATGGACGTCGGCCCCGTCTACACGGGTCTGGCCTCGGGCGATCTCGACCTCAACTTCGACGCCTGGCTGCCCTACGCCCAGAAGAACTACTGGGACGCGAACAAGGACCGGCTCAAGGACCTCGGCACCTGGTACCAGCCGACCTCCCTGGAGATCGCCGTGCCGTCCTACGTCAAGGGCGTGGATTCCCTGGCGGACCTCAAGGGCAAGGCCGGAACCTTCGACGGGAAGATCATCGGCATCGAGCCCGGCACCGGCGAGATGAACCTGCTGAAGACCAAGGTCCTGCCCGGCTACGGCCTGGACAAGGAGTACGAGGTCGTCGACGGCTCCACCCCGGCCATGCTGGCGGAGCTCAAGCGCGCCTACGCCAAGAAGGAGCCGATCGCCGTCACCCTCTGGTCGCCGCACTGGGCCTACAGCGACTACGAGCTGACCAAGCTGAAGGACCCCAAGAAGGCCTTCGGCGAGGGCAACACGATCCGCACCATCTCCAACGAGAAGTTCCCCGAGCAGTACCCGCAGCTCACGAAGTGGATCAAGAACTTCAAGATGAGCGAGGACGAGCTCGGCAGCCTGGAGAGCGAGATCAAGGACCGCGGCCAGGGCCATGAGGAAGAGGCCGTCGCCGCGTGGCTGAAGCAGCACCCCGACATGGTGGAGCGCATGACGCCGCAGTGAGGCCCGGTACGGGGCTGGACGCGACACGCCGCGTCCAGCCCCGTACGCGCACCCTCACCCCCACCGGCGCCCGGACCCACGAGCAGATCCGGACAACCACAGAGCGCTACGCCACCCCCAGAACCCCTTCTCCCTTCCTGTTTCTCCCTGTTCCTCCCTGAGGAGGAATCCACGCGCCGCCCCCGAGGGCGGCGGATCAACTGGCGCGAAGTGTGAGGTCGCACACCGCCCGGTAGGACGTCGATGTGACGGGCGCATGCACCGGTTTGCCGAACATGCGTAGGGTGCAGACAACCCAACAGAAGGAGTGCGCCGGCACCGGCGCACAGGATCGACGGCGAAGGAGGGAGCCGGAGCGATGGGCGACCACAAAGAGCAGCCCCTTCGGGTGGGCGCGGCCGTGCGTCGGCGGCGCCGCGCGCTGGAGCTCACCCTCGCCGTCGTGGCCGAGCGCAGCGGCCTGTCGGTCCCGTTCCTCAGCCAGGTCGAGAACGACCGTGCCCGGCCCAGCACGGGTTCCCTGGAGAAGGTCGCCGACGCCCTGCGCACCACCGCGGTCGAGCTCCTCGCCGCCGCCGACCCGGCGTGCAGCGTGGACGTCGTCCGGGCCGACGACACCGAACCGCTGCCCCAGCCCCGGACCCGGTCCCTGGTGCGCGGCCACCACCAGATGCACGCCTCCGAGTTCACCGGCGACCACGACGCCGGCCGTGAATTCCAGTACCGCAACGATCAGTTGATGTACGTCGCCGACGGCGCGGTGGAGATCGAGGCGGAGGGCCGCGCCTACCGTCTGGGCCGCGGCGACACGCTGTACCTCACCGGCGGTGTGCGGCACCGCTGGCGGGCGGCGGAGTCCGACACCCGGGTGATCGTCGTCGCCGTGGCCGAACACATCGAGGCGGTCCGGGACCGGCCACGCCGGTGAGGGTCGTCTCGCTGGTCCCGTCGCTGACCGAGGCCGTGGCCCGGTCCGCGCCCGGCGTGCTGGTCGGCGCCACCGACTGGTGCACGCACCCGCCCGGCCTCGAGGTCGTACGCGTCGGCGGCACCAAGAACCCGAAGGCCGACCGGATCGTCTCCCTCGCTCCCGACCTGGTGATCGCCAACGAGGAGGAGAACCGCGAACCCGACCTCGCGGCCCTGCGCGCGGCGGGCGTCGAGGTCCTGGTCACGGAGATCCGCGACGTGCCGCAGGCCTTCCGGGAACTGGCCCGGGTCCTGGACGCCTGCGGGGTGGCGGCCCGCCCGCGCTGGCTGGACGAGGCGGAGGAGACCTGGTCGTCCCTGCCGCGCCCGGCCGCCCGGCCGACGGCGATCGTGCCGGTCTGGCGCCGCCCGTGGATGGTCCTGGGCCGCGACACCTTCGCGGGCGACGTCCTGGCCCGCCTGGGGGTCGACCACGTGTACGCGGCGCACCCCGACCGCTATCCCCGCATCCCGCTGGAGGAACTCCGCGCCGCCGCGCCGGACCTGGTGGTCCTCCCGGACGAGCCCTACCGCTTCACCGCGGACGACGGCCCGGAGGCCTTCCCCGGCCTGCCCTGCGCGCTCGTCAGCGGACGGCACCTGACGTGGTACGGGCCGTCGCTGGCCGAGGCGCCACGGGTCCTGGGCCGGGCCCTGCGAGCAGCTCGCCCCTGAGCAGCCCGCGTACGGTGCCCACCGCGGCGGTGCCCCACGCGGCGACCAGCACCGCGTACAGCACGACGGCCGGCCCCGCGTAGGCCACGAGCCCCGTGTGCCGGCCCAGTGCCTCGGCGCCCGTGACACAGGTGCCGACCGGGAAGGTGAACGACCACCAGGTCATCGAGAAGGGCATCCCGTGCCGCCGGGCGCGCAGCACATGGGCCGTGGCGAGGCAGAACCACAGCAGCGCGAATCCCATCACGGGCACGCCGTAGAGCACGGCGAGGACACCGAAGCCCTGGCTGTACGGCGCCGGTAGGACCCCGGGGGCGACGTCCGCGAACGCGCCGACCGCGGTCGTGGACTGCCCGAGCGGCCCGAGCACCAGGAAGAGCGTCGGGGTGAGGGCGAGCGGCAGCGGCCCGCCGGTGATCAGCCGTCCGAAGACCAGCGGCAGCATGACCAGGGTCGCGAGCAGGCTGAGCCCGAACAGCGCGACACAGACGAGGAGCAGCGTCTCCCGGGGCTGACCGGGAGGCAGATGGCGCACCAGCGGCGGCCCGACGGCGGCGGACACCATGGGCGCGACCAGGGGCAGCAGCCAGACGGGCGTGGCCTGTCCCGGCTCGACCCGGTGGCCTACGGCCATCAGATACGGCACCGCGACGGCCGCGGCCAGTCCGAGAACCGTACCGGCGCCGAACAGCACGGCGTCGAGCGCCACGGCCGCCCGCACGCCGATCCAGTCCCGGCCGACGCCGAGAGCACCCCCGCCGACGGCCAGGAGGGCCATCGCGAGGCAGCCGTAGAAGGGTGCGGTCGCGGGGTCGAGGAGGTGGGCGCGGGCCTGGTCCCGGTGGTGGGCCCAGTGCACGGCCCGGGCGCCGAGCAGGGTGACGAGCAGGACCAGGGAGAGGGCCCAGACACCGGCCAGCGTGCCGCGCAGCCCGGGGGCGTGCGGCGACAGGGCGGTCCCGGCGGTGGCGACGACGGCGGTGCCCATGACGGTGGCGTACCAGTTGGGTCCGAGGTGACGGACGGAGACTGCGCACGGAACGGGCTGGGCTGCGGTGACCATGACTCCACGGTCGGGCCGTGGGCACCCCACCACCAGGGAGCATGCCTCTATGGCCACATAAGCTGGGTTTATGAGCAGGACGGAAGAGCAGGGTGAGGTCCCGACCGGCGGGTCTCTCGCGCACCGGGTGCCGGATCTGGGCGCCCTGGAGTTGCTGCTGGCGGTGGCGCGGCTCGGCAGCCTCGGCGGGGCGGCGAGGGAACTCGGCATCACCCAGCCCGCGGCCAGCAGCCGGATCCGGTCGATGGAGCGGCAGCTCGGCGTGGCGCTGGTCGACCGCTCACCGCGCGGGTCCCGGCTCACGGACGCCGGTGCGCTGGTGACGGACTGGGCGCGGCGCATCGTCGAGGCGGCGGAGGCGTTCGACGTGGGGGCGCAGGCGCTGCGCGACCGCCGCGACTCCCGGTTGCGGGTCGCGGCGAGCATGACGATCGCGGAGTACCTGCTGCCGGGCTGGCTGCTCGCGCTGCGCGCCCAGCGGCCCGACACGGCGGTGTCCCTGCTCGCCGGGAACTCGACGGTGGTCGCGGAGCGGCTGCTGTCGGACGAGGCGGACGTGGGGTTCGTCGAGGGACTGACGGTCCCGAAGGGGCTGGACTCGGTGGTCATCGCCCACGACCGCCTGATAGTGGTCACGGCCCCCGCGCATCCCTGGGCCCGCCGGCGACGGCCCCTGGCGGCCGGGGAGCTGGCGTCGACGCCCCTCATCCTCCGCGAGAAGGGCTCCGGCACCCGCCAGGTCCTGGACGCGGCGCTGGGCGGGCTGGCCAGGCCGCTGATCGAGCTGTCGTCCACCACGGCGGTCAAGGCGGCGGCGGTGAGCGGGGCGGGGCCGGCGGTCCTGAGCGAACTGGCGGTGGGGGAGGAGCTGGCGATGCGCCGCCTGGTGCGCGTGCCGGTGGAGGGGGTGGCCCTGGCGCGTGACCTCCGCGCGGTGTGGCCGACGGGACATCGCCCTACGGGGCCGGCCAGGGACCTGTTGTCGCTGACGCGGGGGTAGTTTCCTCGCCCCCGCCGCCCCTGCCCGTCCCCTCCCCAGGGGCTCCGCCCCTTCGACCCCGCCAAGGGGCTCCACCCCCTGGCCCCCCATCGGCCTGAACGGCCTCGTCCTCAATCGCCGGGCGGGCTGGATGTGGCGGACTCCGCCGCCTCCACCAGCGCCCGCATCACCCGGACGTCCTCGCCCATCTCCGGATGCCACTGGACGCCCAGCACCCAGCCCGCACCGGACGGCAGTTCCAGGGCCTCCACCGTGCCGTCGTCCGCGTAGGCCGACGGGACGAGTCCCTCGCCCAGGCGGTCCACGGCCTGGTGGTGATACGCCGGCACCGATGTCTCCTCGGGCACGACAGCCGCGTACAGACTCCCCGGCACCGGCTTGACCGCGTGGTTGCCGAAGACGCCCACGACCTCCGCGTGCCCGTCGAGGTGCTGCACCAGCGTCCCGCCCAGGGCGACGTTCAGCAGTTGCATGCCCCGGCAGATGCCGAGCAGCGGGACGCGCGCCGTGAGGGCCGCGTCGATCAGGGCCAGTTCCCACGCGTCGCGCTCCCGCGCGGGCGGCCCGGTGCGGGGATGCGGCTCGGCGCCGTACCGTACGGGCTCCACGTCCGGGCCGCCCGCGATGACCAGGCCGTCCAGCCGGGCCACGGTCGCGGCCGCGTACGCGGGGTCGTCGGGCGGAAGCATCGCGGCGAGGCCGCCCGCCCGCTGCACGAGCCGGGGATAGCCGACCGGCAGCAGCGCGGCCTCCAGTTCCCACACCCCCCAGCGCGCACCGGCCTCCAGATACGTGCTGACCCCGATCAACGGCCTGGCCACAGAAACTCCCTCACACTCGATGCCTCAGTCCCGTGTCAACTCTGCCTCGGCCGCGGCCAGTGCCGCGAACTCCTCCTCCGGTGCCTTCGCCACCAGCCGCTTCCTGCTGTACAGACCGAAGTACGCGAGGGCCACGACGTACACCGCGAGCGCGATGAAGGCCGCCGTCACGTCCACCAGGAACGTCGCCACCAGCGCCGCACAGGCCAGCACCAGGGCGACGGAGGAGGTCAGCACCCCGCCCGGTGTGCGGTACGGCCGCGGCAGCTCCGGCTCCCGGCGGCGCAGCACGATGTGCGACAGGGACATCAACGCGTAGGAGATGGTCGCGCCGAAGACCGCGATGTTCAGCATCCGGGCGCCGTCGCCCGACACCGCCGCCAGCAGGAAGCCGATCGTGCCGGGGACCAGCAGTCCCAGGTACGGCGCCTTGCGGCGGCTGGTGAGGGACAGGAAGCGGGGCAGGTAGCCCGCGCGGGACAGGGCGAACAGCTGGCGCGAGCCCGCGTAGATCAGGGAGAAGAACGACGCCACCAGGCCGGCCAGGCCCGCGTAGTTCACGATCCTGCTCAGGGTCGTCGCCCTGCCGTCCGGCTGGAGCGCCTCGACGAGGGGGTTGCCCGCCTCCTGGATCGACGCCGAGCCGCGTGCCCCGGCCGCCGCGACGAAGGTCACCACCGCCAGTACGACCAGGATGCCCATCGACCAGCGGATCGCCTTGGGCAGCGTACGGGCCGGGTCCCGCGTCTCCTCGGCGGCCAGCGGCACGCCCTCGACGCCCAGGAAGAACCACATGCCGAACGGGAACGCCGCCCAGATGCCGAGCAGGCCGAAGGGGAGCCAGGAGCTCGACCCCGCGGCGGAGGAGTCGACCGGGATGTCGTCCAGCGAGGCGAACGAGAAGTCGGGCAGTGCCGCCAGCGCGAACACGACCAGGGCGGCCACCGCGATGCCGGTGACGACGAAGCTGAAGCGCAGGGCCTCGCCCACACCCCAGAGGTGGATGCCGAGGAAGATAGCGAAGCAGACCAGGTACATCGGCCAGCCGGACTCCAGGCCGAACAGGCCCAGCGACTCGACGTAGTCGCCGATGAAGATGACGATGGCGGCGGGCGCGAGGACGTACTCGATGAGGATCGCCGTACCGGTCAGGAAGCCGCCCCACGGGCCGAGCGCCCGACGGGCGAAGCCGTAGCCGCCACCCGCCGTCGGCAGGATCGAGGACAGCTCGGCGAGGGCGAAGACCATGCACGCGTACATCGCGCCCATGAGCACCATGGCGATCGCCAGGCCGCCGAAGCCGCCCTCGGCCAGGCCGAAGTTCCAGCCCGAGTAGTCACCGGAGACGACGTAGGCGACGCCGAGACCGGTCAGCAGCACCCAGCCGGCGCTGCCGCGGCGGAGCGCCCTGCGTTCCAGATAGTCGTCCGCCTGCGCGGCGGCGGGTGGGCTGGTGGATTCCTGGGACATGGACGGACTCCCGACGGGCGGCGGACACGGGGTCGAGCGGGCTCCCGCTCAATGGAATGGATCCACACCTTTTCGGTGCCGACCGGGGAATGGCAATACCCGTGCGTTAATCGCCCGTAAATCCTCACGCGCCGCGACCCGGCGCGGCGCGGCCGAGGAAGCCGCGCAGCAGCGCCGCCGTGCCCGCGCAGTGCTCGCGGGTGATCTCCCGGGCCTGGTCGGCATCGCCCTCGATCACGGCCTCCACCAGGGCCGTGTGCTGCCGCTGCGAGTGTTCGAGGTTGCGCACCAGCAGCGGGATGCAGTCGAGCAGGTCGTTCACGGTCGCGCGGACGGCCGCGTACTGGGCGGTGAGCGTGGGGGAGCCGGACAGCTCGGCGAGGGTGAGGTGCAGCAGCGTGTCCTGCCGGCGGTAGTCGGCGAGCGGGGCGTCGTGCGTGCGCGCCAGGGCCTCCCGGAGCCGATCCGCCTGCTTGTCGTCCAGCCCGTGCGCCGCGCACAGCCCCGCCGCCCCGACCTCCAGCACCTCCCGGAACCGCAGCACGTCCTCAATGTCGACCTCGGCGATCCGGCGCCGCAGCTCGTCCTCGCCGCCGGCGTCGGATCGCGGCAGCACGAACGTGCCGCCGTACCGGCCCCGCCGCGACTCCACCAGCCCCTGGTCCTGGAGCACCTTCAGCACCTCGCGCAGCGTCACCCGGCTGATCCCCAGCCGCTCCGCCAGCTCCCGCTCGGCCGGCAGCCGCTCGCCCCCCGGCACCAGGCCCAGCCGTACGACCTGGAGGATCTGCTCCAGCGCCTCCTCGAAGCCGTTGCCCGCGCGCACCGGCCGCAGCACCGGCGTCAGCCCGTCCCGCGTGTCGTCCCCACCGGCTTCCTCCGACATGTGGCCGTACCCCCTTCCCAAGCAATGGTTCTCCGCAATACCTTATGGCTCCCGGCGGATCCAGGCAGCGGATCCAAGGAGCCTAGGAGGCCTTCCCGTGGCAGACCGCACAGCCCCGCTGAGCGTCGAGGAGCTGCACGCCCTCGTCGCCGGCGGTGAGATCGACACTGTCGTCCTGGCCTTCCCCGACATGCAAGGGCGGCTCCAGGGCAAGCGGTTCGCCGCACGCTTCTTCCTCGACGAGGTCCTCCAGCACGGCACCGAGGGCTGCAACTACCTGCTCGCCGTCGACACCGAGATGAACACCGTCGACGGCTACGCGATGTCCTCCTGGGACCGCGGCTACGGCGACTTCGCCATGCACCCGGACCTGAGTACCCTGCGCCGCGTCCCCTGGAACGAGGGCACGGCCATGCTCCACGCCGACCTCGCCTGGAACGACGGCTCGCCCGTGGTCGCCGCACCCCGCCAGATCCTGCGCCGCCAGCTGGAGCGCCTCGCCGAACTCGGCTACACCGCCCAGGTCGGCACCGAGCTGGAGTTCATCGTCTTCAAGGACACCTACGAACAGGCCTGGGACGCGGGCTACCGCGGGCTCACCCCGGCCAACCAGTACAACATCGACTACTCGGTCCTCGGCACCGGCCGCATCGAGCCCCTGCTGCGCCGCATCCGCAACGAGATGGCGGCCGCGGGCCTCACCGTGGAGTCCGCCAAGGGCGAGTGCAACCCCGGCCAGCACGAGATCGCCTTCCGCTACGACGAGGCCCTGGTCACCTGCGACCAGCACGCCGTCTACAAGACCGGCGCCAAGGAGATCGCCTCCCAGGAGGGCATGTCGATCACCTTCATGGCCAAGTACAACGAGCGCGAGGGCAACTCCTGCCACATCCACCTCTCGCTCGCGGACGCGGACGGCAACAACGCCATGGCGGGGGACGGCGAAGGCGGCATGTCGGACGTGATGCGCCACTTCCTCGCCGGCCAGCTCGCCGCCCTGCGCGACTTCTCCCTGCTCTACGCCCCCAACATCAACTCCTACAAGCGGTTCCAGCCCGGTTCCTTCGCCCCGACCGCCGTCGCCTGGGGCCATGACAACCGCACCTGCGCGCTGCGCGTGGTCGGCCACGGCCGCTCCATGCGCTTCGAGAACCGGCTGCCCGGCGGGGACGTCAACCCCTACCTCGCCGTGGCCGGGCTGGTCGCGGCCGGACTGCACGGCATCGAGCAGAAGCTGGAACTGCCCGAGCCCTGCCCCGGCAACGCCTACGCCGCCGACTTCGCCCACGTCCCCACCACCCTGCGCGAGGCCGCAGAGCTCTGGGAGAACAGCCCCATCGCCCAGGCCGCCTTCGGCGACGAGGTCGTCGCGCACTACCGCAACATGGCGCGCGTCGAACTGGACGCCTTCGACGCCGCGGTGACCGACTGGGAGCTGCGCCGCTCCTTCGAACGCATGTGAGGTCCTTCTTGTCTTCCGAGCACCTTCTGGAAGTACTGAACCCCGCGACCGAGGAGGTCGTCGCCGCCGTCGCCGGGGCGAGTCCGGCCGATGTCGACGCGGCCGTCACCCACGCCGCCAGGGCACAGCGGATCTGGGCCGCCCTGCCCCCAGCGGACCGCGCCCGGCTGCTGCGCCGCTTCGCGGCCACCGTCGACGAGCACCTGGAGGAACTCGCCCGCCTGGAGGTCCGGGAGGCCGGCCACACCATCGGCAACGCCCGCTGGGAGGCGGGCAACGTCCGGGACCTGCTGGACTACGCGGCCGGGGGAGTGGAGCGGCTCACCGGCCGGCAGATCCCGGTGCCCGGCGGCCTCGACGTCACGATCCTCGAACCGCTCGGCGTCGTCGGCGTGATCGCGCCGTGGAACTTCCCCATGCCGATCGCCGCCTGGGGCACGGCCCCCGCCCTCGCGGCCGGGAACGCGGTCCTCCTCAAGCCCGCCGAGACCACCCCGCTCACCGCGCTGCGTCTGGCCGAACTCGCCCTGGAAGCCGGACTCCCCGAGCACCTCTTCCAGGTCCTGCCCGGACACGGCGCCATCACCGGCGACGCGCTGGTGCGCCACCCCGGGGTCGCCAAGATCGTCTTCACCGGCTCCACCAGGACCGGCCGGCGGGTCGCCGCGCTCGGCGCCGAGCAGGTCAAGCCGGTCACCCTCGAACTCGGCGGCAAGAGCCCGAACATCGTCTTCGCCGACGCCGACCTGAAGGCCGCCGTCGACCCCTTCTCCTTCCTGGACAACTCCGGCCAGGACTGCTGCGCCCGCACCCGCATCCTGGTCCAGGAGACGGTGTACGACGAGGTCCGCGAGCGGCTCGCCGAGACGCTGGCCGCCGTGGTGGTGGGCGATCCGGCCGACGAGAAGACGCAGATGGGCCCGCTGATCTCCCGGCAGCAGCTGGACCGCGTCCGCGGCTTCGTACCCGAGGACGCCCCGGCCCTGCGGGGCAGCGCACCCGAGGGGCCCGGCTTCTGGTTCCCGCCGACCGTGCTCACCGGGGAGCGGCCCGACTCGGCGGCGGCCTGCGAGGAGATCTTCGGCCCGGTCGCCGTCCTGCTGCCCTTCACCGACGAGGCCGACGCGATCCGCCTCGCCAACGACACCCCCTACGGCCTCTCCGGCTCCATCTGGACCCGGGACGTCGGCCGTGCCCTGCGCGTCTCCCAGGCCGTGCGCGCCGGCAACCTGTCCGTCAACTCCCACGCCAGCGTCCGCTACTGGACCCCCTTCGGCGGCTACAAGCAGTCGGGCGTCGGCCGCGAGCTCGGTCCCGAGGCCCTGGCCGCCTTCACCGAAACCAAGAACGTCTTCATCAGCACGGAGGGCCCCGCACAGTGACCGCTCAGGAAAGCATCTGCCGCCGGCTGGTCGGCCGCAGCGCCGTCGTCACCGGAGCCGGCAGCGGCATCGGTCTGGCCGCCGCCCGCCGTCTCGCGTCCGAGGGCGCGCACGTCGTCTGCGCCGACGTCGACGAGGCACGCGGCAAGGCGGCCGCCGAGGAGACCGGCGGCATCTTCGTGAAGGTGGACGTCACCGACGCCGAGCAGGTCGAGGCCCTCTTCAAGACGGCCCAGGACACCTACGGCAGCGTCGACATCGCCTTCAACAACGCCGGCATCTCCCCGCCCGACGACGACTCCATCCTGGAGACCGGCCTGGAGGCCTGGAAGCGCGTCCAGGAGGTCAACCTCACCTCGGTCTACCTCTGCTGCAAGGCCGCCATCCCGTACATGCGGCGCCAGGGCAAGGGCTCGATCATCAACACGGCGTCCTTCGTGGCGAGGATGGGCGCCGCCACCAGCCAGATCTCGTACACGGCCTCCAAGGGCGGCGTCCTCGCCATGTCCCGTGAGCTGGGCGTGCAGTTCGCCCGCGAGGGCATCCGGGTCAACGCCCTGTGCCCCGGCCCGGTCAACACCCCGCTCCTCCAGGAGCTGTTCGCCAAGGACCCGGAGCGCGCCGCGCGCCGCCTGGTACACATCCCGCTGGGCCGGTTCGCCGAGGCCGAGGAGATCGCCGCCGCCGTGGCCTTCCTCGCCAGCGACGACTCCTCCTTCGTGAACGCCACCGACTTCCTGGTCGACGGCGGGATCGCGGGAGCGTACGTCACACCCCTGTAAAAGGCGTGTCCGGACGGCCGGGATCCGGCTCTACAGTGCCGGGATGAGCATGACGCCGCCGCCCGGCTGGTATCCCGACCCGCACGGCCCGCATCTGGAACGCTGGTGGGACGGCACGGCCTGGACCGAGCACCGCCGCGCGCCCGAGGCGCCCGCCACCCCGCCGCCGGGCGGCGGCACCGGCCGCACGAAGGTGGTCGCCCTGACCGCCACGGGCGTCGTTCTGGTCGCCGCGATCGTCACCGGAGCCGTCGCCCTCGGCGGGGGCGACGGCGGCGGCACGGAGGCCACGACCGCCCCCACCTCCACCGTCGAGCCCAGCCCCGACTCGTCGGAGCCGACCCCCGAGGCGTCCGCCTCCGAGCCGTCCGCCGACGACCCCGCGATCGTCGAGGACCAGCTCAACGGCATAACGTTCCCCCTGCTCGACGGCTGGGTCCTCCCCCAGTACGTCGCCCAGGACGACGTCGTCATGACGACCGACGGCACCTACGACTGCCCCGGCGGCGTCGGCGTCTGCCGCCACGGCCTCGTCTTCTCCCGCACGGTGACCGAGACCGACGAGAAGTCCCCCGAGGCCCTCGCCAAGGCGGACATCGACGCCGCCGCCGACGATGCCTACGACCGCGACGCGCTCGGCCGCGAGCTCTACGGGGGCGTCGAGTCGCACCAGCAGGTCAAGTCCGGTCCGGTCGCGGTGGCGGGCCGCGCCGGGTACCTCGTGCGCTGGCGCGTGCGGACCGCCAAGGGGCCGGGCGGCTACGTCCAGTCGCTCGTCTTCCCGTCCAGCGTCGGCACCGAGTCGCCCGTGCTCGTCCGCTACGTCTTCGACGCGGGCCAGGACGGACCGCCGCTCGCCGACATGGACCGCATCACCGAGGGCATCCGGCCGTTCGGCGACGCGGACACGGGCGGCGGCGTGGGCAGCAGCATCGGCCCGCCGGACTGAGCGGCACCGACCGCGGGGCCGCTACAGGAACGTGTGGCCCTCGCCGCGGTACGTCGGCACGGTCGCCGTCACCGCGTCCCCCTCCACCAGGTGCAGCACGTCGAAGCGCTCGCACAGCTCACCGGCCTTCGCGTGCCGGAACCACACCTTGTCACCGATCAGCAGGTCGTCGGCGGGCGAGCCGAGCAGCGGCGTCTGCACCTCACCGGCCCCCTCCTGAGGGTCGTAGCGCAGCCCCTGGGGCAGATACGGCACGGGCAGCCGGTCGGGCCCGGCCGCGCCGGAGGCGGGGTACCCGCCACCGAGGACCGTCACGACCCCGACGCCCGGCCGCCGTACGACGGGCTGGGCGAAGAGAGCCGCCGGACGGCCGCTGAACGACGTGTAGTTGTCGAACAGCCGCGGCACGTACAGCCCCGACCCGGCGCCGATCTCGGTCACCGCGTCCTCGGCCGCCGTGTGCTGCACCGAGCCGGTGCCGCCGCCGTTGACGAACTCCAGCCCCGGCACGACGGCCCGCACCGCACGCACCACCTCCGCACGCCGCTCGGCGAGTTCACGCTTGGCGGCGGCCTGCATCAGCCGGATGGCGCGGGACCGCAGCGGCCGTCCCGCGACCGCGTCCCCGACACCGGCGACGTGCCCCTCGTACGCCATGATCCCCACGACCTCGAAGCCCGGCCGGCGGGCCACGGCCCGGGCCAGGTCGGCGACCTGGGCGGGGGAGTGCAGCGGCGAACGCCGGGCCCCGACGCGCACCCGCCCGCCGAGCAGCTTCAGGGAAGTGTCCAACTCCAGGCAGACCCGCACGACTTCACGTCCGCCGCCCCGCGAAGCATCGATGAGATCGAGCTGGGCGACGTCGTCGACCATCACGGTCACGGCGGCGGCGAGCTTGGGATCACCGGCGAGTTCGCCGTACCCGGCCCGGTCGGCGGACGGGTAGGCGAGCAGCACGTCGTCGAACCCCGAGCGCGCCAGCCACAGCGACTCGGCGAGGGTGAACGACATGATCCCCGCGAAACCGTCCCGGGCCAGGACGCGTTCCAGCAGCGCCCGGCATCGCACGGACTTGCTGGCCACCCGCACGGGCTTGCCCCCGGCGCGACGGGCCAGATCCGCGGCGTTGGCGTCGAAGGCGTCCAGGTCCACGATCGCGAGAGGGGCGTCGAGATGGGCGGTGGCCCGGTCGTAACGGGCCCGGTCGGAGGCGCGCGCAGTCATGAACGCAGCCTGCCAGACAGGATTACCGCAGGGTAGGGGGACGTTCCGGGCAGATGCCCCGGGCTCGTGGACTGGTTCCCGTTCGCCCAGGAACAAGCCGTAGAGTGACGCGCACGTACGGCGGAGCGGCGCCGGCCGGACTTCCGTGCCGGGATGACGCTCCATCCGTACGGGTATGTGTGCCCGGGACGACTCAGTGCCGGGCCTCGGGCAGGAGGACACCGGCCCGCGCAGTGCGCAGCGGCCCGGGTACGAGGAAACGGGGGGTGCATGAGCACGGAAGCACAGCGTGCCTCTTTTCCCCCGCGCCCCAGCACCCCGCCACGCCCCGCACACCCACCGGCCCCGGCCGAGGACGCCCAGGCGGCACCTTCCGGCCCGGCCCCGGGTGCGCGGCGTCCGTCGCCGGAGCGGGACACCGACACGTCAGGGTCCGCTGCCGCCTGGCAGGAAACGACCGCTCGGGGCGGTGGCGCGGCCTCCGGTCAGACCGACGGCACGAACGGCGGCCCCCGTTTCCCGAGCTTCGGCGACACCATGGCCCGGCGTGCCGAGTCCACCGCACCCGGGCGTACCGAGCCCGCCGCCCCGCCCCCGCCCCGCGCCTCCGACCGGTTCCCGGACACGCAGTCCGGCGCCGGCCGCGTGACGCGATCCGAGTCGAACAGGCCGTCCACCCCACCCGACGCCCCTCCGCGACTGCGCCACCTCCCCACGCAGGGCTCGTCCGGCCGGCCGGGGCAGGCCCCCACGTCACGCCGTACCGGCGCCCCTGCCGAAGGCTCCTCGGAGACGACCGCACGATTGCGACCGGTCCCCGCCGACCCGGCACCCGCCGAGCCAGCCGCGCGCCCGTCCTCCGGGCCTGCTGAATCCTTCGGCCGCCCCGGTTCCGCGGGGCCGGGCGTTCCGCCACGCCCCGCGCGGGAGCCACAGGTCACTGCCGACGCCACGGCCGGGCGTGGCATCCGCATTCCCTCCGCACCCGCACACCGGCCCACCGACGTCTCCCCCGACCCGTCCCTCTCCTGGAGCGCCCCTCCGGCCCCCGGCCACACTCCTTCCGGCACACGCCCCGCCGTGTCCTTCGGGGAGCCCGAGGGGTACGACGGCGACGGACGGCCCCGGCCGCTCGGGCGGCGCGGGGCGTCCCAGACCGCCGCTGCCGCCGTCTGTCTCGTGCTCGGGCTGGGGCTCATCTCGGGCGCGGTCACCGGGAGCTGGCTCGTCGGGGACTCCGGTCGGGAGGGCTCGCGCAGCACCTTCGCCGCGGCCGGCAGCCTCTGGCACAGCGTTCCCGTCGACCAGTTGTTCCCGCCCACCGTGCAGGGCCAGGGAGCCGGCCCCGGCGGAGCCGACCGCACCTGGACCCGGATAGCCGTCGCCCCGGACAGCGGCTGCGAGGACGCCTTCGACCCCCTGCTGCGCAAGGCCCTCGCCCCCGTCGGCTGCGAGCGGCTCCTGCGCGCCACCTACACCGACGCCACCGAGAGCTACGTGACCACCGTCGGCCTGCTCTTCACGAAGGCCGACGCCCCGGGCATGACCTCCCTCGCGAACCGTTTCCGCAAGGAGCGCCTGGACCGCCGCAGCGATCTGATGCCCCTGCCGTACGCCGCGAAGGACACGCCCGCCGCCCACTTCGGCGCGAAGCAGCGCGCCGCCTGGACCGTCTCCGTGCTGACCGAGGCCCCGGTCGTCGTCTACGCCGTCTCCGGCTGGGCCGACGGCCGTACCGTCGACGACCCGCAGCCCGCCGGGGACGCCATGCAGGCCGGCGCCACCACCGCCCCCGCCCAGGCCGGCCTCGGCAACGAGGCACAGGGCCTCGCCGACCGCGTCGAACGCGGCCTGCGCAAGAACGTCCGTCCGGCCACGGAGCAGCCGTCGTGAAAGCCACCAGGAAACCGGCCGGCCGAGCCGCCGGGGCCGGCCGGTCCGCGGCGCTGAGCGTCCTGCTCGCCGCCGGCCTCGTCCTCCTGCCCGCCACCACCGCCCACGCCGACGGCATCCGCGCCCAGCAGTGGGCCCTGGAGGCGATGCACACCCAGGAGGCCTGGCGGACCACCAAGGGCGAGGGCGTCACCGTCGCCGTCCTGGACACCGGCGTCGAGGCCGACCACCCCGACCTGATCGGCAACGTCCTCACCGGCAAGGACCTGGTCGGATTCGGAGCCGAACCCGGCGACCGCGCCTGGGCCCGCCACGGCACCGCCATGGCCGGGATCATCGCCGGGCACGGACACGGCCCGGGCAACGCCGACGGCGTCCTCGGCATCGCCCCCGAGGCGAAGATCCTCCCCGTCCGCGTGATCCTGGAGGACGGCGACCCCTCCCGCGCCAAGGCCCGCAGCACCCGCGGCAACGCCCTCGCCGACGGCATCCGCTGGGCCGCCGACCACGGCGCCGACGTCATCAACCTCTCCCTCGGCGACGACTCCGCCTCCGCGCATCCGGAACCCGCCGAGGACCAGGCCATCCAGTACGCCCTGAAGAAGGGCGTGGTCGTCGTCGCCTCCGCCGGCAACGGCGGCGAGAAGGGCGACCGCATCTCCTACCCGGCCGCCTACCCGGGCGTCATCGCCGCCACCGCCGTGGACCGCGCCGGAACCCGCGCCCCGTTCTCCACCCGCCGCTGGTACGCCACCGTCAGCGCCCCCGGCGTCGACGTCGTCATCGCCGACCCCGACCACAAGTACTACGAGGGCTGGGGCACCAGCGCCGCCGCCGCCTTCGTCTCCGGCGCCGCCGCCCTGGTCAAGGCCGCCCACCCCGATCTGACCCCGGCCCAGATCAAGTCGCTCCTGGAGGACACCGCCCGCAACGCCCCCGCCGGGGGCCGCGACGACTCCCGCGGCTTCGGCTTCGTCGACCCGGCCGCCGCCATCAAGGCCGCCGACCGGCTCGAACCGCAGGGCCTCCGCTCGGCGGCGTACGGCGCGAAGTACTTCGGCAGCGGCCCCGACGCCACCGGCTCCGGCGACGACACCGCCGACTGGGCCGCCCCCCTCGCGGGCAGTGCCGGCGGCGTCCTGCTGGTCGCGGCGGTCGTCCTGTGGCGCGGCCGCCGCACGAGCCGCCAGGACTTCTGAGCTGCCGCCGGTGGCCCGGCCGCCGGCCGATAGGCTCGACGACCGTGGCGAACAAGAACATCCCCGACCCCGGCTTCTCCGACGACGACGGCTCCGCCGACCCCCGGCTGAGCGCGGCTCTCACCGCCTGGTCGGAAGATCGCAGTGCCGTGGGCCCGGTCCTCGACGCCCTCAAGGGCGCCCGGCTGCTCGTCCCGGTCGTGGCCGTGCTCGGCGAGGTCGAGGAGGACGAGCGGGGACTGCGCCGCGAGAAGACCAGCGACATGGCCGTACCGACCCTGAAGGCCGGGAACCGCACCGCCCTGCCCGCCTTCACCTCCACCGACTCCCTCGCCCGCTGGGACCCGGCGGCGCGCCCGGTCGCCGTACCCCTGCACCAGGCCCTCCAGGCCGCCGCGCACGAGAAGGCGGACACGGTCGTGCTCGACCTGGCCGGGCCCGTGCCCTTCGAACTGACCGGCCCGGCCCTGCTCGCCCTCGCGGAGGGCCGTACGACGACCGACCCGCTCGCCGACCCGGCCGTCGTGGAGGCCGTGCGCGACGCCGTGTCCGCCGAGCCGGCCGTGCTGCGCGCCCACCTCGGCCCGGGCCAGGCCGACGGCACCCTCGCCCTGGTCCTGGACCCGGCCGCCGCCCCCGCCGAAGCAGCCCGGGCGGTCGCCCGGCGGCTCGCCGCCGACGAGACACTGAGGGCCCGCCTGGTGCGCGGCCTCGACCTGGCACTGCTGCCGGCCGAGGCGACGCCACCCGGCGAGCCCCTGTTCGTCCGGTGAAGCTCTAGGGCGTGTCCGCAAAGTCCCGTCGTCCGCCCGGAGGGCGGGCCTCGCGGCGTCCGGTGCGTGCTCTCGGCGTGCCGGGCGGACGCCCGCGTACTGGTTGTACACGGGTGTTCGCCCGGTGCGGCGAGAGTGCGTGCCGGGCGTCGCGATGCAGGCGGGACTTTGCGGACACGTCCTAGCCGTAGACCGCGCCCGTGTACTTCTCGCCCGGGCCCTTGCCCGGCTCGTCCGGGACGAGTGACGCCTCGCGGAAGGCCAGCTGGAGCGACTTCAGGCCGTCGCGCAGGGGCGCCGCGTGGAACGAGCTGATCTCGGTGGCGGACGCGTCCAGCAGCCCGGCCAGCGCGTGCACCAGCTTGCGGGCCTCGTCCAGGTCCTTGTGCTGGTCGCCCTCCTCGGTCAGACCGAGCTTCACCGCGGCGGCGCTCATCAGGTTGACGGCGACCGTCACGATCACCTCGACCGCCGGGACCTCGGCGATGTCGCGGGCCATGGCGTCGAAGTCGGGGGACTCAGGAGGGGTCTCACTCATGCCCCACACGATAGGCGCAGGCCGGGCGTGGGCCGTACCAGGCCCCGGGGCGCCACGATTCGCTGTTCCTGGCCATTGCTGGTAATCTCGTGTAACGACCGGTCGGACCCGCATGCCTCGCGGCCAGCGAGCCCGACCCACAAGTGGAGGCTTTCGAACTCCCACCTGACCGCCCCCAGGGCGGCGGGTCACCGGTCAGGCGGTCCCGCCCCAGCGGCGGCGATCCGTCCGAAATCGCGCCCCGCGGCTCCCCGCGGCGGTGCTCCGGTAGTTCGAGGAGCCCCGCCTGGGAATCGTCCGGGGCATTTTTTGTGCTTCGGCGCGGTTAGGTCTATCGAACAGAGACGTTACGCGGCCGTCCGCCAGACCGTCGCGTGGTGCTACCGAGGAGGATCCATCAGCGCCGAGCCCCGCATCAACGACCGGATTCGCGTTCCCGAGGTGCGACTTGTCGGTCCCAGTGGCGAGCAGGTGGGCATCGTCCCCCTGGCCAAGGCACTGGAGCTTGCGCAGGAGTACGACCTGGACCTGGTCGAGGTCGCGGCGAACGCCCGTCCGCCCGTGTGCAAGCTCATGGACTACGGGAAGTTCAAGTACGAGTCGGCCATGAAGGCCCGTGAGGCGCGCAAGAACCAGGCGCACACGGTCATCAAGGAGATGAAGCTCCGGCCGAAGATCGACCCGCACGACTATGACACCAAGAAGGGTCACGTCGTCCGGTTCCTCAAGCAGGGCGACAAGGTCAAGATCACGATCATGTTCCGTGGTCGCGAGCAGTCCCGGCCCGAGCTGGGCTACCGACTGCTCCAGCGGCTCGCGGAGGACGTCCAGGACCTCGGTTTCGTGGAGTCGAACCCGAAGCAGGACGGCCGAAACATGATCATGGTCCTCGGTCCGCACAAGAAGAAGACCGAGGCGATGGCCGAGGCTCGCCAGGCGCAGGAGGCCCGCAAGGCGGAGGCGAAGGCCAACCCCGGCCGCTCGCAGAACGCCGCGGAAGCCGAGGCGCCGGCTGAGGAGCCCGCCGAGGCGTGACTCCCGGGACGCGAGTCCCAGGACCAACCGAAACAAGACGACGCTCCACCGTGCCCGGTTTCGCGACCGGGCATCGGAGCGCCACCGACGAGGAGAGAACGGCGCTATGCCGAAGAACAAGTCGCACAGCGGGTCCAGCAAGCGCTTCAAGGTCACCGGCTCCGGCAAGGTGCTCCGTGAGCGCGCCGGCAAGCGCCACCTGCTCGAGCACAAGTCGTCCCGTGTGACGCGTCGCCTCACCGGCAACGCCGAGATGGCCCCGGGCGACGCCAAGAAGATCAAGAAGCTTCTCGGCAAGTGACGCTCCGGCGCGCAAGCGCCGTACGTCAGGACCGGGACCCAATCGATTTCGGGCCGTGTGCGGACCACCGCGGCCCCGCTACAAGGAGTTAAAAAGTGGCACGCGTCAAGCGGGCAGTGAACGCCCACAAGAAGCGCCGGGCGATCCTCGAGCAGGCCTCCGGCTACCGCGGTCAGCGTTCGCGCCTGTACCGCAAGGCCAAGGAGCAGGTCACCCACTCGCTGGTCTACAACTACAACGACCGCAAGAAGCGCAAGGGTGACTTCCGCCAGCTGTGGATCCAGCGCATCAACGCCGCTGCCCGCGCCAACGGCATGACCTACAACCGCTTCATCCAGGGTCTGAAGGCCGCGAACATCGAGGTCGACCGCAAGATCCTGGCCGAGCTGGCCGTCAACGACGCCGGCGCCTTCGCCGCGCTCGTCGAGGTCGCCCAGAAGGCGCTGCCGAGCGACGTCAACGCCCCCAAGGCGGCCTGACGCCGGCTCCGAGCCGAAGTGACGGAAGGACCCGCAGGCCAAGAGGCCTGCGGGTCCTGCTGTGCAGCCAGCTACTGAGAAAGCGAACGGAATGCCCCCCGCCACCCCCGAGCTCATCTCCCCGCGTTCCCCCCGCGTCTCCGCCGCGCGGCGGCTGGCGAAGCGGAACTTCCGGGGGAAGGAGCGGCTGTTCCTCGCGGAGGGGCCGCAGGCGGTGCGGGAAGCGGCCGGGCACCGGGCCCGGGGCGCGGCCACGCTCGTGGAGCTGTTCGCCACGCTGGAGGCCGCCGAGCGGTACGCCGACATCATCGGGGCGGCCCGGGACGCCGGCGCCCGGGTGCACCTCGCCGCCGAGCAGGTCATCGCCGACATCTCCACCACCGTCACGCCGCAGGGCCTCGTCGGCGTCTGCCGGTTCCTGGACACGCCCTTCGAGGAGGTCCTCGCGGCGCGTCCCCGGCTCGTCGCCCTCCTGGCCAACGTCCGTGACCCGGGCAACGCCGGGACCGTGCTGCGCTGCGCGGACGCCGCAGGTGCCGAGGCCGTCGTCCTGACCGACGCCTCCGTCGACGTGTACAACCCCAAGGCCGTCCGTGCCTCCGTCGGCTCCCTGTTCCACCTGCCCGTCGCCGTCGGCGTCCCCGTGGAGCAGGCGGTCGAAGGGCTGCGGGCCGCCGGTGTCCGGATCCTCGCCGCCGACGGGGCCGGCGACCGCGACCTCGACGACGAGCTCGACAAGGGCACCATGGGCGGGCCGACCGCCTGGGTCTTCGGGAACGAGGCCTGGGGCCTGCCGGAGGAGACCCGCGCGCTCACGGACGCCGTCGTGCGCGTCCCGATCCACGGGAAGGCCGAGAGCCTGAACCTCGCCACCGCGGCCGCCGTATGTCTCTATGCGTCGGCGCGTGCACAGCGCGCCGCCGGAGGGTGCCGCTCCGTCACCGGGAACTAGTAGGGTGACCAGCTCAGGGACCCCTCTGTGGAGCTTGGAGGTGGGGTACGGGGATGAGCGTCGGCACGAGCAGCGCACCGGGGGCCCAGGACGCCGGGAGCCCGCCCGCCGCGTCCCGGCCACCCGGTGATCTCGCCGACCTCGGCATCGATCCCGACATGCTGCCCGACGGCCTCGTCGTCGCCGACGAGCAGGGCCGGGTCGTCTGCTTCAACGCCGCCGCCGAGCGCATCACCGCCGTCCGCGCCCGGGACGCGCTCGGGCAGCGACTGGAGAAGGCCCTGCCATTAGAGGATCTGGAGGGGCGACGCTGGTGGCAGCTGACCGACCCGTACGGCGGCCTCGCGATCCGGGTCGGACAGCCCGAACGCAACCTCCTCCTCCCCGGCGGCCGTGAGGTGCTGGTCTCCGCGCGCTACGTCCGCACCCGGCCCACCGGTCCCGTCCGGCGGCTCGTCGTCACCCTGCGCGACACCGAGGCCCGGCGCCGCACTGAGCGCAGCCACGCCGAGCTGATCGCCACCGTCGCCCACGAACTGCGCTCCCCGCTCACCTCCGTCAAGGGCTTCACCGCCACCCTGCTCGCCAAGTGGGAACGCTTCACCGACGACCAGAAGCGGCTGATGCTGGAGACCGTCGACGCCGACGCCGACCGGGTCACCCGGCTCATCGCCGAGCTGCTCGACATCTCCCGGATCGACTCCGGCCGGCTGGAGGTGCGGCGCCAGCCCGTCGACATCGGCGCCGCCGTCGGACGGCACATCCAGGCCTACGTCGCCGCCGGACAGCCCGCCGACCGGTTCCTGCTGCGTGTCCAGCAGCCGCTGCCCGACCTGTGGGCCGACCCCGACAAGATCGACCAGGTGCTCAGCAACCTCCTGGAAAACGCCGTGCGGCACGGCGAGGGAACTGTCACGATCGACGTCACGGCCACGGCGTCCCCCCGTGAGGGCGAGGACATCGGCACGTCGGTCACGGTGAGCGACGAGGGGCCCGGCATCCCGGAGGAGTCCATGAACCGCGTCTTCACCCGCTTCTGGCGGGGCAGCAAGCGCGGCGGCACGGGCCTCGGGCTCTACATCGTCAAGGGCATCGTCGAAGCCCACGGCGGCACCATCACGGTCGGCCGCGCCCCCGGCGCCGGCGCCGAGTTCCGATTTACGTTGCCCGTGAGCGCTCCGGCCTATCTCGCTTGAGCAGCCCGCGGGCGCATTCGTACACCTCCACCCCGTTAGACTCGGCCATTGGCACCTTTGTGTCCCGCAGACGGCCGTCGGAGTCGGTGACGGGGACCTTCAGCCAGCCAATCGGAAGCACGGGAAGAGATGTCGGCACCGAATAAGTCGTACGACCCTGTAGAGGTCGAGGCGTTGAAACCGGAAGAGATCGAGCGCATGCGGGACGAGGCGCTCGCCGCCTTCGCCGCCGCGGACTCCCTCGACGCGCTCCACGAGGCCAAGGTCGCCCACACCGGCCCCGCCTCTCCGCTGGCCCTCGCCAACCGCGAGATCGGCGCCCTGCCCCCGCACGCCAAGGCCGACGCCGGCAAGCGCGTCGGGCAGGCCCGCGGCGCCGTGAACAAGGGCCTCGCCGCCCGCCAGGCCGAACTCGAGGCCGAGCGGGACGCCCGCGTGCTGGTCGAGGAGGCGGTGGACGTCACGCTGCCCTACGACCGCGTGCCGGCCGGCGCCCGGCACCCGCTCACCACGATGATGGAGCGGGTCGCGGACGTCTTCGTGGCCATGGGCTACGAGATCGCCGAGGGGCCGGAGGCCGAGGCGGAGTGGTTCAACTTCGACGCCCTCAACTTCCTGCCCGACCACCCGGCCCGGCAGATGCAGGACACCTTCTTCGTGCAGGGCCCCGAGGGCACCGACGAGTCCGGGTCCGGCGTCGTCCTGCGCACCCACACCTCCCCGGTGCAGGCCCGCGCCCTGCTCGACCGTGAGCTGCCGGTCTACATCGTCTGCCCCGGCCGGGTGTTCCGCACCGACGAGCTGGACGCCACGCACACGCCCGTCTTCCACCAGATCGAGCTGCTCGCGGTGGACGAGGGCCTGACGATGGCCGACCTCAAGGGCACTCTCGACCACATGGTCCAGTCCCTGTTCGGCGCGGACATGAAGACCCGGCTGCGGCCGAACTACTTCCCCTTCACCGAGCCGAGCGCCGAGATGGACATGCTCTGCTACGTCTGCAAGGGCGAGTCGATCGGCAACCCCGACCGCCCCTGCCGCACCTGCTCGTCCGAGGGCTGGATCGAGCTCGGCGGCTGCGGCATGGTCAACCCGCGGGTGCTCACGGCCTGCGGCGTCGACCCGGAGAAGTACAGCGGATTCGCCTTCGGGTTCGGCATCGAGCGGATGCTGATGTTCCGCCACAACGTCGAGGACATGCGAGACATGGTCGAGGGTGACGTCCGGTTCACCCGGCCGTTCGGGATGGAGATCTGATGCGGGTCCCGCTTTCTTGGCTGCGGGAGTACGTCGACCTGCCGGCCACCGAGACCGGCCGCGACGTCCAGGCCAAGCTCATTTCGGCCGGTCTGGAGGTCGAGACCGTCGAGCAGCTCGGCGCCGACCTCAAGGGCCCGCTGGTCGTGGGCCAGGTGGCGACGATCGAGGAGCTGACGGAGTTCAAGAAGCCGATCCGCTTCTGCACCGTCGACGTCGGCCAGGCCAACGGCACCGGCGAGCCCCAGGAGATCGTCTGCGGCGCCCGCAACTTCGCCGTCGGCGACAAGGTCGTCGTGGCCCTGCCCGGCGCCGTCCTGCCCGGTGACTTCCAGATCGCCGAGCGCAAGACCTACGGCAAGATGTCCCGCGGCATGATCTGCTCCAGCGACGAGCTGAACATGGGCGACGACGGCACCAAGGGCATCATCGTGCTGCCCCCGGAGACCGAGGTCGGCAGGGATGCGATCGAGCTGCTGGAGCTGGTCGACGAGGTCCTCGACATCGCCGTCACACCCGACCGCGGCTACTGCCTGTCGCTGCGCGGCGTCGCCCGCGAGACCGCCATCGCCTACGGCCTGCCGCTGCGCGACCCGGCCCTGCTCGACGTGCCCGGCCCGAACGCGTACGGCTACCCCGTGCGGATCTCCGACCCCACCGGCTGCGACCGCTTCACGGCCCGGACGGTGACCGGCCTGAGCGCCGAGGCCCGCTCGCCGATCTGGCTCCAGCGCCGGCTGCAGAAGGTCGGCATGCGCCCGATCTCGCTCGCCGTCGACGTCACCAACTACGTGATGATGGAGCTCGGCCAGCCGCTGCACGCCTACGACCGCGGCCTGGTCCGGGGCACGATCGGCGTGCGACGGGCCGAGCCGGGCGAGAAGCTCACCACCCTCGACGGCGTCGAGCGCACGCTGGACGCCGAGGACCTGGTGATCACCGACGACCGGGGCCCCATCGGGCTCGCCGGCGTCATGGGCGGCGCCAACACGGAGATCGCCGACCACGACGACGTGGAGAACGCCACGGCGGACGTGGTGATCGAGGCCGCGCACTTCGACGCGGTGTCGATCGCGCGCACGGCCCGCCGGCACAAGCTGTCCTCCGAGGCGTCCCGGCGCTTCGAGCGCGGCGTCGACCCGCAGGCCGCCGCTGCCGCCGCGCAGCGCACGGTGGACCTGCTGGTCCTGCTCGCGGGCGGTACCGCCGAGGCCGGCGTCACCGAGGTGATCGCGCCGACCGCGCCCCGCACCATCACGATCCCCGCCGACCACCCGGACAAGGTCGCGGGCGTCGCGTACGGCCGCGAGACCGTCGTACGGCGGCTCCAGGAGATCGGCTGTGACGTGTACGGGCAGGACGAGCTGATCGTCACCGTGCCGTCCTGGCGGCCCGACCTCACCGACCCGAACGACCTCGCCGAAGAGGTCATCCGGCTGGAGGGCTACGAGAACCTGCCCTCCACGCTGCCCAAGCCGCCGGCCGGTCTCGGTCTGACCAGCCGGCAGCGGCTGCACCGCCGCGTCGGCCGGGCCCTGGCCGGTGCCGGGTACGTCGAGGCGCTGAACTACCCGTTCATCGGCGAGCACGTCTTCGACCAGCTGGGCCTCGAGGCGGACGACCCGGCCCGCCGCGTCGTGAAGCTCAGCAACCCGCTGAGCGACGAGGAGCCCGCGCTGCGCACGACGCTGCTGCCGGGCCTGCTCACCGCTCTGCGGCGCAACGACGGACGGGGCTCGCACGACCTCGCGCTGTTCGAGACCGGTCTGGTCTTCCGGCCGCGCGAGGAGCAGCGGATCGCCGCCGTGCTGCCCGTCGACCGCCGCCCGACCGACGAGGAGCTCGCCGAGCTGAACGCGGCACTGCCCGAGCAGCCTCGGCACGCCGCCGTCGTCCTCGCCGGTGCGCGGGAACAGGCCGGCTGGTGGGGCAAGGGCCGTCCGGCCGACTGGGCCGACGCGGTGGAGGCGGCGCGCTCCGTCGCCCGTGAGGCGGGCGCCGAGCTGCTGGTCCGCAAGGGGCAGTACGGGCCCTGGCACCCCGGGCGGTGTGCCGAGCTGGCGATCACCGTGGACGGTGCCGAGCGGGTGGTGGGCCACGCGGGGGAGTTGCACCCGCGCGTGGTGAAGGCGCTGGGCCTGCCGGAGCGAACCTGTGCGATGGAGATCGACCTGGACGCGGTGGAGTCGGCGGGTGACGCCATGGTGAAGGCGCCGCGCATCTCCACGTTCCCCGTGGCCACGCAGGATGTCGCCCTCGTCGTCGACGCGGTGGTTCCGGCGGCGGAGGTCGAGGAGGCCTTGCGCGAGGGTGCCGGGGAGCTGCTGGAGTCGATCCGGCTGTTCGACGTGTACGAGAACGCGGAGCAGCTGGGCGAGGGCCGGAAGTCGCTGGCGTACGCCCTGCGGTTCCGGGCGGCTGATCGGACGCTGACCGTGGATGAGGCGTCGGCGGCTCGGGACGCGGCGGTTGCCCTTGCGGGTGAGCGTGTCGGGGCCGAGCTGCGGAGCTAGCGCCGCCTCACTCGTTTGAGTGGTAAAGGTAGGTAAGCCTGCCCTTCCAGGTGTGCTGTCGACAGAATCGGACCGGTCTGTTTTTGGGCCGGTCCGATTCTGTGTGTCAGGGGCCTATTGGGGGGCCATCGGCATGATCCGCATCAGGGGTCGGGTGCGAAGCCTCGGTCTGCCGACGGTTTGGGGCGCGGCGGCCGTCACGTACAAGTTGGCCTGTCCGCTCGCCCAGGAGACCGGCCTCGAAGCGCGGATCGTGACCAGTGCCGTGTTCTTCACCGTCGGTACCGGGCTGATCCTGCACGTGCGGCAGATGCTGATGCGTGAGCTGCGGCAGTTGCGCCGTGTCGCGGGTGCCGCGCAGAGCGCGCTGCTGAGGCCGCTGCCCTCGTCTGTCGAGGGGCTGGACATCGCCGCCGCCCAGTTGCCGGCCGAGCGCGGGGCGGCCATCGGCGGTGACCTGTACGAGGTCGTCGCCACCGAGCACGGCGTACGGGCCCTGATGGGTGACGTACGCGGGCACGGGATCGGGGCGTTCGGGACGGTCGCCGCCGTGCTCGGCTGCTTCCGTGAGGCCGCGCACGACGAGAAGGACCTCGGCGGGGTACTGCACCGGCTGGAACGCGCCCTGGCACGGCACCTGCGCCAGGAGCATCCGGCCGGCGCCGCCGAGGAGTTCGTGACCCTGCTGCTCGTGGAGATCCGTGCCGACGGGGAGTTGACCGCCCTGAACTGCGGACATCCGTGGCCGTACCGGCTGAGCGGCACGGACGTCGACCAACTCGCCCCGGCCGATCCGTATCCGCCCCTGGGGCCGTTCCCGCTTCCGGCCGAGCTGCCCCCCGTGGGCCTGGGGTACCTGGAGCACGGTGACGCGCTGTTCCTCCACACGGACGGCGCACAGGACGCGAGGGATGCCCGTGGCCGCTTCTTTCCGCTGCCGCATGCTCTGAGGACGGCAGTGCGGGACGCGCCGTTCTCCTCGCAGACCATCCTGAGCAGGATTTCCACGGCCCTCCTGGACCACACCCGGGGCGCACCCGCGGACGACATCGCCCTGATGATCCTCACGAAGAGCGGATGCCCGTCCCGCAGGGGCGCGGGGAACCGCGCGACCGGCCACGACGCACCCGCAGTCGACGACACACCCCTCACCCAACGGCGATGAACCACCCGGCGTGGCCGGCGGTGCCGTCCGCCCCGCCACGGAGTGTCGGGCAGGCGGCCGGGCGGACGGCGGAAGCGGGCCGCCGCACTGTACGAGGGGGAGCCGGCGGCCCGGCCGGCCTCTTGCGAGGCATTTCAGTCAACCGGCTGACGACTCTGAGCGACAGTGCGCACACAGCGCGGATTCGAGCACTCCGTTCACACCCCGTGTGAAGGCGGAGCCACTAACCTGGCCGCACCGAGCCACCGGGGGGCCCACCATGCAGCCCAACACTCTGCTCGACGCGATCCTGGACGAGGCCGGGATCTCGCACGCGGGGCTGGCCGCACACGTCAACCAGGCGGGACGGGCGCGTGGCCTGTCCCTGAGGTACGAACACACCGCCGTCGCCCGGTGGTTGAAGGGGCAGCGTCCCCGGGGCCAGGTGCCCGACCTGATCTGCGAGGTGCTCGCCGCCCGGTTGCAGCGGCAGGTGACCCTCGACGACATCGGCCTCGGCGTGCCCGGCGAGCCGTCCGCACCGCACACCGGCTCGCTGTCCGGGTTCGTCGAGCGGGCCACCGCCCTGTGGCGCTCCGACCAGCAGCAGCGCCCGCACATCCTGGGCGCGCCCGCGCTCACCGGCACGCCCGCCGTCATGCCGGTGTGGGAGTGGGAGAACCCGCCCGAGGACGTGGACGTCTCCCGCGGCGGCAGACACCGGGTCACCCCGAGCGACCTGGAGATGCTGCGCGCCGCCCGCACGCACTACGAGCAGATGTACCGCAAGGCCGGGGGAATCGCGACGCGGGCCCGCATCGTCGGCTTCCTCAACGCCGAGGCCGCGCCGCTGCTGCGTGGCAGTTACACCGATGAGACGGGGCGTCAACTCCACCGGGCGACCGGCGGGTTGGTGGCCGTGGCCGGGATCTGCGCCTACGACTCCGACGCGCACGGCCTCGCGCAGCGTTACTTCCACCAGGCCCTGCGGCTCGCCAAGGCCAGCGGGGACCGGGGACTCGGCGCCTACATCATCGCGCTGCTGGTCAACCAGTCGCTGTTCATGCGGGAGTACCGGCAGGCCGTCGCCTTCGCGGAGGCCGCGCTGCGGGCCGCCGGCAAGCACATCACCCCCGCTCTCGCCTCCGACCTGTACGCGATGCAGGCCAAGGCGTACGCGCATCTCGGCGACGGCACGAGCGCCCTGTCCTGCATCCGGCGGGCCGAGCAGGCCGCGGCACGCATCCGGCGTGGCTACGAGCCCGACGAGACCGGCTATGTCCAGCCGGGGCTGGTCAACGTCCAGGTGGCGGAGGCGCTGCTGAGTCTCGGGGAGATCGCCGCCGCCGGGGAGCATGCGGCGGCAGCGGTCGACAACCCGGCGCACGACCGCGGCCGGGTGCACCGGCTGGCCATGCTCAGCACGATCGAGCTGCGGCAGGGCAACGCGGACAAGGCCGTGGCCATCGCCGTGCAGATGGCCGAGCAGGCCCGCGGCATGGAGTCCCAGCGGCTGCGCGACCGGCTGCGCGCGGTGCGGGAGCACCTGGTGCGCAGCGGCTGCGCCGGCACCGCCGAGGCGGCTGAACTCATCGACGGGGCCCTGCGCGTACCGTTGTAGACCCGGGCGACGGCGCCCGTGTCATCCCGAGCGACTTCCTGTGCGCCTGCTGTCAGTACGTCCCTACTGCGATATTGCCACTTACTCGACGGAAGGTGGCAGAACCGTGCAGTGGACGAAACACAACGAACAAAGTGTGTACTCAAACCGCTGGTTCAGCGTCAATCTCGCGGATGTCGAACTGCCGGACGGCCGGCACCTCGACCACTTCCTCATACGGCTGCGGCCCGTTGCCGTGGCCACGGTCGTGAACGAGGCCAACGAGGTGCTGCTGCTCTGGCGGCACCGCTTCATCACCGACAGCTGGGGGTGGGAACTGGCGGCGGGCGTCGTCGAGGACGGCGAGGACGTCGCCCGCGCGGCCGCCAGGGAACTGGAGGAGGAGACCGGCTGGCGGCCGGGACCCCTGCACCACCTCATGAGCGTGGAGCCGTCCAACGGGCTCACCGACGCCCGGCACCACGTGTACTGGGCCGACGAGGGCGAGTACGTGGGGCACCCCGTGGACGACTTCGAGTCGGACCGCCGGGAGTGGGTTCCCCTCAAGCTCGTCCCCGACATGGTCGCCCGCGGGGAGGTCCCGGCCGCCAACATGGCGGCCGCGTTACTGCTGCTGCACCATCTCAGGCTCGGGCAGGACACGTTGCCCTGAACTCAACGTCCCAGTGCCTGCCAGATCGCCACGACGAGGGCACCCACGGCGGTGAGGGCGGCGACCGCGGGCAGCGGCCAGCGCGCGTGTTCGAGTGAGTTGATCCGGGTGTTGAGCTCGTCGAGTTCCTTGGCGGTCTCCTCGGTGCGGTGGCTGAGCAGAGCCAGCCCGCCCTCGACGCGGGCGTACGCCACGTCGAGGCGGCGCCGTAACTCTGCGAGTTCTCCGTGAACGACCGGATGCTCGGGATCGACGGTCACGAGTCCGTTCCTTTCCGTAGTCGTTGCACATCCCTTGCATGCGCATGAGGAGTCAACTCGCCTGGTGGGCGCCTGGGGAGAGTGTGCGACGGGCATATGCGAGCCCGACGCGCACACGGTGTGTGAATGCCACGGGCCGGGCACCAACTCTGGTGCCCGGCCCTCAGCTTGGCCGAAATATGACCGTCCGTAACCGGCCTCGGGGGTACCCGGGACGACATGACGAAGTGGCAGAAGAACGCGGCGTACGCGCTGGCGCTCTACGCGCTGCTGGTCGCGGTGTTCCGGTACTCCTCCGGAGGACAGGGGTGGGGCACGGCGCTGCTGCTCGCTCTCGTGACCACGCCGCTAGCCCTCTGGATGGGCTGGCTGCGCGGCCGCCTCAACGAGCAGGCGGCCGAATGGGGACGCCGCCGGTTCCGGCCGTGGCCGGAGGAGCGACGGCGCTGAGGCGGCGGCCCGGCCCGGGTGGTCAGTCGTACGTGTAGAAGCCCGACCCCGTCTTGCGGCCCAGCCGGCCCGCGTCGACCATGCGCTGCAGGAGCGGGGGAGCGGCGTACAGGGGCTCCTTGTACTCCTCGTACATCGACTGCGCGACCGAGGCGACCGTGTCCAGGCCGATGAGGTCGGAGAGCTTCAGGGGGCCCATCGGGTGGGCGCAGCCCATCTCCATGCCGTTGTCGATGTCCTCGCGGCTGGCGATGCCCGTCTCGAACATCCGGATCGCGGAGAGCAGGTACGGGATCAGCAGCGCGTTGACCACGAAGCCGGAGCGGTCCTGGGCGCGGATCGCGTGCTTGCCCAGCACCTTCTCGGTGAACAGCTGGGCCCGGCTCAGCGTGCCCTCGGACGTGGTGAGGGCCGGGATCAGCTCGACGAGCTTCTGCACCGGGGCCGGGTTGAAGAAGTGGATGCCGATGACCTGGTCGGGCCGCGAGGTCGCCACCGCCAGCTTCACCAGCGGGATGGAGGAGGTGTTGGAGGCCAGGATGGCGTCGGGCCGGGTCACGACCTGGTCGAGCACCTGGAAAATCTCGGTCTTGACCTGCTCGTTCTCGACGACGGCCTCGATCACCAGGTCGCGGTCGGCGAACTCGCCGAGGTCCGTGGTGAAGCTCAGACGGTCCTGCGTCGCCTCCAGCTCCTCCTCGGTGATCTTGCCGCGCTCGGCTGCCTTGGCCAGGGAGTTGAACAGCCGGGTCCGGCCGATCTCCAGGGCCTCGCCGGTGGTCTCGGCGACCATGACGTCCAGACCGGCCCGGGCGCACACCTCGGCGATCCCCGCGCCCATCTGACCGCAGCCCACGACTCCGACGCGTGCAATGTCTCCCGCTGGGATGTCCGTCACATCGTCCCTTTCGCTGCTGATCCACTTCTGGGCAGGTGCTCCGGGTCGCCGGTGCCTGCTCCGTTCGTGCACGTTACTCCCAAGTATCGATGATCGATCGCCGGGGTCGCGTCCGCTTCGGGCATGCTGGGCCCGGAGCGATCCGCGACCGGGCGGATCCGCGGCTTTTTGGGGCATGCGGATGGGACGAGTGTCACGCAGGGCGTTCGCGGTGGCGGCGCTGTCGGCTTTCACGATGATGCCTCCGGCGTCGGCCGCGCCCGAGCGGGGCGGCCGGGGCGGCGACAGGGCGGCCTCCGGGATGCGGGGCGTCTGGCTGGCCACCGTGGTCAACCGCGACTGGCCGTCGAAGCCGGGGCTGACCGCCGCGCGGCAGCGGGCCGAGCTGATCACCCACCTCGACAGGGCGGCCCGCAACCGGCTCAACACCGTGATCTTCCAGGTCCGGCCCACGGCGGACGCCCTGTGGCCCTCACCGTACGAGCCGTGGTCACAGTACCTCACCGGCACCCAGGGCAAGGACCCCGGCTGGGACCCGCTGGGGACGGCGGTCGAGGAGGCCCATGCCCGTGGCCTGAAGCTGCACGCCTGGTTCAACCCCTACCGGGTCGCCACCCACGCCGACCCGACCCGGCTGGCCGCCGACCACCCCGCCCGCAGGAACCCGGACTGGGTGGTGACGTACGGCGGGAAGCTCTACTACAACCCCGGGCTGCCCGAGGTCCGGGCCTTCGTGCAGACCGCGATGCTCGACGCGGTGCACAAGTACGCCGTGGACGGTGTCCATTTCGACGACTACTTCTACCCCTACCCCGTGGCGGGCCAGAGCTTCGACGACGACGCGGCCTACGAGGAGTACGGCGCCGGCTTCCCGGACCGGGCGGCGTGGCGGCGGGACAACATCGACGAGCTGGTGCGGGAGACGGCGGAGCGCGTCAAGCAGGTCCGGCCCGGCACCCCGTTCGGCGTCAGCCCCTTCGGAGTGTGGCGCAACGCCGCCACCGACCCGCTCGGCTCGGACACCCGGGCAGGCGTGCAGACCTACGACGACCTGCACGCGGACACGCGCAAGTGGGTGCGCGAGAGCTGGATCGACTACATCGTCCCGC
The DNA here is from genome assembly GCF_009862985.1 of Streptomyces sp. SID5464. Taxonomy (NCBI): domain Bacteria; kingdom Bacillati; phylum Actinomycetota; class Actinomycetes; order Kitasatosporales; family Streptomycetaceae; genus Streptomyces; species Streptomyces sp. SID5464. Next base: position 49,577 of record NZ_WWIQ01000056.1, on the reverse strand, counting down.
AGCTGTACTGGAACATCGGCTTGCCCGCCGCCGACTACGCGAAGCTGGTGCCCTGGTGGGCGGAGGTCGCGCGCGGCAGCTCGACGCGGCTGTATGTGGGGGAGGCGCTGTACAAGGCCGGTGACCCGGCGCAGCCCGCGGCCTGGCAGGACCCGGCCGAGCTGTCCCGGCACCTGACGCTGGCCAGGGATCACGCGCAGGTGCGCGGGCACGTCTTCTTCGCCGCCAAGGACGTGGCGACCGATCGGATCGGGGCGATGGCGAGGGTGGTCGCCGACCACTACGGGCAGCCGGCGCCGCCGCCGCGCTGAATCACGGCCCGGTGGTGGTCTCCCGGTGCCGGATCTCGGTGTCGGGTCCCGGCGAGCACACGCCCTCGTGCCCGTCCTCGAACCGGACGCGGTACGGGGGGTTGCCCTCCTGGCCCAGCACTTCGACGATTTCGCCGACCTTGTCGTGCTGACCGACCACCCTGCCGTGCTGGACAAGCTGGTCGCCCACGGTTGCGCGCATCTGGGGCCTCCTCACGATGTGCGGAGCAGCGGTCCGTGGCCTCCGAGTCTACGGCCGCGGGCGCCTCTCGGCAGGGCCGTGTGCGCCCGTTCAGCCGCGCGCCCGTTGTGTGACGGCGATGCAGACCAGCACCGCCACGGCTGTCAGCGGGGCGGCCACTGTCAGGTGCTCGCCCAGCAGCAGCACCGACCACACCAGTGTGAGCAGGGGCTGGGCGAGCTGCAACTGGCTGGCCTTCGGGATGCCGATGGCCGCCATGCCCCGGTACCAGACGACCAGTCCCAGGAACTGCGAGCCCGCCGCGACCCACAGCAGCCCGGTGACGCTGTGCGCGGTCAGGTGCACGGGTTCCTGCGCCAGGGTGAACGCGGCGACGGGCACGGTCAGCGGCAGGCACAGCACCAGCGCCCAGCCGATGACGTGCCAGCCCGGCATGACCCGGGCCAGCCGGCCGCCCTCGGTGTAGCCGGCCGCGCACACCAGCAGCGCCGCGAAGAGGTACAGGTCGGCGGTGCTCAGGGCGCCGCCGCTCTGCTGCACGGTGAAGGCCAGCACCGCCGCAGCGCCGGCGAGGGCCGCCGCCCAGAAGGTGCGCGAGGGCCGGGTGCCGACGCGCAGGGCGGAGAAGAGCGCGGTGGTCAGGGGGAGCAGTCCCACCACGACGGCGGCGTGCGCGGTGGTCGACGTCTGCAGTGCAAGCGTGGTCAGCAGCGGGAAACCGAGGACCACACCGGCCGCCACGACCGCGAGGCCCGGCCAGTGCCGCCGGGCGGGCGGGGGCACCCGCAGCGCCAGCAGCGCACCGCCCGCGATCACCGCTGCCAGGACGCTGCGGACGGCGACCAGCGACCAGGGCCCGAAGCCCTCAAGACCCCAGGCGGTGGCGGGGAAGGTGAGGGAGAAGGCGATGACGCCCAGGGCGGCCTGCGGGGTGCCGAGGCCGGGCTGCTCCCGCTCCGTGGCGACTGCTATCCGGGAAGCGGTAGTAGCGCTACTCTGTACTCTCATGCAAGAGCGTAGCAGCGTCGGTGAACTGGCGGAACAGCTGCGGCGGGAGCTCGACCGCTACTCGCCAGGTGGAAAGCTGCCGTCGAGCCGGGCCCTAGTCGAGCGGTTCCGGGTGAGTCCCGTGACCGTGTCGCGGGCGCTGGCGCAGCTCGCCGCCGAGGGGCTGGTCGTCACCCGGCCCGGCGCGGGCGCGTTCCGCGCGCCGGCCCGGACGGCACCGGCCCCCGCCGGGGACACCTCCTGGCAGGAGGTCGCGCTCAGCGCGGACGGTGCCGCCGACCTCGTGCCCCGCTCGGTGGACGCCTCCGGGGTGCTGGTGTCGCTGGCCGCGCCACCCCCCGGCGTGATCGAGTTCAACGGCGGCTATCTGCACCCGTCGTTGCAGCCGGAGCGGGCGATGGCCGCCGCCCTGTCGCGCGCCGGACGCCGGCCCGGGGCCTGGGGACGCCCGCCCATGGAGGGGCTGCCGGAGCTGCGCGAGTGGTTCGCGCGGGGCATCGGCGGCTCCTTCACGGCCGCCGAGGTGCTCGTCACCGCGGGCGGCCAGTCCGCCCTCACCACCGCCCTGCGCGCCCTCGCCCCGCCCGGCGCCCCCGTGCTGGTCGAGTCGCCGACCTACCCCGGCATGCTCGCCATCGCCCGTGCCGCGGGCCTGCGCCCGGTGCCCGTCCCGGTGGACCCCGACGGTGTGAAACCGGCGCTGCTCGCCGACGCCTTCCGGGCCACCGGCGCCCCGGCCTTCGTCTGCCAGCCGCTCTTCCAGAACCCCACCGGTGCCGTGCTCGCGCCCGAGCGGCGCGACGAGGTGCTGCGCATCGCCCGCGAGGCGGGCGCGTTCGTCGTCGAGGACGACTTCGTGCGGCGGCTCGTGCACGAGGACGCGGGACCGCTGCCACGCCCGCTGGCCGCCGACGACCCCGACGGTGTCGTCGTCCACGTCTGCTCGCTGACCAAGGCGACCTCGCCGAGCTTCCGGGTGAGCGCCCTGGCCGCGCGCGGACCGGTCCTGGAGCGGCTGCGCGCGATCCAGGTCGTCGACACCTTCTTCGTGCCCCGGCCCCTGCAGGAGGCGGCACTCGAACTCGTCGGCTCGCCCGCCTGGCCGCGCCATCTGCGAGCGGTGTCCGCCGAGTTGAGGGCGCGCCGGGACGCGATGACCGCCGCGCTCGCGCTGCACCTGCCGGAACTCGTCCTGCCGCACGTGCCGTCCGGCGGCTACCACCTGTGGCCGCGCCTGCCCGACGGTACGGACGAGCCGGCCCTGACCTCCGCCGCCCTGCGCGCGGGCGTCGCCATCACGCCCGGCCGCCCCTACTTCAGCGCCGAGCCGCCGGCCGCGCACGTGCGGCTGAGCTTCGCGGCGGTCGCCGGGACCGGGGAGATCGCGGAAGGGGTGCGGCGGCTGCGCGCGGCCTGCGACGAGGTGCTGGGTTAAGCGTTCGACGCATGGCCGCCGGCCTGCGAGCATCCCGTCATGACCGACACGCCGAGCCTGCCAGAGGGCTACGAGATCTCCACCGACCCTGCCCGCGTCGACGCCGAGCGGGTCCACCGCTGGCTGGCCACCGACGCGTACTGGGCGCTGGGCCGCCCCCGCGAGAAGCAGGACCGGGCGATCGAGGGGTCGCTCAACTTCGGCGTGTACGAGACGGTGTCGGGCGAGCAGGTGGCGTACGCCCGGGTCATCACGGACCGGGCCACCTTCGGGTGGCTCTGCGACGTGTACGTCGACCCGTCGGTGCGCGGCAAGGGTGTCGGAACCGCGCTCGTGGCGGCCGTACGGGACGAGCTGCGGCGGTACGGGGTGCGCCGGGTCCTGCTCGCCACCCACGACGCGCACGGCGTCTACGAGAAGCTCGGGTTCGCGGCGCTGGAGCGGCCCGAGCACTGGATGGCGCTCATCTTCGGCCAGTGAGGGCCGCTGCACCCTGGGTAACTCCCTGGTAACACCTCTTGACCTGCGCACTTGCGGCCCTCACGATCGCCGCATGCCACTTCGGGTCACGTTCGTCGCCGCCGCGCGCAGCTCCCCGCTGCTCGCCGAGCGCTTCGAGGACGACCGGCCGCTGGACCAAGCCGGCTGGGGTGAGGTGGAGTGCGTCGCCCACGAGCTGCTGCCGCTCGCCGCGGCCGAGCTGCGCTACTGCTCGCCCACTCCGCGCAGTCGTGCGACGGGGGAGGGGCTCGGGTACGCCCCGCTCGTGCAACTCGGCCTGCGGGACTGCGACATGGGCCGGTGGCGCGGGCTGACCCTGGGCGAGGCGATGGCCCGGGAGCCGGAGGCGGTGGACGCCTGGCTCGCCGACCCGCACGCCACACCGCACGGCGGTGAGTCGCTGGTGGACTTCATCACCCGCGTCGGCGGCTGGCTCGACACCCGGCCCGTCGAGGACGGCTGCCGGGTGGTGGCCGTCGCCGAGCCGTCCGTGATCCGCGCCGCCCTGGTGTACGCCCTGAAGGCACCGCCCGCGACGTACTGGAACATCGACGTCCGCCCGCTGTCGACGACGTCCGTGACGGGCCGGGCGGGGCGCTGGAACCTGCGCTTCGACGGGGTGCCGGCTCAGACTTCCCGTGCGTAGTCGGTGCGCAGTACGAGGTCCTTGGCCGGGCCGCGTACGTGCCACACCGTCCGCCAGTGGTCCGTGTCGCGGACGGTGAACTCGCCGCGGTAGAGGTCCGCCGCGCAGGGGTGGTCGGCGACGTGCCGTCCGGAGGTCAGGTCCAGGTCGTGGAACGGCCGCCCGTCCGCGAACCGCACGTCCGCCGTGCCGCCCGGACCCGGCAGGAACCGCAGCGTCCGCTCGGCGGGCCGGGCGACGCCCTGCCAGACGAAGGTGCCGGACTCGTGGTGCAGCAGTCCGCCGTCCTCCTCCGCGGTGAACACGGTGGTCCCGCTGAACTTCCCCTGCTCGCCGCTCGCGAGATCCCGCACCGACCGGGTCACGCGCCAGCGCCCGGCCAGATAGGCCAGTACATCCGGCACTGGCCAGAACTCGCCCATTCCGTACCGCTCTCCGTCCCAACCGTTGCTGCGCGACCCATTGACGCGCATCAGCCCCCTCCCTATCTTGCCGTTCGAAGTGCTGATCAATGTCTGATATTTCGAACACTCCTCTACCAGAGAGCCGCGGAGTATCCATGCCACGCACCGCCGCCCGCACCCGATGGAGACTCGGTCTCACGGCCACCGCCCTCCTGACGGCAACAGCCCTCGTACCGGCCCCCGCGCACGCCGAGGACGTCACCGACTACGCGATCACAGTCGACCCGTCCGCCAAGGGCGCGGCGATCGACGACACGATGTACGGCGTCTTCTTCGAGGACATCAACCGGGCCGCCGACGGCGGTCTGTACGCCGAGCTCGTGCAGAACCGCTCCTTCGAGTACTCCACCGCCGACAACGGCTCCTACACGCCCCTGACCTCCTGGACGGTCGGCGGCACGGCCGAGGTCGTGAACGACTCGGGCCGCCTCAACGAACGCAACCGCAACTACCTCTCCCTGGGCGCCGGTTCCTCCGTGACGAACGCCGGCTACAACACCGGCATCCGGGTCGAGCAGGGCAAGAAGTACGACTTCTCCGTGTGGGCCCGCGCCGAGAACGGCAGCACGCTCACCGTCTCCCTCAAGGACACCGCGGGCACGCTGGCGACCGCCCGGCAGGTGGCCGTCAAGGGCGGCTGGGCCAAGTACAAGGCCACCTTCACCGCGATTCGCACCAGCAACCGCGGCCGCCTCGCCGTGGCCTCGACGAACGCCGCCGCGCTCGACATGGTGTCGCTGTTCCCGCGCGACACCTACAAGAACCAGCCCAACGGCCTGCGCAAGGACCTCGCCGAGAAGATCGCCGCCCTGAAGCCGGGCTTCGTGCGCTTCCCCGGCGGCTGCCTGGTCAACACCGGCTCCATGGAGGACTACAGCGAGGCGAGCGGCTGGCAGCGCAAGCGCAGCTACCAGTGGAAGGACACCGTCGGACCCGTAGAGCAGCGCGCCACCAACGCCAACTTCTGGGGCTACAACCAGAGCTACGGGCTCGGCTACTACGAGTACTTCCGCTTCGCGGAGGACATCGGCGCCATGCCGCTGCCCGTCGTCCCCGCCCTGGTGACCGGCTGCGGCCAGAACAAGGCCACCGACGACGACGCCCTGCTCAAGCGGCACATCCAGGACACCCTCGACCTCATCGAGTTCGCCAACGGCCCGGCGACCTCCACGTGGGGCAAGGTCCGCGCGCGGATGGGCCACCCCAAGCCCTTCCACCTCACCCACCTCGGCGTCGGCAACGAGGAGAACCTCCCCAAGGAGTTCTTCGCCCGCTTCCAGCAGTTCCGGGCCGCCATCGAGGCGAAGTACCCGGACATCACCGTCATCTCGAACTCGGGCCCGGACGACGCCGGCACGACCTTCGACACCGCCTGGCAGCTCAACCGCGAGCACCACGTCGACATGGTCGACGAGCACTACTACAACAGCCCGAACTGGTTCCTCCAGAACAACGACCGCTACGACTCCTACGACCGCAAGGGCCCCAAGGTCTTCCTCGGCGAGTACGCCTCCCAGGGCAACGCCTGGAAGAACGGCCTCTCCGAAGCCGCGTACATGACCGGCCTGGAGCGCAACGCGGACATCGTCAAGCTCGCCTCGTACGCCCCGCTGCTCGCCAACGAGGACTACGTCCAGTGGCGGCCGGACATGATCTGGTTCAACAACCGGGCCTCCTGGAACTCGGCGAACTACGAGGTCCAGAAGCTGTTCATGAGCAACGTCGGCGACCGCGTGGTCCCCTCGAAGGCCACGACCACGCCGAACGTCAGCGGCCCCATCACGGGTGCCGTCGGCCTGTCCACGTGGGCGACCAGCGCCGCGTACGACGACGTGAAGGTCACCTCGGCGGACGGCTCGACCCTGCTGAGCGACGACTTCTCCGGTGACGCCTCGAAGTGGAAGCACACCGGCGCCGGCAGCTGGAGCATCCAGGACGGGCAGTACGTCCAGACCGACACCGCCGCCGAGAACACCATGGTCACGGCGGGCGACCCGGCCTGGAAGGACTACGACCTGCACGTGAAGGCCACCAAGAAGTCCGGCAAGGAGGGCTTCCTCGTCGCCTTCGGCGTCAAGGACACCGGCAACTACTACTGGTGGAACCTGGGCGGCTGGAACAACACCCAGTCCGCGATCGAGCAGGCCGTGGACGGCGGCAAGGGCACGCTGATGACGAAGCCCGGGTCGATCGAGACGGGCCGCGCCTACGACATCGACATCGAGGTGCGCGGCCGCCAGGTCACCCTGTTCCTGGACGGCAAGGAGTGGGGCAGCTTCAAGGACGACAAGCCCGCCGAGCCGTTCCGCCAGGTCGTCACCAAGGACGCGAAGACCGGTGATCTGATCGTCAAGGTCGTCAACGCCCAGTCGGCCGAGGCCCGGACGGCCGTCGACCTGGGTGGTGCCAAGGTCGCCTCCACGGCCCGCGTGACCACGCTGGCCGCCGACGAGGACGCGGTGAACACCGAGACGGACACGCCGGTGACGCCGGTGACGTCCACGTTCCGGGGGGTGGCCCAGAAGTTCACCTACACCTTCCCGGCGAACTCCGTCACCTTCCTGCGGATCAAGCAGGGGTAGCGAGCACCCCGCGTGGGCCGCTGCCCCCTGGGGCGGCGGCCCACGCCCGTGCCCGGTGTCGTCGGGGATCCGCGTCAGTGCGGGCCCAGGGCGCAGAACTCATGGCCCTCCGGGTCCGACAGGCACGTCCACGGGACGTCGCCCTGGCCGAGGTCGAGGTCGGTGGCGCCGAGGGCTTTCAGCCGGGCCACCTCCGCCGCCTTGTCGTCACCGGGGTAGGGCAGCAGGTCGAGACGGACGCGGTCCGGCACCGTCTTCGCCTCGGGCGAGCGGCGGAACTCGACGTACGGGCCGACGCCCTGGGCGGAGCGCAGCACCGCGTGTTCGTCGGTCACCTCGTGCAACGTCCAGTCCGTCGCCTCGCCCCAGAACCCGGCCATGGCCCGCGGATCGGAGCAGTCGACCACCACCCGGGCGATCGGCCCCGTGTCCCGGTAGATCTCCCGAGGCTCCAGCACACAGAACTCGTTGCCCTCGGGGTCGGCGAGGACCGTCCACGGCGCGTCGCCCTGGCCCACGTCGGCGGGCGTCGCACCGAGAGCCTCCAGACGCGCGACCAGCTCCGCCTGGTGGGCCGCGGAGGTGGTGGCCAGATCGAGGTGCACACGGTTCTTCGTCGCTGTCTTGGCTTCCGGGACCGTGACGACGTCGATGCAGACGGCGACCGGGTCCGGCCAGACGAAGCCGTCACCGGGCTCCACGTTGGTCACGCCGGGTCCCTCGCTGGAGACACCCCAGCCGAGCGCGTCCGCCCAGAAGCGGCCGACCGCCGCGTCGTCAAGAGCCTTTATGTTCACCTGAACAGGTCTCAGTGCCATGCCGGTGAGCCTATTTCCGTGTTTCGCGGGCGTATCGAAAACCGCATACGGCGTCGCAACGGCCCTCCGCGTCCCATGGGGGCATGACTTCCAACGCATCCCTGCCGGCACCGCCCCGCCGCACGCGCGGGTTCGTGCTTCTCGGTCTGGTCGTCCTCGGCCTGGCGGGCGCCGTGTTCGTCGTGCGGCGGCCGCTCATGATGTCCGCTCCCGTGTGCGTGGCCGGGCGGTGGCACGGCTGCTTCGACACGTTCAACGGCGTGGTGCTCATGACCTTGGTCGCGCTGCCGCCGGCCGCACTGGTGGTGTGGGCCCTGGCGCGCCGTCGGCGTGCCGCCGGCGTCACATCGGCGTGGCGGATGTCGCTGGCCGAGGTGGGCATGGTCCACGGAACGGTGCCGTTCCTGTGGCTGACCATGATGCCGGGCGCCGGTGCCGGCGTCGTCCCCGGCCGGGTGAGCCTGGTGCCGCTGCGGGACCTGGCCACGATGGGGCCGCTCGGGATCGCCGGGAACCTGCTGGTCTTCGCGTCGCTGGGGTTCTTCGCCCCGATGCGGTTCGCGGCGCCGGCGTCCGTGCCGCGGATCCTGGCGCTCGCGGCGGGCTGCTCGGTCCTGGTCGAGACCGCGCAGTACGTCCTGCGGCTGGACCGGGTGTCCTCCGTGGACGACGTACTGGTCAACACCACCGGCGCCGTGCTGGCCGCGCTGGCCTCGCGCCGCTGGTGGCGCACGTCGTCGCATACGTCTGCGATATGCCGTGCTGCTTAGGCTTCAGGCATGCGCGTACTGATCGTGGAGGACGAGCCCTATCTGGCCGAGGCCGTCCGTGACGGTCTGCGGCTGGAGGCGATAGCCGCCGACATCGCCGGCGACGGCGAAACCGCCCTGGAGCTGCTCAGCGTCCACTCCTACGACCTGGCGGTACTCGACCGCGACATCCCAGGCCCCTCCGGCGACGAGGTCGCCCGGCGCATCGTCGCCTCCGGCAGCGGCATCCCGATCCTCATGCTCACCGCCGCCGACCGGATCGACGACAAGGCGTCCGGGTTCGAGCTCGGCGCCGACGACTACCTCACCAAACCGTTCGAGCTGCGGGAGCTCGTCCTGCGGCTGAGGGCGCTCGACCGCAGACGCGCCTACGCCCGGCCCCCGGTCCGCGAGATCGCGGGCCTGCGGCTGGACCCCTTCCGCCGGGAGGTCTTCCGCGACGGACGCTACGTCCCGCTCACGCGCAAGCAGTTCGCCGTGCTGGACGTCCTCGTCGCCGCCGAGGGCGGGGTCGTCAGCGCCGAGGAGCTGCTGGAACGGGCCTGGGACGAGAACGCCGACCCCCTCACCAACGCCGTGCGCATCACCGTCTCCGCGCTGCGCAAACGGCTCGGCGAACCCTGGATCATCGCCACGGTGCCCGGCGTCGGCTACCGGATCGACCCCGGCACGGACGCCGCCGACACCGGCAGGACGCATGCGTAGACGCCCCGGGCCCAGCGCCCGGCTGAAACTCACCCTCAGCTACGCCGGATTCCTCGCCGTCGCCGGCGCTCTGCTGCTGGCCGTGGTGTGGATGTACCTGCTGCGCTACGTACCCGACAACTCCCAGGGACTGCTCTGGACCTCGCCCAACCGCTACCTCCTGGTGCGCACCTTCGCCCCCGCCGCGGCCGTGGCGATGGTCTTCCTGCTCGTGTTCGGCCTCGTCGGGGGATGGGTCCTGGCCGGCCGGATGCTCGCACCGCTCACACGGATCACGGCCGCGGCACGGAGGGCCGGGAACGGATCGCTGTCCCACCGCGTCCGCTTGGAGGGCCGCCAGGACGAATTCCGCGAACTCGCCGACACCTTCGACGCCATGCTCGGACAACTCGAGTCGCACGTCGCCGAGCAACAGCGGTTCGCCGCGAACGCCTCCCACGAACTGCGCACCCCGCTGGCCATCTCCCGGACGCTGCTCGACGTCGCCCGCAAGGACCCCACGCGGGACCGGGGCGAACTCATCGAACGCCTGCACGCGGTCAACACGCGCGCGATCGGCCTCACCGAGGCCCTTCTGCTGCTCAGCCGCAGCGACCGAGGGAACTTCACCCGCGAGAGCGTCGACCTCTCCCTCATCGCCGAAGAGGCAGCCGAAACCCTGCTCCCCCTCGCCGAAGAGCGGGAGATCACCCTCGACGTCACCGGCGGGGCGGCCCGGGCGAGCGGCTCCTCGGAACTCCTGCTGCGGATGGTGACGAACCTCGTCCAGAACGCCCTCGTCCACAACCTCCCCGCCGGCGGCACCGTGACGGTCCACACCGAGGCGCACGGTGACACGAGCGTGCTGCGGGTCGAGAACACGGGCCGTCGGATCCCGCCGGACCTGGTACCGACCCTCACCGAGCCCTTCCAGCGCGGAACGGAACGCGCCCGCACCGACGAGCACGCAGGGGTCGGCCTCGGCCTGGCCATCGTGGACAGCGTCGTGCGCGCCCACGACGGCACCCTCGACCTCGTCCCCCGCCCCGCCGGCGGCCTCCTCGTCACGGTCCGGCTCCCGGGGACGCCGTAGGCATCGCCCCTGCACCCTCGCGATCGCATGGACGCGATTGCATAAACCTGCAGAGAAACGTATAGTCATGCCCTCTAGGAGGAGGTTCCATGGCGGTACGTGCGGCAGTGGCCGGAGCGAGTGGATACGCGGGCGGGGAACTGCTGCGTCTGCTCCTGGCGCACCCCGAGGTCGAGATCGGCGCCCTGACCGGCAACTCCAACGCGGGGCAGAAGCTCGGTGCGCTCCAGCCGCACCTGCTGCCCCTGGCCGGGCGAGTGCTCCAGGAGACCACCCCCGAGGTGCTCGACGGCCACGACGTCGTCTTCCTCGCGCTGCCGCACGGGCAGTCCGCCGCCGTCGCCGAGCGGCTCGGGCCGGACGTGCTGGTGATCGACATGGGCGCCGACTTCCGGCTCACGGACGCCGCCGCCTGGGAGCGGTTCTACGGCTCGAAGCACGCCGGAACCTGGCCCTACGGCCTTCCCGAACTGCCGGGTGCACGCGCCGCGCTGGAGGGGTCCAAGCGCGTCGCGGTGCCCGGCTGCTACCCCACGGCAGTGTCGCTGGCGCTCTTCCCGGCGTACGCCGCCGGGCTCGCCGAGCCCGAGGCCGTGATCGTCGCCGCGTCCGGCACCTCCGGCGCGGGCAAGGCGCCCAAGCCGCACCTGCTGGGCAGCGAGGTCATGGGCTCGATGTCCCCGTACGGCGTCGGCGGCGGGCACCGGCACACCCCCGAGATCACCCAGAACCTCAGCGCGGCCGCCGGCGAGCCGGTCTCCGTCTCCTTCACACCGACCCTCGCGCCGATGCCCCGCGGCATCCTCGCCACGTGCAGCGCGAAGGCGAAGGACGGGGTCACCGCCGAGTCCCTGCGCGCCGCCTACGAGAAGGCCTTCGCCGACGAGCCCTTCGTGCACCTGCTGCCCGAGGGCCAGTGGCCCGCCACGGCGTCCGTCTACGGTTCGAACGCCGTTCAGGCGCAGGTCGCGTACGACGCGGCCGCCGGACGGATCATCGTGATCAGCGCCATCGACAACCTCACCAAGGGCACCGCCGGCGGTGCCGTCCAGAGCATGAACATCGCCCTGGGGCTCGACGAGACCACCGGACTGACGACGATCGGAGTTGCGCCGTGAGTGTGACGGCAGCGAAGGGATTCACGGCGGCGGGCATCGCCGCCGGGATCAAGGAGAACGGCAACCCCGACCTGGCCCTCGTGGTCAACACCGGGCCCCGCCGCGCCGCCGCCGGCGTCTTCACCTCCAACCGCGTGAAGGCCGCACCGGTGCTGTGGTCCGAGCAGGTACTGAAGAGCGGCCAGGTGTCCGCCGTCGTCCTCAACTCCGGCGGCGCCAACGCCTGCACGGGCCCGAAGGGCTTCCAGGACACGCACGCGACGGCCGAGAAGGTAGCCGAGGTCCTCGGGCGGGGCGCCATCGAGGTCGCCGTCTGCTCGACCGGCCTGATCGGCGTGCTCCTGCCGATGGACAAGCTGCTGCCCGGCGTCGAGACGGCCGCCGCCCAGCTCTCCGAGCACGGCGGTGAGAAGGCCGCCATCGCCATCAAGACCACCGACACGGTCCACAAGACGTCCGTCGTCACCAAGGACGGCTGGACCGTCGGCGGCATGGCCAAGGGCGCGGGCATGCTCGCCCCCGGCCTCGCCACCATGCTCGTCGTCCTCACCACCGACGCCGACCTGGACGACGACGTACTCGACAAGGCCCTGCGGGCGGCCACCCGTACGACCTTCGACCGGGTCGACTCCGACGGCTGCATGTCCACCAACGACACCGTGCTGCTGCTCGCCTCCGGCGCGGCGGGGGTCACCCCGGAGTACGCGGAGTTCGCCGAGGCCGTACGGCAGGTCTGCGACGACCTCGGTCAGCAGCTCATCCGGGACGCCGAGGGCGCCAGCAAGGACATCAAGGTCGAGGTGGTCAACGCCGCGACCGAGGACGACGCCGTCGAGGTGGGCCGCTCCATCGCCCGCAACAACCTCCTCAAGTGCGCCATCCACGGCGAGGACCCCAACTGGGGCCGCGTGCTGTCCGCGATCGGCACCACCAAGGCCGCCTTCGAGCCCGACCGGCTGAACGTCGCCATCAACGGCGTCTGGGTGTGCAAGAACGGCGGCGTCGGCGAGGACCGCGAGAAGGTCGACATGCGCTACCGAGAGGTCCACATCGTCGCCGACCTCGCCGCCGGGTCCGAGACCGCCACCATCTGGACCAACGACCTCACCGCCGACTACGTCCACGAGAACAGCGCCTACTCGTCATGAGCACTACGCGGAAACACACCGCCCTCCCCAAGGCCCAGATCCTCATCGAGGCGCTGCCCTGGCTGGTCCGGCACAACGGCAAGACGGTCGTCATCAAGTTCGGCGGCAACGCCATGATCGACGAGGAGCTGAAGGCCGCCTTCGCCCAGGACGTCGTCTTCCTGCACCACGCCGGCCTCAAGCCGGTCGTCGTGCACGGCGGCGGCCCGCAGATCAGCGCCGCCCTCGACCAGCACGGCATCGTCAGCGAGTTCAAGGCGGGCCTCAGGGTCACCACCGAGGACGCCATGGACGTCGTACGGATGGTGCTGGCCGGTCAGGTGCAGCGCGAACTGGTCGGGCTGCTCAACCAGCACGGCCCGCTCGCCGTCGGCCTGACGGGCGAGGACGCGCACACCATCACCGCCACCAAGCACCAGCCCGAGATCGACGGCGAACTGGTCGACATCGGGCGGGTCGGCGAGATCACCGCGATCGACACGGGCGCGATCGAGGCGCTCCTCGCCGACGGCCGCATCCCGGTCGTCTCCTCGATCGCCCGCTCCCAGGACGACGGACATGTCTACAACGTCAATGCTGATACGGCGGCTGCGGCACTCGCTGCTGCTCTGGGCGCCGAAACCCTCATGGTCCTCACGGACGTCGAGGGACTGTACGAGGACTGGCCGAACAGCGACGAGGTGATCAGCCGCCTCACCGCCTCCGAACTGGAGCGCCTGCTGCCGGACCTGTCGTCCGGCATGGTGCCGAAGATGGAGGGCTGCCTGCACGCCGTACGGGGCGGCGTCACCACCGCCCGCGTGATCGACGGCCGGGTCCAGCACTCGATCCTGCTGGAGATCTTCACCGATGAGGGGATCGGCACGATGGTCGTGCCCGACGAGAAGCCCGAGGGACCGGGCGAACAGGGGGAGTCGTGAACAACGTCGTGGGAAATCAGGAACTGACCGCGCGGTGGCAGGGCGCGCTCATGAACAACTACGGCACCCCGAGGCTCCCGCTCGTCCGCGGTGCGGGCACCAAGCTGTGGGACGCCGACGGCAAGCAGTACCTGGACTTCGTCGGCGGCATCGCCGTCAACGCGCTCGGCCACGCCCACCCGGCCGTCGTCGAGGCCGTGAGCCGGCAGATCGCCTCCCTCGGCCACGTCTCCAACCTGTTCGTCGCCGAGCCCCCGGTCGCGCTCGCCGAACGGCTGCTCCAGCTCTTCGGCCGCGACGGCAAGGTCTACTTCTGCAACTCCGGCGCCGAGGCCAACGAGGGCGCCTTCAAGATCGGCCGGCTCACCGGACGGACCCACATGGTCGCGACCCAGGGCGGCTTCCACGGCCGCACCATGGGCGCCCTCGCGCTCACCGGCCAGCCCGGCAAGCAGGAACCCTTCCTGCCGCTGCCCGGCGACGTCACGCACGTCCCGTACGGCGACGCGCAGGCGCTGGCCGCCGCGGTGACGGAGGAGACGGCCCTGGTGATCATCGAGCCGGTCCAGGGCGAGAACGGGGTCGTGGTCCCGCCCGCCGGCTACCTCAAGGCCGCCCGGGCCATCACCGCCGCCACCGGCGCGCTGCTCGTCCTGGACGAGGTGCAGACCGGCGTCGGCCGGACCGGGCACTGGTTCGAGTACCAGGCCCACGAGGGCGTGCTGCCCGATGTCGTCACCCTCGCCAAGGGCCTCGGCGGCGGACTGCCGCTCGGCGCGACCGTCGCCTTCGGGCGCGCCGCCGAGCTGCTCCAGCCCGGCCACCACGGCACCACCTTCGGCGGCAACCCCGTCGCCTGCGCCGCCGGGCTCGCCGTCCTCGACACCGTCGAGAACGAGGGACTGCTGGAGAACGTCAAGCGGCAGAGCGAGAAGCTGCGGGACGGGATCGAGGGCCTGGGCCACGAGTTGATCGGTTTCGTCCGGGGCGCGGGTCTCCTCCTGGGTATCGTGCTCACCGAGCCGCTCGCGCCCCAGGTGCAGCAGGCGGCTCAGGACGCCGGCCTCCTGGTGAACGCGCCCGCCCCCGATGTCGTACGGCTCATGCCGCCGCTGAACATCGACGACGCGGAGGTGGACGCCTTCCTCCGGGCGCTGCCCGGTGTCCTCGACGCAGCCGACGGGGACGGACGATCCGGGGAATGAGACGACGATGAGCCAGGCGCAGGACCACGAGCAGCCGGGGGCGAACGGGCCCGCCGTGCCGCAGACCCGCACTGCACGCCACCGCCGGATCGTGGACATCCTCAACCGGCAGCCCGTGCGGTCGCAGAGCCAGCTGGCGAAGCTGCTCGCCGACGACGGGCTGAGTGTCACGCAGGCGACGCTCTCCCGGGACCTGGACGAGCTGAACGCGGTGAAGATCCGCAACACCGACGGAGACCTGATCTACGCGGTGCCGAGCGAGGGCGGTTTCCGCACGCCGCGCGCGCCGCTGGGCGGGTCGGCGAAGGAGGAGCGGATGCGGCGGTTGTCGCAGGAGCTGCTGATCTCCGCGGAGGCTTCGGCGAACCTCGTGGTCCTGCGGACTCCTCCGGGGGCCGCGCAGTTCCTGGCGTCGGCGATCGATCAGGCCGAACTGCACGACATCCTGGGGACGATCGCCGGTGACGACACGTTGCTGCTGATCAGCCGGAACCCTGACGGGGGGCAGGCGCTGGCCGACCATTTGCTGAGGCTGGCGCAGAACGGGCACTGAGCACGCAGTGGGGGTTGCCGGTGGTGGTCGTGTGCGGGTGGGCTGTGGCCGGTCACGCAGTTCCCCGCGCCCCTGAGTCACCCAGCTGCGGGCAATCGTGCCGCTGAGGGCGGCACCCGTCCCAAAGAGAGCGGCACCCCGCCGGCGCGGGTGCGCGACCCGACCCCGCCTCAGCCCCCCACTCACCCCAGCCTCGCTGCCAACCCTCCGGTGCAACGCACCTCATCACCAGCCGTGATGAGCAGGGCCTCCACATCCGGCAGCGACTCCAGCCAGGCCAGCCCCTCCCGCGACCCCATCGCGAACGCCGCCGTGGCCCAGCAGTCCGCCCACGTCAGCCGAGGCCCCACCACCGTGACGGCGACCAGGTCGGTCACGGCCGAACGCCCCGTGCGCGGGTCGACGATATGCGCGCCCCGCTCGGCGGTTCCGGACGTCGCCACGGCCAGTTCGTCCAGCCCCGCCGCTGAGATCACCGCCGCGAGACCCCCCGGCCGCAGGGGATCCGAAACCCCGACCCGCCACGGCCGCTGCGACCCCGGGACCCCGAGCGACTGCACGTCACCGCCGCCGTTGACGCTCACCCCGCTCACCCCGGGCACGGCGGCCAACTGCCGCGCCGCCCGCTCGACCGCCCAGCCCTTCACGATGCCGGTCGGATCGAGCCGGCCCCCGTACGACGTGCTGAACCAGCCGTTGCTCAGCCGCTCCGCCTCGGCGGCCAGTGCGAGCACCTCGGCGACCTCGGGATCACACTCCTCGACGGTCAGCTCCCCGCGCTGCAGCCGGGAGACCTGACTGTCCTCGCGGTACGTGCTGAACACCTCGTCGACCCGGTGCAGTCCGGCCACGACATCGTCCACGGCCGCGCGCACGGCGGCCGGTTCCCCGCCGCGGACGTCGAGGGAGAAGACGGTCCCCATCGTCTCCTCCGCATGACGTACCGCGGCGGGAGCCTGTGCGG
This sequence comes from Streptomyces sp. SID5464, assembly GCF_009862985.1. Taxonomy (NCBI): domain Bacteria; kingdom Bacillati; phylum Actinomycetota; class Actinomycetes; order Kitasatosporales; family Streptomycetaceae; genus Streptomyces; species Streptomyces sp. SID5464. The sequence goes on along the minus strand of NZ_WWIQ01000056.1, from coordinate 33,155 downwards.
AGTCGGCCACCGTGTCAGCCACCGGCCTGGTCCAGCGCCGACTGGAGGGACTGCTTGTAGCCGGCGCTGGTGTAGGTGGCGCCGGAGACGGCGTCGATCTGTGCGTTTCCGGCCGCGACCGCTGCCTGGTTGAGGCGGGGGACGGAGGCNTTGGTGATCTTCCCGCCGGCGACGGTGACGCGGACCTGGACCGGGCCGTACTGCGTCTGCGCCACGTCGCCGGTCAGCGTCTGGGCGTCGCCCGAGCCCTGCGCGCCGCCGGCCGAGGCCTTGGCCTTGTCCAGAGCCGACTGGAGGGACTTCTTGTAGCCGGCGCTGGTGTACGTCGCCCCGGACACGGCGTCGATGTCCGCGCTCTGGGCGGCCACCACCGCCTGGTTGAGGCGGGGCACGGAGCTGGCGGTGATCTGGTCGCTGCGGCCGCCCTTGGGGGCCTGGACGGCTTCGGCCTTGGTGATCTTCCCGCCGGCGACGGTGACGCGGACCTGGACCGGGCCGTACTGCGTCTGCGCGACACTGCCCGTGACGGTCTTGGCCTGGGCGCTGCCCGAACCGGAACTCTGGGAGGAGCCGCCCCCTGCCGGGGCCTTGTCCAGGGCGGACTGGAGGGACTTCTTGTAGCCGGCGCTGGTGTAGGTGGCGCCCGAGACCGCGTCGATGTCCGCGCTCCCCGCCGCGACGGCCGCTTGGTTGAGGCGGGGGACGGAGGCGGAGGTGATCTGGTCGCTGCGGCCGCCCTTGGGGGCCTGGACGGCTTCGGCCTGAGTGATCTTGCCGCCGCTCATGGTCAGGCGGACCTGCACCGCGCCGTACTGCGTCTGCGCCGCGTCACCGGTGACCGCGCCGTTCACGCCGCCCTGCGGGGCCTGCCCGGCGGCCGCGGGCGGGAGCTGACCGCCCGCGGCCTGGGCGGAGCCCGGGTCGGAGGCCGGCTTCAGTGACAGCAGCAGCACGATCCCGGAGACGGTGGCTGCGCCGGCGAGCACGGCACGCCGGACGGGGTGAGACTTCCTCATCGTTTCTCAAGCTCCTGAAGGGCCGTTGATGTCCCGTCGCTCACATCTCGAACGACTCGTGATGGATTCGGCGGGCGGGGACCCCCGCGCCGCGCAGTGCCTCGTACACCGATTGCGCGAAGCCGGGCGGCCCGCACATGAAGACGTCGTGGCGGTCGATGTCCGGGATCTTGCGCTGGAGGGACTCCGCCGAGATGTCGGGGCGTTCCCCGTCCGGGCTGTTGACCGCGTACATCAGCCGGGCGCCCCGCTCGTCGGCGATCTTGGCGAGCTCGCCCCACAGGGCCAGGTCCTGCGTGCTGTTGGCCCGGTAGAGCAGCGTGATGTCCCCGGCCGCGCCCGGCAGCGTCTCGAACAGGGCCCGCATCGGGGTGATGCCGACACCGCCCGCGACCAGCAGCACCTTGCCGCGGCTGCGGCGCTGCGCGGTCATCGCGCCGTACGGGCCCTCCGCCCACACCTTGGTGCCGGGCTTCAGCTCGCGCAGCCGGGAGGTGTGGTCGCCGATCGCCTTGACGGTGATCCGCAGCATGTCCGGGCGGGGGGCCGCCGACAGCGAGTACGGGTGCGAACTGAAGCGCATTCCGGGCGCCTTGAACCGCCAGCGGAAGAACTGGCCCGCCTCCGCGCCCATCCGGTGCAGCTTGCGCCCGCCGATCAGCACGGACACGATCCCCGGGGTCTCCTCGATGACCGCCTCGACGCGCATGCGGTGCCGCAGGTTCAGCCGGATCGGGGTGAGGATCCGGTACCAGAGGACGAGCGCCGTCACCGCGCCGTACAGCCCGTACCAGAAGGTCTTCGCGGCGGGTTCGACGGCGAACTCGTTGCCGGTCGTGATCTGGTGCCAGAACGTCAGGTACACCGACGCGTAGGTGAGCAGGTGCACGTGGTACCAGGTGTCGTACCCGATCAGACGGCGGACGCCGCCGATCGAGAGGATCCCGATGACGAACAGCAGACCCGTGCCGATGGCGGCCTTGCCCATGTCCGGCAGCTGGTTGATGGAGTCGGTCGTCTGCTGGACGATGGCGCCGAGCCCCTTGCCCGCCTGGAGGGCGTAGCCCCACATGGTGAGGAAGACGTGTGCCAGGACCAGGCAGAGCGTGTACCGGCCGGTCATGGCGTGCCAGCGGGCGACCCGGTCGGTGCCCACCCGCCGCTCCAGCGCGGGCACCCGGGCCATCTGGAGCACCACCAGCGCCATGAGGTAGCCGGCGAGCAGACCGGTGATCCGGCCCGCGGCCAGGATCTTGCTCGTGGTGTCCGCGAGGGACGGTGTGTTGTCCCACCACAGCCACAGCACGGCCGCCGCACCCGCCCACAGGGCGATCAGCAGCGGTACGGCCGGGGAGCGGCGCGGGCGGATGCGGCGCATCGTCTGGCGGCGGGCGGCACGGCCGCCTGCGAGCGTGGTGGTCACGGTTCCTCCGTGGGGACTTGACCCTTGGCCCACAGATACGTGCCGGGACACGGGAGTGTTCAGCCGTGCACCGAGTCGTGTGCGCGGCTGTGCGCACGGAAGTGACCGGTGGTAACACTCAGGCGCGCCCGTGCCCTAGTAGCGGGTGACGGCGGTGGCCCCGGTCGCCGTCCCGACGGCGATGTGGGGGCGCTTCGCCGGGTCGGCCCAGGTGAGGATCGTCCGCATCGCGTCCTTCGGCACGGACACACAGCCGGCCGTCGCTCCCCGCCCGACGACATGCAGGAAGATGCCCGCGCCGCGTCCCCGCACGGGACGCGCGTAGTTGAAGCCGATGACGAGCGCGTGCGCGTACCGCTCGCCGTAGCTGATCAGGTGCTCGGACTCCGCGGCCCGGCAGTCGGCCGCCCGGGGCTCGGTCCAGCGGTTGTAGGAGCGGGAGTCGTTGTCCTGGCACCACCAGGAGTCCCGGTGCACCCGGCGGTACGGGTACGCCGTCCCGCGCGGTGCCGCCCTGATGCCGAAGGCGTACGGCAGCCCGTACAGACCCGTGGGTGTCGTGTTCGTGCCCTGCTTGCGGGACGCGCCTTCTGCCAGCCCGTTCGCTCCGAAACGTGCGGGCGCGGAACCCGCCCGCACCCACCGCCCGTCCCTGAGGTCCCACCAGGTGACCGTGCCCCTCGTCGAGGCCGCCCTCGGGGCCACCGCGGTGATCAGCTGGGTGCCGCCGCCGGTGTCCGTCATCCGGGCCGGCAGCGGGGGCGAGGGCGCGGGCGGCCCGGCGCCGAGCACGACGAGGCCGGAGACGGCGAGGGCTACGGCACCGGGGCGCATGCCTCAGACCGTAGAGGGCGGCAGCGGCAACGGCAGCCCGGGTAGTCCGTCCAGGCTGGTCGCGATGTGCTCCTTCTTGGTGAAGTACTCGCTGAGCGAGGCGTCGTCCTCGCGGGCGAAACGCCTGCCGTGCAGGTCGCGGTCCGCCTCGTACGCCATGAAGGGCACGGCGTAGCCGCAGGTGTCGCGGACGAGTTCGGCCGTGACGACGATGATCGCGCGCAGCCCGTGCTGTGCCGGGTCGATGTCCGGGAAGTGGCCGAGCAGCTCCCCGAAACGGGGGTCGTCGCGGAAGACCGGCTCCCCGCGGCCGTGCACCCGGACGATGTTCGGCGGGCCCTGGAAGGCGCACCACATCAGGGTGATCCGCCCGTTCTCCCGCAGGTGGGCGATGGTCTCGGCGTTGGAGCCGGCGAAGTCGAGGTAGGCCACGGTGTGGTCGTCGAGCACCGCGAACGAGCCCTTGAGGCCTTTGGGGGAGAGGTTGACCGTGCCGTCGGCGGACAGGGGAGCGGTGGCGGTGAAGAAGACCGGCTGCGCCTCGATGAACGAGCGGAGCCGGCCTTCTATGCGCTCATGAGTTTTTCCCATGCCATCGATTATGGCGCAGTCTTTTGACTGTCTAAGGAATTGCGGGACCCGTGGCCGCCCCGGCCGGCGCTCACACGGGGCGGCCACAGCGCCTGTCACCTCACTTGGTGAGCGTGCAGGCAGCCAGGGAGTCCAGACCGGCCGGCTTCTCGGCCGTGCGGCCGATGGCCGTGGCGATGCGGTTGACGGTGGAGATCCGCTTGTCCTCCAGCGGGCCGAGGATGGCGTTCTGGACGAAGTTGGGT
>NZ_WWIQ01000056.1:28683-28901 GCF_009862985.1 Streptomyces sp. SID5464 | reverse complement strand
AGTTGGGTCCGCCCTGGCCGACGGTGTCGACGAGGCGCTTGTTGGCCTCCGCGACCTGCGTGTCCAGCAGCGCCAGGTTGCGGTCGACCTCGGCCTGGGCGGAGGCCGGGATCGCGGGCAGCTGGGAGGCGACGTCCGGGCAGCTGATCGTGCCGGCACCGGCGTTCCCCGCCTCGCCCGCACCCGCACCCGCACCGGCCTCGGCGCCCGCACCGGCC
>NZ_WWIQ01000056.1:28294-28563 GCF_009862985.1 Streptomyces sp. SID5464 | reverse complement strand
CCCGCACCGGCCTCGGCACCCGCACCGGCCTCGGCGCCGGCGCCCGCACCGGCTTCAGCGCCCGCACCGGCCTCCTCGCCGGCGCCCGCCTCTCCGCCCGCGGCCTCGCCCGCTCCGGCGCCGCCGTCGGCGTTGAGCTGGCAGGCGGCGAAGGCCTCCAGCCCCTCCGGCTTCTCGGCGGCACGCCCGATCGCGGTCTCGATGCGGTTCAGGGCGGCGACGCGCTTGTCCTCCAACGGGCCGAGGATGGCGTTCTGGACGAAGTTGGG
>NZ_WWIQ01000056.1:1712-28169 GCF_009862985.1 Streptomyces sp. SID5464 | reverse complement strand
CCCTGGCCGACGGTGTCGACGAGGCGCTTGTTGGCCTCCTGGATCTGGGTGTCGAGCTGGGCGAGGTTGCGGTCGACCTCCGCCTGCGCCGAGGCGGGGACGGCCGGCAGCTGGCCGGTGACGTCCGGGCACGTGATGGTGCCGGGACCCGCCAGCGTCCGGGCGTTCGTCCCGCCGCTCCCGGGCGTCTCCCCGGCGAGGGCGAAGCCGGCGATCACCGTGCCGGACAGTGCCACCGCGGCGGCGCCGCCGATGAAGCCGACGCGACGCTTGTTGTACTTCGGAAGAGCCCTGGACATGCGGATGCCTCACTAGGGGTCGGGGGATCGTCGGTGTCGAAACGCGGCGCCTGCGTTCGGCGAGAGGTACGCGTAAGCGGTTTCCCGCGTTCAAAGGAGCTGCAAAGTCGTCTCGGCATGGCCGGAATCGGGCCCTCGATCCGAGATGCATTGACGAATCATGCAGAGGTCTGCATAATCATGCAGGTCAGTGTCAGCAGTATGAGGAGAAGAACCCGTGACCGAGCGCGTCGTACTCGCCTATTCCGGCGGTCTTGACACCTCCGTCGCCATCGGCTGGATCGCCGAGGAGACGGGCGCCGAGGTCATCGCGGTCGCGGTGGACGTCGGCCAGGGCGGCGAGGATCTGGACGTCATCCGCAAGCGCGCCCTCGCATGCGGCGCCGTGGAGGCCGAAGTGGCCGACGCCAAGGACGAGTTCGCCGAGGAGTACTGCCTCCCGGCGATCAAGGCCAACGCCCTCTACATGGACCGCTACCCGCTGGTCTCCGCCCTGTCCCGGCCGGCGATCGTCAAGCACCTCGTCGCAGCCGCCCGGAAGCACGGCGCCACGACCGTCGCCCACGGCTGCACGGGCAAGGGCAACGACCAGGTCCGCTTCGAGGCCGGCATCGCCGCCCTCGCCCCCGACCTGAAGTGCATCGCCCCGGTCCGCGACTACGCCATGACCCGCGACAAGGCCATCGCCTTCTGCGAGGCCAAGGGCCTGCCGATCGCGACCACCAAGAAGTCGCCGTACTCCATCGACCAGAACGTCTTCGGCCGCGCCATCGAGACCGGATTCCTCGAGGACATCTGGAACGGGCCGATCGAGGACATCTACGAGTACACCCAGAACCCGGCCGTCGCGCGCGAGGCCGACGAGGTGGTCATCACCTTCGAGGAGGGCGTGCCGGTCGCCCTCGACGGCGAGCCCGTCACCGTCCTCCAGGCCGTCCAGCAGCTCAACGAGCGCGCCGGAGCCCAGGGCATCGGCCGGATCGACATGGTCGAGGACCGGCTCGTCGGCATCAAGTCGCGTGAGGTCTACGAGGCTCCGGGCGCGATGGCGCTGATCACCGCCCACCAGGAGCTGGAGAACGTCACCGTCGAGCGCGAACTCGCCCGCTACAAGCGGGGCGTCGAGCAGCGCTGGAGCGAGCTGGTCTACGACGGCCTGTGGTTCTCCCCGCTCAAGCACGCCCTCGACGGCTTCGTCAACGAGGCGAACCAGTACGTCACCGGCGACATCCGGATGACCCTGCACGGCGGCCGCGCGGTCGTCACCGGCCGGCGCTCCGAGCAGTCGCTGTACGACTTCAACCTCGCCACCTACGACACGGGCGACACCTTCGACCAGTCCGCCGCCAAGGGCTTCATCGACATCTACAGCCTGTCCTCGAAGATCGCGGCACAGCGTCAGCTGCGGAAGCAGCACGACGGGAACCCGGCGTAGGCATATAAAGGTCCGCGTCACATCCGAACCTCTCTAGGAGCAACGCAAGTGAGCAGCAACAGCGGTGACGTACGGCTCTGGGGCGGCCGTTTCGCCGACGGTCCCGCCGAGGCCCTGGCCAAGCTGTCCGCGTCCGTCCACTTCGACTGGCGGCTCGCGCCGTACGACATCGCCGGTTCGCGCGCGCACGCGCGTGTGCTGCACAAGGCGGGCCTGCTCACCGAGGACGAGCTGACCCGGATGATCGCCGGGCTCGACCAGCTGGAGTCGGACGTCGCCGACGGCTCCTTCGTGGGCACCATCGCCGACGAGGACGTGCACACCGCCCTGGAGCGCGGCCTGCTGGAGCGGCTCGGCCCCGACCTCGGCGGCAAGCTGCGTGCGGGCCGCTCCCGCAACGACCAGGTCGCGACCCTGTTCCGCATGTACCTGCGCGACCACGCCCGGGTGATCGGCGGCCTGATCGCCGAGCTCCAGGACGCGCTGATCGGACTGGCCGAGGCCCACCCGGACGTGGCGATGCCCGGCCGCACGCACCTCCAGCACGCCCAGCCGGTCCTCTTCGCGCACCACGTCCTCGCCCACGTCCAGTCGCTGTCCCGGGACGCGGAACGGCTGCGCCAGTGGGACGAGCGGACGGCCGTGTCGCCGTACGGCTCGGGTGCCCTGGCGGGCTCCTCCCTCGGCCTGGACCCGGAGGCGGTCGCGAAGGACCTCGGCTTCGAGCACGGCAGCTCGGGCAACTCCATCGACGGAACGGCGTCCCGTGACTTCGTCGCCGAGTTCGCCTTCATCACGGCGATGATCGGCGTCAACCTCTCCCGGATCGCCGAGGAGGTCATCCTCTGGAACACGAAGGAGTTCTCCTTCGTGACCCTGCACGACGCGTTCTCGACGGGCTCGTCGATCATGCCGCAGAAGAAGAACCCCGACATCGCCGAGCTGGCCCGCGGCAAGTCCGGCCGCCTCATCGGCAACCTGACGGGCCTGATGGCCACGCTCAAGGCCCTCCCGCTCGCGTACAACCGCGACCTCCAGGAGGACAAGGAGCCGGTCTTCGACTCCATCGACCAGCTGGAGATCCTGCTGCCGGCCTTCACCGGCATGATGGCCACGCTCACCGTCCACCGGGAGCGCATGGAGGAACTGGCCCCCGCCGGCTTCTCCCTCGCCACTGACATCGCCGAGTGGCTGGTCAAGCAGGGCGTCCCGTTCCGCGTCGCCCACGAGGTCGCCGGCGAGTGCGTGAAGGTCGCCGAGGCCGAGGGCAAGGAACTGGACGAGCTGACGGACGAGCAGTTCGCGAAGATCTCGTCCCACCTCACCCCGGAGGTCCGCTCGGTCCTCAACGTCCCCGGAGCCCTGGCCTCCCGCAACGGCAGGGGCGGCACGGCCCCGAGCGCGGTGGCCGTTCAACTGGCAGAGGTGAAGGCGGACGTGGCGGCCCAGCACGAATGGGCTCTGGCCAAGAAGAAGAGCTGAGGGCAGCACGCTGCGGGGACGCGGGGAACTGCGCGACAAGCCACAGGCCACCCGCACGCGCCGAAACACAGCGAGCCCCGAGCTCTGAGGCGAAGGTCATCCCGGGGGTTACGTTGGTCGAAAGCCGCAGCCGACCGAACGGAGCCCCCGGATGCCCTTCGCCCGCCTGGCCACAGCGACAACCCCCACCTGCCACATCGGCCTAGGCCTCGCCGCCGTCGGACGCCCCGGCTACATCAATCTGGGTCGTGATCAGGACCTGCCGGCCGAGCGCACGGTTGACGCTCTGCGCGAGCGTACTCACCAACTCCTGGACGCCGCCTACGCCCAGGGCGTCCGCTACTTCGACGCCGCCCGCTCCTACGGCCGCTCTGAGGAGTTCCTCGCCGACTGGCTGAAGGCCCACCCGGGCCACGACGACATCGTCGTCGGCAGCAAATGGGGCTACACCTACACCGCCGACTGGTCCACCGACGCCGAGACGCACGAGGTCAAGGACCACACCCTCGCCACCTACGAACGGCAGCGCGCCGAGAGCGACGCCCTGCTCGGCGACCGGCTCGACCTCTACCAGATCCACTCGGTGACCCCGGACAGCCCGGCCCTCACCGACAAGGAACTGCACGCGAAGCTCGCGGAAGCCGCCGCCCAGGGCCTCACCATCGGCTTCTCCACCAGCGGTCCCGCCCAGGCGGACGCGATCCGCGCCGCCCTCGCCGTCACGGTCGACGGCGAACCCCTCTTCCGTACCGTGCAGTCCACGTACAACGCGCTGGAGACCTCCGCCGCCCCCGCCCTCGCCGAGGCCCATGACGCCGGCCTGACCGTGATCGTCAAGGAGGGCATGGCCAACGGCCGCCTCGCCGGACCGCACGCGCCGGACGTCCTGCAGGAGATCGCCGAGGAGGCCGGGCTGGGCTGCGACGCCATCGCCCTGGCGGTGGTCCTGCGGCAGCCCTGGGCCGGTGTCGTCCTCTCCGGCGCCGCCACCACCAACCAGCTCGCCTCCAACCTGCACGCGGCGGTCGTCGACCTCGACGACGACCAGCTGACCCGGCTGGCCACGCTGGTCGAGGAACCGCAGGTGTACTGGGAGCGGCGCGGGCAGCTGCCCTGGCACTGATCACCACCCCTTCGCACCCATCCGCGAACCGGCAGCCGTGAGTCACGCATGCCCAGTATGAGACATCTGTGTCTCATATGGGTTATGGTTGTCTCATGGCTGTCGATCCTGACCATGTGCTGCGCGCCGCCGCGGCCCTGCTGACCCACAAAGCCACCGCGACCATGGACGAGGTCGCGAAGGCAGCCGGGATCAGCCGTGCCACGCTGCACCGCCACTTCGCCGGGCGGGACGCCCTCGTCCGCGCGCTGGAGTCGCTGGGCATCGCCGAATGCGAGGCCGCGCTGGACGCCGCCCGGCTCGACGAGGGCACGGCGAGCGAGGCCGTACGCCGGCTGGTCGGAGCCATCGAGCCCGCCGCCGGACTGCTCGGGTTCCTCTACACCGAGAACCAGCTGTTCGAGGGCGAGGAGCAGAACGCGGGCTGGACGCTGATCGACGAGCGGATCTCCGCCCTGTTCCGGCGCGGCCAGCTCAGCGGCGAGTTCCGTATCGACCTCACGCCGGCCTGGCTCACCGAGGCGCTCTACGGCCTGCTGGCCTCCGGCGCCTGGATGGTGCAGAGCGGCAAGGGCGCCCCCAAGGACTTCCAGCACATGATCGTCGAGCTGCTGCTCGGCGGCGCACTACGGAGAGAGGAATCATGACCAGCACCCTGCAGCCGGCCGAGACAGCGGAGGCGGTGAAGCGCCCGGGCCGCTGGCTCGCGCTCGGCGTCCTCGTGCTCGCCGTGCTGCTGGTGGCCGTCGACGCGACCGTCCTCGGTCTCGCGACCCCCTACATCAGCGAGGACCTCAAGCCCTCGGGCACGCAGTTGCTGTGGATCGGTGACGTCTACTCGTTCGTCATCGCCGGTCTGCTCGTGTCCATGGGCAGCCTCGGCGACCGGATCGGCCGCAAGCGGATCCTGCTGGTCGGTGCCACGGCGTTCGGCGCGATATCCGTGGTCAACGCCTACGCCGGCACGCCCGAGATGATGATCGTCGCCCGGGCGCTGCTCGGCGTGGCGGGCGCGACCTTGATGCCGGCCACGCTCGCCCTGATCCGCAACCTCTTCCACGACCCGCGCGAACGCAGTCTCGCCGTGGGCATCTGGGGCGCCACCGCCTCCGCCGGTACGGCCGTCGGGCCGATCGTCGGCGGGTTCCTGCTGGAGCACTTCTGGTGGGGCTCGGTCTTCCTGATCAACCTGCCCGTGATGGCCGTCCTGGTCCTCGTCGGGATCAAGCTGCTGCCCGAGTCGCGCACCGCGAACCCCGGTCCCTGGGACCTGGTCAGCGTCGTGCTGTCGCTGGTCGGCATGGTCGGTGTCGTGTACGCGGTCAAGGAGGTCGCCGCGCACGGCTTCGCGTGGGGCACTCTGGCCGCGGGCCTGCTGGGCGCGGCCGCCCTCTACGGGTTCGTGCGCCGGCAGCTCACGCTCCCGGCCCCGCTGCTGGACATGCGGCTGTTCCGCAATCGCGGCTTCAGCGGGGCGGTGCTGGCCGACCTGCTGACCATCCTCGGCCTGTCCGGGCTGGTGTTCTTCCTCTCCCAGTACCTGCAACTCGTCCAGGGCCGGCGTCCGTTCGAGGCGGGTCTGGCGGAACTGCCCGCCGCGATCGGCGCGGTGGTGGCCGGTCTGCTCGCGGGGCGGGCGGCCCGGCGCTTCTCGGTACGGGCCGTCGTCTCCGCAGGGCTCGCGGCGATCGGCCTCGCCCTGGCCGCGCTCACGGTGATCGGCCAGTCCACCGGCTACCCGCTGCTCGGGGCCGCGCTGCTGGTGGTCGGTGTCGGAGCCGGTCTCTCGTTCACCGTGACCGCCGACGTGATTCTCTCCAGCGTGCCCAAGGAGCAGGCGGGGTCCGCGTCCGCCGTGTCCGAGACGGCGTACGAACTCGGCGCGGCCCTCGGCATCGCCGTGCTCGGCTCCATCGTGACCGGCGTCTACCGCGACTTCACCGGCCCGGCGGGCACACCGGCCGCGGCCCACGAGTCGCTGGGCGGTGCCGTGGAGGCGGCCGCGAGCATGCCCGCGCACACCTCCGGGGTGATGCTGGACGCGGCCCGCACGTCGTTCGTCGACGGCCTGGCCCTCGCGGCCGGCGTCGGAGCGGCGGTCCTGCTCGCCGCGGCGGTGGCGGCGTGGTTCCTGCTGCGGGGGCAGCGGCTGGAGAGCGGCGGGGCGGACCACGCGTAGGCCCGCCGGAGAACGTGCCCCCTACGGGGGTGCGGCCAGCCCCTACACACCCGCAGCCGCAGAACTACGCCGCTTCCTTCGCCTTGCTCGCGTACATGTCCACATACTCCTGCCCGGACAACCGCATGACCTCGCTCATCACCGAGTCGGTCACGGCCCGCAGCACATACCGATCCCGGTCCATCCCCTCGTACCGGGAGAACTCCATCGCCTCACCGAACCGGACCGTGACCTTCCCCGGCCGCGGCAGCCCCGCGCCACCCGGCTGGATCCTGTCCGTGCCGATCATCGCGAACGGCACCACCGGCGCCCCCGTCATCAGCGTGAGCCGGGCGATCCCGGTACGCCCCCGGTACAGCCGCCCGTCGGGCGACCGCGTGCCCTCCGGGTAGATGCCGAAGACCTTGCCCTCCTCCAGCACCCGGCGCCCGGTCATCAGCGCGGCCACCCCGCCCCGGCCACCGTCACGGTCCACGGGGATCATGCCGACGCCGGTGAAGAACCAGGCCATCAGCCGGCCCTTGAAGCCCTTCCCGGTCACGTACTCGTCCTTGCCGATGAAGAAGACCTGACGGTCGCAGACCAGCGGCAGGATCATCGAGTCGATGAACGTCAGGTGGTTGCCGGCCAGGATGACCGGACCGTCGCCGGGAATGTGCTCCGCACCTTCCACCTGAGGGCGGAACATCAGGCGCATGATCGGGCCGAGCACTGCCTTGATGAGCGCGAAGCGGGACAACGGACCCTCCGGTGTCAAGGGATTCTGTATGAGTCTGTGCAGGTGAGGACGATACTCGCGGCCCCGGGGATCGCGCACATCGGGCACGGCGACTTAACCGAGGCCTTACGTACTGTTGACGCGTGTTTACCTGCGGTGACGCGCCGGGGACGGGGGCGTGACCCGGCCGCCGCATGTGACGGACGTCGCTCCCCGGGCGTATCGGACGCGTTCCCGGAACCGCCGCGCCGAATCACCCGGACGCGCCGAACCCGGCGCGCCGCCGACGAGCCGTCAGTTCGCAGCCCCCACCAGCCACTACGACATCCGTCGTCACCCACGTGTTCCGCCCGGCGTCTCCCACCCGTCATGTACGCGCCCGTACGATCGCCCCGCACGGACGAGCCGACGCAGGGAGGGCGCTCATGGGAACGCAGAGGCCGAACGAGGAAACGAGCGGAACCGGACGGCGGGCCCTGCTCGGCGCCGCGGTCCTCGGCGCCGGGGGAGCGGTCCTCGGCATGACCGGCACGGCGAGAGCCGACGGCGCCCGGCCCGGCGGAGAGCAGGGCGGGTACGGCGGGCAGGGCGGGCTGAAGAGCCTGCCCAAGCCGACGATCGTCGGCCACCGCGGCGCCAGTGGCTACCGCCCGGAGCACACCTTCGGCTCGTACCAGCTGGCCCTCGACATGGGCGCCGACATCGTCGAGGCGGGCGACCTGGTCCCGACGAAGGACGGGCACCTGGTCTGCCGTCATGAGCCGGAGATCGGCGGCACCACGGACGTCGCCGACCACCCCGAGTTCGCCGACCGCAAGAAGACCAAGCTCCTCGACGGCGTCTCCACCACCGGCTGGTTCACCGAGGACTTCACGCTCGCCGAACTGAAGACCCTACGGGCGATCGAGCGCATCCCGGCCAACCGCCCGCACAACACCCTCTACAACGGCCGGTGGGAGATCCCCACCTTCGAAGAGGTCCTGCGGTGGCAGGACGAGCAGACCCGCGAGCGCGGCAAGCAGGTGTGGATCTACCCCGAGCTCAAGCACCCCACCTACTTCCGCAAGCAGGGCCTCCCCCTGGAGGAGCGGGTCGCCAAGCTGCTGCGCAAGTACCGCAAGGACCGGCGCACCTCCCCGGTCATCCTCCAGTCCTTCGAGCCGACCAGCATCGAGCGGCTCAACAAGCTCGTCGACAACCCCCTGGTCGTCCTGCTGTCCTCGGCGGACAGCCGCCCCTGGGACTTCGTCGAGACGGGCGACCCGCGCACCGTCGCCGACCTGGTCAAGCCGGCCGGTCTGCGGGAGATCGCCTCCTACGCGCAGGGCATCGGCCCGACCCTCGACCTGATCATCCCGCGCGACGCCAAGGGCAACCTCACGCAGCCGACGGCACTCGTCCGGGACGCGCACAAGGTGGGTCTGATCCTGCACCCCTGGACGATGCGCAACGAGAACCCCTTCCTGCCCGCGAACTTCCGCAAGGGCACGGACGCGGACGCCTACGGTGACGTCTTCGGCGCGTACAAGGCGTACTTCGCGACCGGCATCGACGGCGTCTTCACCGACCAGCCCGACACGGGCGTGCTGGCCCGCGAGGACTACGTCGGCGACTGAGCGTCAACATGTGAGCTCACACCCCCCGGTCGAGTGGGCTTCGGCCGCCCGGGCAACCCTGGCCCGGGCGGCCGCGTCGCTCCGCATATGACGCTCGACCTGGTCACCGCCCTGCGCCCGCTGCTCACCGCCGAGGCCTCCGCGGAGGCATATGCCGCCGGAACCGATGCGGGCGACCTGGAGCAGGCGGTCTGGCTCCGTCTGCTGGAGCGCCTCGACGCCGAGGGCCCGCCGCTCGACCCGCAGGAATGGCTCCGCCGGGCCGTCCGCTCGGAAGCGCGCCGCACCCGCCGGACGAGCCGCCTCGAACGGCCGTACGTCGTCGAACCGGTCGACGACGGCGACCGGGGTCCCGAGCAGCTCGCCCTCGCCGCGGCCCGCGGCCGTGCTCTGCGCGCGGCCGTACGCCGCCTCCCGGGGCGCTGCCCCCGGCTCATGGAGGCCCTGCTCTCTCCCGAGGACCTGACATACCGGGAAATCGCAGGGGAGTTGGGTATCTCACAGGGGAGTCTTGGCCCGGAACGTTCCAGATGCCTGGGATGTCTGCGGAGATTGCTCGCACCGGAGGTTGCGGCCCGCTGAGGAGGGGGATAGGAGTGAGGAACGATAGGTGATCAGATGAGCGGGAGGCGTGCGCACATGGGCATGAGCGTGACCATCTCTGCGGCGGCCGAGCAGGACGCGGAGCAGATCTTCAGGCTGCAATACCTGTGCTTCCAGTCGGAGGCGGCGCTGTACGGCAACTACCGCATCGACCCGCTCGTCCAAACCCTCGACTCGGTCCGCGAGGAGGTCGCCCGCGACTGCGTCTTCGTGGCCCGGCTCGGCGACGAGGTCGTCGGCTCGGTCCGCGGATCGGTCACCGAGGACGGCGCCGCCGCGATCGGCAAGCTCTGCGTCCACCCCCGCCTCCAGGGTCACGGCATCGGCGCCCGCCTGCTCCGAGCCGCCGAAGCGGCCCTCGCCGACCAGCACGGAGCCACCCGCTTCCGCCTCCACACCGGCCACCGCAGCGAAGGCAACCTCCGCCTCTACCGCAAGGTGGGCTACCAAACGGTGGGCACGTCCGAGGGCGCGGACGGCGTACCGATGATCGTCCTGGAGAAGCCGGCCGGTACCTACGCGGCGACAGCTTGATCTTGCCCTCCAGGGGCGCGGGGAACTGCGCGAGCAACCACATACGGCCCGCGGCCGCCTGACGAACCTCAGGCGGCATCCTCCCGAGGCGCACCCTTCCGCAGCCAATAGATGGCGGACAGCGGCAAGAGCACGGGAATGAAGACGTAGCCCATCCCGAAGTCCGACCACACGGTCGCATCCGGAAACGCCGACGGCTCGATCAACGTCCACGTCCCCACCGTCAGCACCCCCACCAACTCGGCCACACAGCACGCCAGCGCAGCCTTCCGTCCCGTCTCCCCACCCCGCACCAGCGAATACGTGATGAACCCGTACACGACACCGGCCACCGCCGACAGCGAGTACGCCAGCGGCGCCCGGTCGAACTCCGTCGCGATCTGAAACACGGACCGCGACACCGCCCCCACGACCATCACGCCGTACAGCCAGACAAGCAGCGTGCCCGGCCCGCTGGTCAGTCGCCGCCGGCTCACCTCAGCCTCCCCAGATGTCATAGAGCCGCACCTCCAGCACGGCCAGCACCACACCGCCGGCGGCTACCGTCACCGAACCCCAGCGGGTGCGCTCCGCCAGCGACATGAAGCCCGCCGCCGGGACACACGCGAACGCCCCGAGCAGATACGCCACGAAGATCGTCGTGCCCTGCTCCGGCTTCTCGCCCTGCGCCAGCAGCACGATCCCCACCACCAGCTGGACCAGCGACAGCAGGGTGACCACGGCCATCCCGATGAAGTGCCAGTCCTTGGTCGGCTGGTCACGGAAGGCCGCCCAGCCGCACCAGGCGGCGAGCAGCAGCGCGGCGACGCCGGTCACCAGCGTCAGGGCATCAAGCATGCTGCGACCTTATTACGGCCGAAAAGGCCCGATGCTTCCGGCCCTGGCCTGCACCGTAGGGTCGAGGGCATGAAGATCCACGCGCACGCCCTGCTGTTCGACAACGACGGAACCCTGGTCTCCTCCCTCTCCTCGGTGGACCGCTGCTGGACGCGGTGGGCCACGGAGTACGGGATCACGGCCGAGGAGTTCGCCCGGGTCGAGCTGCACGGCCGGCCGGCCGCCGAGATAGCCGCCGACCTGCTGCCCGCCGACGTGGTCCCGGAGGCCGTCGCGCGGATCGAGGACCTGGAGGTGGAAGACGTGCCAGGCGGCGGGGTGCACCTGCTGCCGGGGACCCGTGCCTTCCTCGACGCCCTGCCCGCCGAGCGCTGGGCCGTCGTCACCTCCGCCACCCGGCGGCTGGCCGAGGCCCGGCTCGACGCCGTCGGCATCCTGCCCAAGACGCTCGTCGCCGCGGACGACGTCACCCGCGGCAAGCCCGACCCCGAGCCCTATCTGCTCGCCGCCCGCGCCCTCGGCGTCGACCCCACCCGGTGCGTCGTCTTCGAGGACGCCCCCGCGGGCCTGACGGCCGGCCGCGCCGCCGGCATGACCACCGTGGCGTTGACCACAACCCACCAGGCTCACGAACTCCGTGCCGACCTGGTGGTCGAGGACCTGTCGGCCCTGTCCGCACTGGTCACCGAGCAGGGTGTGGAGATCTCCCTGCGCGACTGATGGAAGCCGGCGGATCCCAGCCCCTGTCCACCGCTGTCCAGCATCCGGACAGCGGCGGCCGGTCAGGACCGTACGCGTGTTTTACTGACGGCATGACCACGACGAGCGACCGCATCCCCGCGACCGAGGCGACCATGGCGCCCGGTGCTCGTTGTACGTGTCGAATGTGCGCTTTCTAGAGGGCCCCCGCACCACCCCCTGAGCTCGCGCCCCGAAGCGAGACCGCGGCATGTCCGCACGCCCCGAGCGCTGCGTGACACCAAGCCGCCCGCGCACATGTTCTCCCCGGTTCCACGCCCCAGCGAGAACCGTGTCGCGTCCCTGAACGAATGCCTCTGTGCCCGGGCACACCCACGCCCGCGCACTCGACAGTGACGGAAACCCACGTGATCACCACAACGGACCTGACCAAGGTCTACCGTTCGCGCGGCCGCGAGGTCACCGCCCTGGACGGCGTCGACCTGCACGTCCGCGAAGGCGAGGTGTACGGCGTCATCGGCCAGTCCGGCGCCGGCAAGTCCTCGCTCATCCGCTGCGTCAACCTCCTGGAACGGCCCACCTCGGGCACCGTGACGGTCGCCGGACAGGACCTCACCGCCCTGGCCGGCCGCGGCCCGCGCGCCGGAAGGGAACTGCGGCAGGCGCGCAGCCGGATCGGCATGGTCTTCCAGCACTTCAACCTCCTGTCCTCCCGGACCGTCCAGGACAACGTCGAACTGCCGCTGGAGATCCTCGGCAAGTCCGGCGCGGAACGCTCCCGCAAGGCACGGGAGCTGCTCGACCTGGTCGGCCTCGCCGACAAGGCCAAGGCCTACCCGGCGCAGCTCTCCGGCGGTCAGAAGCAGCGCGTCGGCATCGCCCGCGCCCTGGCCGGCGACCCGAAGGTGCTGCTGTCCGACGAGGCCACCAGCGCCCTCGACCCGGAGACCACCCGCTCGATCCTGGCGCTGCTGCGCGACCTCAACCGGCAGCTCGGCCTGACCGTCCTGCTCATCACGCACGAGATGGACGTCGTGAAGTCGGTCTGCGACTCCGCCGCGCTCATGGAGAACGGCCGCATCGTCGAGTCCGGCACGGTCAGCGAGCTGCTGGCCACCCCCGGCTCCGAACTGGCCGCCGCGCTGTTCCCGCTCGACGGCGAGGCCTCCGGCGAGGACCGCACCGTCGTCGACGTCACCTTCCAGGGCGAGAGCGCGACCCAGCCCGTCATCTCGCAGCTCGCCCGCACCTACAACATCGACATATCGATCCTCGGCGCCGCCATCGACACCGTCGGCGGGCTCCAGGTCGGCAGGATGCGCATCGAACTGCCCGGCCGCTACGAGGACAACGTCGTGCCGATCGGCTTCCTGCGCGAACAGGGCCTCCAGATCGACGTCCCGGGACATGAGTCCGCACTGGCGAAGGAAGGTGCCAAGTGACCTGGTCCGAGATGCAGCCCCTGCTGGAGCAGGCGTGTTGGGACACCCTCTACATGGTCGGCTGGTCCACGCTCATCGCCGTCGTCGGCGGACTGCCGCTCGGCATCCTGCTGGTCCTCACCGACCGCGGCGGCCTGCTCCAGAACCTCGTCGCCAACAAGGTCATCGGGCAGATCGTGAACATCGCCCGCTCGCTGCCGTTCATCATCCTGATGGTCGCGCTGATGACCTTCACCCGCTGGATCACCGGCACCACCATCGGCCGCGAGGCCGCCATCGTGCCGCTCGCCATCGGCGCCATCCCCTTCTTCGCGCGCCTGGTCGAGACGGCCGTCCGCGAAGTGGACCACGGGCTGGTCGAGGCCGTGCAGGCCATGGGCGGCAACACCTGGACCGTCGTGCGCAAGGTCCTCGTCCCCGAGTCACTGCCGTCGCTGATCTCCAGCACCACCACCACGATCGTCGCCCTCATCGGCTACTCGGCGATGGCGGGCACCGTCGGCGCCGGCGGCCTCGGCGACATCGCCATCCGGTACGGCTACCAGCGCTTCGAGACCCAGCTGATGTGGATCACCGTCGCGATCCTCGCCGTCGTCATCTCGGTCATCCAGTTCGCCGGCGACTACGCGGCCCGCTCCCTGCACCGCCGCGGCGCCCACTCGGGACCCGCCCCGAAACTGCGGCTGCTCAAAGCCGCCTCCTGAGCTCCCCGTTCACCCACAACGGGGTCGCACCACCCGCAAGGTCATAAGGAAAGGCACTTTTCGTGCGTAACACCGCCAAGATCACCACCGCCGTCCTCGCCGCCGGAGCCCTCACCCTCGGGCTCAGCGCCTGCGGCGCGGGCGACTCCGGCTCCGACGGACCCCTGATCGTCGCCGCCAGCCCCGTCCCGCACGCCGAGATCCTCAACTACGTCAAGGACCACCTGGCGAAGAAGGAGGGCCTGGACCTCCAGGTCAGGGAGTTCACCGACTACGTCACGCCGAACACGGCGACGCAGGACGGCTCCGTGGGCGCCAACTACTTCCAGAACAAGCCGTACCTCGACGACTTCAACAAGAAGAACGGCACCGACATCGTGCCCGTCGTCACGGTCCACCTGGAGCCGCTCGGCCTCTACTCCCACAAGGTCGAGAAGGCCGACGACCTGAAGAGCGGTGCGACCGTCGCCATCCCCAACGACACGGTGAACGAGGCCCGCGCCCTCAAGCTCCTCGCCGCCCACGGGCTCATCACCCTCAAGGCGGGCGTCGGCAACGAGGCGACCCCTGCCGACATCACGAAGAACCCCAAGAACCTCAAGTTCAAGGAGCTGGAGGCGGCCCAGACGCCGCGCTCCCTCGACGACGTGGACGCCGCCGTCGTCAACGGCAACTACGCCATCGAGTCCGACCTCAAGCCGTCGAAGGACGCCCTCGTCCTGGAGTCCCCGAAGAACAACCCCTACGGCAACTTCCTCGCCGTGAAGAAGGGCGAGGAGAACGACCCGCGCGTGAAGAAGCTCGCGAAGCTCCTGACCTCGCCCGAGGTGAAGAAGTTCATCCAGGACAAGTACGCCGGCTCCGTGCTCGCCTCCTTCTGAGGCGACGCCCGGCACCCGCCCCGCACGGGGTCCTCCCGCACCGGGTGGGGGAGGGCCCCGTGGTGCGGATCAGTGCTTTCATGCTGCATGCTGGGCAGTTCAGCAGGCCCTGAAGGTTCACCGAAGGTTACGGAGCGCGCATGACGAGCACCTTTCCCAACGTCTCCATCAGCACGGAGCGGTTGGTCCTGCGCCCCTTCGAGGAGCCGGACATCCAGTCGTTCGCCGACATGATGAACGACGAGCTCGTCACCGCCTGGACCACCGTCCCGCAGCCCTACACCGAGGCCCACGCACGCTCCTGGATCACCGAACAGGCCCCCGCCGAACGGGCCGAGGGCCGCGGCATCGTCTTCGCCGTCACCGAGTTCCTCACCCAGCGCCTCGTCGGCATCGTCCACCTCCGGAACACCGACTGGCGGATCCGCTCCAGCGAGATCTCCTACGTCATCGCCCCCTGGGCACGCGGCGAGGGCTACGCCTCCGAGGCGGCGCTCATCACCGCGCAGTGGCTCTTCAACGACCAGAAGTTCGAGCGCCTCGAACTGCGCACCCCGGCCGACAACACCGCCTCCCAGCAGGTGGCCCAGAAGATCGGCTGCATCAGCGAGGGAGTGCTGCGCGGCGCCTGGATAGCCCGGGCGCGGACGGACGACGGCGAGTGGACCGAGGTACGCACCGACCTGATCGTCTGGAGTCTGCTCCCCGAGGACCTCGAAGGCGTCGGCGACCAGCTGCCCGGCGGCTTCACGTCCTTCGGCGACTGGAACTGACGTCGACGACCGGAACTGACGTCGACGACCGGAACTGGCGTCGGCGACCGGAACCGACCAGGAACGGACACCGCGCGCGACGGCACGCCGCCCCCTCCGGCGGCTGCACCGGGTACTCTCACGGAGCCCGCCTGCGGGCAGCTCATCACACGACACACAGACGACCTGCGAAAACCCCTGGAGACTGACGACGATGGCCGACCGGGTCACGGTGATCGGCTGGGACGGTTCGCCGCTGACCGCCGCGGCACGCGCCGCCCTGGGTGGAGCCACGCTCGTGGCGGGTGCCGCCCACCACCTGGCGCTCCACGAGGTACCCGCGGGCGCCGAGCGCATCCGCCTCGGCAGCGTCGCCCTGGCCGCCCGCCGCATCGCCGCCCACCGCGGCACGGCCGTCGTGCTCGCCGACGGCGACCCCGGCTTCTTCGGCGTCGTACGCACCCTGCGCGCCCCCGAGTTCGGCCTCGAAGTGGAGGTCGTCCCCGCCGTCTCCTCGGTCGCCGCCGCCTTCGCCCGCGCCGGCATGCCCTGGGACGACGCACAGGTGGTCGTCGCACACCGCCGCACCCTGCGCCGCGCGGTGAACGTGTGCCGTGCCCACACCAAGGTGGCAGTGCTCACCTCACCCGGTGCCGGCCCCGCCGAACTCGGCCTGCTCCTCGAAGGAGTCCACCGCTCCTTCGTCATCTGCGAGGAACTGGGCACCGCACACGAGCGGGTCAGCGTCGTCACCTCCGACAAGGCCGCCGACCACACCTGGCGCGACCCCAACGTCGTCATCGTCCTCGGCGGTCCGGCCCGGCCGGACACGGCGGGGGAGACCGGCTGGATCGCCGGCCGCGACCCGTCCGCCGGACCACGCGGCTGGTCCCTGCCCGCCGGGACGTACGGCGGTGACCTCGGCGAGGGTGAGACCCAGCTGCTGCGCGCCTCCCAACTCGCCCGCCTCGGACCACGTGTCGGCGACCTCGTGTGGGACATCGGCTGCGGCAGCGGCGCCTTCGCCATCGAGGCCGCGCGCGCCGGCGCCGCCGTGATCG
The DNA here is from genome assembly GCF_009862985.1 of Streptomyces sp. SID5464. Lineage (NCBI taxonomy): Bacteria > Bacillati > Actinomycetota > Actinomycetes > Kitasatosporales > Streptomycetaceae > Streptomyces > Streptomyces sp. SID5464. The sequence continues at coordinate 11,804 of NZ_WWIQ01000056.1, read as the reverse complement.
CCGTCGACAGCGACCGGGCGGCCTGCGCCCGCACCGACGCGGCCGCCCGCCGCCTCGGCGTCCAGCTCCAGATCGTGCACGGCACCGCCCCGCACGTGCTGGAGAACCTCCCCGAACCCGACGTCGTCCGCGTCGGCGGCGGGGGAGCGGCCGTCGTATCGGCCGTCGCCGACCGCCGCCCACAGCGCATCGTCACGCACGCCGCCACCCGCGACGCCGCCGAACTCATCGGCCGGGACCTGACGGAACACGGGTACGGCGTCGAGTGCGCCCTGCTCCAGTCCGTCGAACTCGACACCCGGGCCTGGACGGAGAAGGAACGGAGCGTCGCGTTCCTGCTCAGCGGGGTGCTGCCCCGCCGCAGCGCCTGACCCGGCCGCCGTCCCCGTGATCGGGTTGTCGTACTGCGCGCGGTAGGCTGGCCGATCGCTGCACCGCACGCGGACGTCCGGCAGTTCGTCGGCCAATGTCCGGAAAACCCGCCCGTTTTGGGGGGAGTGTGGTACGGCAGAACCGGAGGACGCGCAACGTGGCGCAGTCCACAGCGGAACCGTCGCGGATCAAGGTGCCGTGAGGGTGCTTCGGCCGCAACAATGCCAGTGAGTGGCTTTGTCGCCTTTTCCGGGCGGGCCGTTCGTGCCGCTGGGGACGCACGCTCGTTCTTCACTGTGGGGCGGTCGGTGCGCCGTTCCGGGTGAGCTGGTCGTAGGAGCACTAACCGATGGGCGAGGGGTACGCATGACCGACACCGGCCAGGTCCCGGGCGAGGGACTGCCGGAGAGCGCAGGCATGGTGGAACAGCCGGGCGCCCCCGCGCACGGTGCGTACGCCTACCTCTCCGAGAACCCCGCCGAGGACGAAGACCTGCTGCTGCCGGGCTCCCACGGCGCCTGGGGCAACGAGGTCGCCCCGCCCGCGCCGGAGCCGGTCGTCGAGGCCGTGCACCAGCCGGGCCCGCACGAGATCTCAGGCCGCGACAGCGGCTCTGTCGACCTCGGCGGCGTCCGCCTGCCCGACCCGCCGCCGATCCCGCCCATCACCCCGCGCCGGCCGCTGCACCTCGGCCCGCCGCTCCCCGACAGCTCCGCGAGCCCGGTCCGCTCGCTCGCCGACCGCGGCCCCGCGGAAGCGCCGGTACGACAGCCCGCGGCGGCGGCGCCCGGCCCCGAGTACCTCGACGTCCCGCGCACTCCGGAGGAGCCCGCGCCGGCTGCCGCGCCCTGGGGCGCGCAGGTTCCGCCCCAGGCCCCGGTGAGCGCCGGGGCGGCGCCTGCGGAAACGGTTGTTCCGGCAGCGGAGCCGGCGGGCACGGCCCAGGCCGTCGCCACCCGCGTCGCCCCGGAGCCGGCCCCCGCGGCACCGCCGGCGCCGACCGGATCCGGACAGGGCACCTATGCCGAACAGCCGGCGCAGCCCGCGCAGGGTGCGGCGGTGCCGGGCGAGCCCGCCGGTACCTCCGGGGACCAGGTGGCCGCGGCCGAGCCCGGGGTTGCTGCTGAGCAGGCCGCCGTGGCCGCTGCCCAGCCGGTTGCCGCTGCCGAGTCCGTGCAGAGCACGGCGGTTGCGGGCGAGCCCGCTGGGGCCGGCGTCGGTCCGGAGGGCGGGCAGGTGGCCGCCGCCGAGCCGGTGCAGGGCGCTTCCGAACAGGGCGCAGGCGTTGCCGGTGACCCCGTCGGCGCGGGCGTCTCACCGGACGCCGGCCAGGCGGCCGCCGCCGAGACCGGGGCCGTGGCCGCTGCCGAGCCGGCTCCGGGGGATGTGCCGGGGCCGGTCGTGGACGGTTCTGGTCAGGACGGTGCGCCGGCACGTGCCGATGCTTCTCCCGCGGTGCCCGGGCCGAGTGCCGCAGGCGAATCCGCCGAGGGTGGTGAGCAGGCCCCGGCGGCTGCCGCGGAGCAGGGCGCGGCAGCCGCTCCTGTCCCCGAGGCCGCCCCGGTGCCCGAGGCGGTCGAGCTCCCGGAGGCCGCCACCGCGCCCGAGCCCGCTGTCGTGGCTCCGCCCGAGGCGGATGCGGGGGAGACGGCCGCCGCCCAGGCGCCGGCCGCGGTGGGGCCCGACGCTGCTGCACAGGAACAGGCAGCGCGGGTCGCCCCCGAGGCTGCCGCACCGGCCGCGCCCGCGACCGAGTCCGTCGCGCAGGAGCCGGAGGCCGATGGCGGTGAGGCCGCCCAGCAGGCTGCTGAGCCGATCGCCCCGGCCCACGAGGCGGTTGACGCCGGTGCAGCCGCGCAGGAACCCGAGCTGACGGCACCGCAGACGGCCGCTGCCGCCCCCGAAGCGCCCGCCCCGGCCCCTGAAGCGCCCGCCCCTGCCACCCCCGTCCCGACCCCCGAGGCGGTCGCCCCGGAAGCCGGCGCTCCGGCTGCCGAGGCTCCCGCGTCCGCCGACACACCCGCCCCCGAGTCGCCCACCGACGCACCGGAGACCACCGCACCGACTCAGCCCCCTGCCGCAACCGTGCCCCCTCAGCCCACCGAGACGGCGCCCGACCCCGGAGCTGAGGCCCCCGCACCCGCCCAGGCGGCCCCCGACGCGACCGCCGAAGCACCGGCACCGGCTCGGGCTCCTGAAGCAGCCGTGCCCGACCCCGCAGTCGAGGCGGCGCCGGCACCCGAGCCGGTGGCCGCCGTCTCCGAGCCGGTAGCCACACCCGAAACCGCCGAAGCCACCCAGGCCCCCTGGGCACCGGAAGCCCCCCAGACCCCCCAGCCCCCGGAGACCACCCCGGCACCCGCCGAGGACGTCACCGTCGTACTCCCCGGCCCGGCGCCGGACGCGCAGGCCGGACAGCACGTCCAGGGCCCGCAGCAGTCCCAGGCGGCCGTCCCCCAGCCGGCCCAGCCCGAGGCGGAACCCGTGGTCATCGTCCCCGCACCCCGCGAAGGCGACGCCGAACTCGCACAGAACCCCGACGACCTGGACACCCGGGGCGCCGAACAGGAAGACCTGGCGGATCAGGAACGCCACCAAGCAGAGAGCGCGGCCGCAGTGGCAGAAGCACGACAGTCCACCGGTCCCGCCGCCCCCGGCTACGACCCCGCCGAGCGCGAGGCCGTGCTGAAGGTCATGCGTGAACGCCGCGACATCCGCAACGGCTTCCGCGGCGACCCCATCCCGCACGAGGTGCTGCTCCGCGTCCTGGAGGCCGCCCACCACGCGCCCTCGGTCGGCCACTCGCAGCCCTGGGACTTCGTCGTCATCCGCTCCGCCGACACCCGCCGCGCGATGCACGAACTGGCCATGCGCCAGCGCGACGCGTACGCGAAGTCCCTCCCCAAGGGCCGGGCGAAGCAGTTCAAGGAACTGAAGATCGAGGCCATCCTCGACACGCCGGTGAACATCGTCGTCACCGCCGACCCGACCCGCGGCGGTCGCCACACCCTCGGCCGCCACACCCAGCCCCAGATGGCGCCGTACTCGGCCGCCCTGGCCGTGGAGAACCTGTGGCTCGCCGCCCGCGCCGAAGGCCTCGGCGTCGGCTGGGTCAGCTTCTTCGACGAGCGCGAGATGGTCCGCGCCCTCGGCCTGCCCGAGCACCTCGAGGTCATCGCCTACCTGTGCGTCGGTTACGTCGACGAGTTCCCGGACGAGCCCGAGCTGCTCCAGGCGGGCTGGTCCAAGCGCCGCCCGCTGTCCTGGGTGGTGCACGAGGAGACGTACGGCCGCCGCGCCCTGCCCGGAGAGGAACCGCACGACCTGCTCGCCGAGACCGTCGCGCAGATCCGCCCGCTCGACGCCAAGGCGCTCGGCGAGGCGTGGGAGCGCCAGAAGCGCATGACCAAGCCGGCCGGCGCGCTGGGCATGCTGGAGATCATCTCCGCCCAGCTGTCGGGCCTGTCCCGACAGTGCCCGCCGCCCATCCCGGAGCCCGCGGCCGTGGCGATCTTCGCCGGTGACCACGGCGTGCACGCCCAGGGGGTGACTCCCTGGCCGCAGGAGGTCACGGCCCAGATGGTGGCCAACTTCCTCGGCGGCGGCGCCGTCTGCAACGCCTTCGCCACCCAGGTGGGCGCCGAGGTCTGCATCGTCGACGTGGGCGTCGCCGCCGACCTCCCGGCCACGCCGGGCCTGCTGCCCCGCAAGGTGCGGGCCGGCACGTCCGACATGACCACCGGTCCCGCGATGACCCGCGAGGAGGCCAGGCAGGCCATCGAGGTCGGCATCGAGACCGCCCGCGACCTGGTCGCCGCCGGCAACAAGGCCCTGCTCACCGGTGAGATGGGCATCGCGAACACGACCTCCTCCGCCGCGCTGATCTCCGTCTTCACGGGCGCGGACCCGGCCGAGGTGACGGGCCGGGGCACCGGTATCAACGACGAGACCCTCGCCCGCAAGACCGAGGTCGTCCGCCGGGCCCTCGAACTCCACCAGCCGGACCCGGCCGACCCGATCGGCGTGCTCGCCGCGATCGGCGGCTTCGAACACGCCGCCATCGTCGGCCTCCTCCTCGGTGGCGCGTCCCTGCGCACGCCGGTGATCCTGGACGGCGTGAGCGCCGGCGCCGCCGCCCTGGTGGCCCGCGCCATCGCCCCGGAGGTCTTGGCGGCGTGCATCGCCGGCCACCGCAGCGCCGAGCCCGGCCACGTGGCCGCCCTGAACAAGCTCGGCCTGCGCCCCCTGGTCGACCTCGACCTCCGCCTCGGCGAGGGCACGGGCGCCCTGCTGGCCCTCCCCCTGGTCCAGAGCACGGCCCGGGCGATGCACGAGGTGGCGACGTTCGATTCGGCGGGGGTGACCGAGAAGTAGCGCAAGGCGGGCTCAGGGGCGCCGCATCCCGGTGACTCGTACGCGCCGTGGGTCCGTGGGCAGTCGTTCCGAGGGGCGGAACGGGTGGCACGGACCCACTCCCGCACCCGTCAAGGACGCTCAGCCACCGGACGCCCGTGCCGCCTCGAACCCCCGCGCCGTAAAATCCGCACGTCAGGGCTACCGAACCACCGCCGCAACAGGAGCCGCACCTTCATGGCCGAACACCCCGCCTACCCCGTAGGCCTCCGCCTCACCGGCCGCCGCGTGGTCGTCCTCGGCGGCGGCCAGGTCGCCCAGCGCCGCCTCCCGGCCCTCATCGCGGCGGGCGCGGACGTCCTCCTGGTGTCCCCCGAGGTCACCCCCTCCGTCGAAGCCATGGCGGACGCCGGCGAGATCACCTGGCACAAGCGCCCCTACGAGGAGGGCGACCTCGCCGACGCCTGGTACGCCCTGATCGCCACCGGCGACACGGAGGCCAACACCCGGGCCTCCGCCGAGGCGGAACGCCGCCGCGTCTGGTGCGTCCGCTCCGACGACGCCGACGAGGCGACGGCCTGGACCCCGGCCACCGGCCACAGTGAGGGCGTCACGGTCGCCGTGCTGACCACGGACGCCCGCGGCCGCGACCCCCGCCACACCGCCGCCATCCGCGACGCCGTCGTCGAGGGCCTGCGCGACGGCACACTCGTCGCCCCGCACCACCGCACTCGCACGCCCGGAGTCGCCCTGGTCGGCGGCGGCCCCGGCGACCCGGACCTGATCACGGTGCGCGGCCGCCGCCTGCTCGCCGAGGCCGACGTCGTCATCACCGACCACCTGGGCCCGCGCGACCTGCTCGCGGAGCTGCCCCCGAACGTCGAGGTGATCGACGCGGCGAAGCTGCCGTACGGCAGGTTCATGGCGCAGGAGGCCATCAACAACGCGCTGATCGAGTACGCCAAGCAGGGCAAGTCGGTTGTACGGCTCAAGGGCGGCGACCCCTACGTCTACGGGCGCGGCATGGAGGAGTTCCAGGCGCTCGCCGAGGCGGGCGTCCCCTGCACGGTCGTGCCCGGCATCTCCAGCTCGATCTCGGTCCCGGGAGCAGCCGGCATCCCGGTCACCCACCGTGGTGTCGCCCACGAGTTCACGGTGGTCAGCGGCCACATCGCCCCCGACGACGAGCGCTCCCTGGTCGACTGGCCGTCCCTCGCCAAGCTGACCGGCACGCTGGTGATCCTCATGGGGGTCGCCACGATCGGGAAGGTCGCCGAGACGCTCATCGCCCACGGCAAGGCCCCGGACACGCCCGTGGCCCTGGTCCAGGAAGGCACGACGGCCGGCCAGCGCCGGGTCGACGCGACCCTGGCGACGGTCGGGGAGACCGTGAAGACCGAGGACGTGAAGCCCCCCGCGGTCATCGTCATCGGCGAGGTCGTGAAGGTCGGCCCGACGGTCACCGCGCCCCGCGAGTAACCCCGGGTAACCCAACCCGTCCCAAGCCGTTGGCACCGCACCCAGGACAAGGCAGTATCACCCTGTGGCCGATCTCATCACCGTCGAGGATCCCGACGACCCGCGCCTGCACGACTACACCGGTCTGACCGACGTGGATCTGCGCCGCAAGCGCGAACCCGCCGAGGGCCTCTTCATCGCGGAGGGCGAGAAGGTCATCAGAAGGGCCAAGGAAGCGGGTTACGAGATGCGGTCCATGCTGCTCTCGGCCAAGTGGGTCGACGTCATGCGCGACGTCATCGACGAGCTCCCCGCCCCCGTCTACGCGGTCAGCCCGGAACTCGCCGAGCAGGTCACCGGCTACCACGTGCACCGGGGCGCGCTCGCCTCCATGCAGCGCAAACCCCTGCCCGCGGCGGCCGAACTCCTCCAGACCGCCCGCCGCGTCGTGATCATGGAGTCGGTCAACGACCACACCAACATCGGCGCGATCTTCCGCTCCGCAGCCGCCCTGGGCATGGACGCGGTCCTGCTCTCCCCGGACTGCGCCGACCCTCTCTACCGCCGCAGCGTGAAGGTCTCCATGGGCGCGGTGTTCTCCGTTCCCTACGCCCGTCTGGACACCTGGCCCAAGGGCCTGGAGTCCGTCCGCGAGGCCGGCTTCACGCTGCTCGCCCTGACCCCCGACGAGAAGGCCCGGTCCCTCGACGAGGCCGCCCCGCACACCATGGACCGTGTGGCCCTCATGCTCGGCGCCGAGGGCGACGGCCTGTCCACGCAGGCCCTGGTCGCCGCCGACGAGTGGGTCCGCATCCCCATGTCCCACGGCGTCGACTCCCTCAACGTGGGCGCTGCGGCGGCCGTGGCCTTCTACGCCGTGGCCACCGGCCGCCCTCAGTCCTGAGTCCCAAGTCCTGGGAGCCGTACGTGGAACAGCGCCAGGCGATCGTCGCCGTACTGCGGCGCGGGGACCGCGTCCTCGCGATCCGGCGGGGCCCGGCGGTCGCCCGTCCCGGCTACTGGCAGCCGCTGAGCGGCAGGCTCGAACCGGGCGAGACCCAGGAGCAGGCGGTCGTCCGGGAGGTCCGGGAGGAGGTCGGCCTCACCGTCGCGCCGCTGGCGAAGGTGTGGGAGTCGGAGACCGACGACCACCGCTTCCGCCTCCACTGGTGGACCGCCCGCGCGGACACGGGGGAGGTCGTCCCCGACCCGGACGAGGTCGCCGAGACCCGCTGGGTCACGCCGGAGGAGTTCCTCGCCCTGGACCCGGTCTTCGACGGCGACCGCGAGTTCTTCGAGCGGATCCTGCCGGAGCTGTGACGGCGGCCCTGGGGTCGTGAAGCCCTACGGTGCGAAGCCCCGCTGCGCGTGCTCCTGCCGGACCCCGCCCCCTTCGCCGCCGAGTCCCCGCGCCGAGCCCTGGCAGCCCTGCACCAGGGCGATGCCGACCGCCACCAGCAGCGTCACCACGACGAACACGAACAGCCGCTGCCGCAGCAACCGGGGATTGGCGGGCCGCAGCCCGGTCCCGGTGTTCCTGGACGCCGGACGCCCGGTGCCGCTGTGCGGGGCGGGACGGCCGGAGCTGCCCGACCGGGTCCCGTTGCGCCCGGTGGGTGTCGGCCGTGCTCCGGACCGCGACGGGGCGCCGCCGCGTGAGGCGCCGGAGCCGCGCACCGGATTCCTGCCGCGGTTCCCGCTGCCCGTCGACCGGCTTCCGCCGCCCACCGCCCGGGCTCCGCCCCGCGCGCCGGCTCCGTTCTGGGAAGCCGGACCGCCCGTCGACGGACCGCCGTCCCCGGGCCCGGAGGAGCGCCGCGGCGGGGGAGTCCCCCGGCCCCGCTGCGCCCCGGACGCCCCCGCACCCTGCTGTCCCTGCGGACGCCGGCCACGCTCGGGGTAGGTGTCGATGGGCCGGTCCGCATCGGCACCGCGGGGCGCGGGCGGCCGGACGCCGGCGACGTCCTGTGCCTCGCGGGCCGCGATCTCCTTGAGCCGCATGGACAGTTGGAGCGTGCTGGGCCGCTCCTCGGGGTCCTTCGCCAGGCACGCCCGGACGAGCGGAGCCAGTGCGTCGGGTACGCCGTGCAGCTGCGGTTCCTCGTGCACGACCCGGTACAGCATCACCTCGGAACTGCCGTGCCCGAAGGGCGAGTCGCCCATGGAGGCGTACGCGAGCGTGGCACCGAGCGAGAACACGTCCGTGGCCGGTGTGACGGCGGCCCCGCGCACCTGCTCCGGCGCGAGGAAGCCAGGCGAGCCGACCGCCGTACCGACGTGGGTGAGCGTCGAGGCGCCGGTGGCCCAGGCGATGCCGAAGTCGATGATCCGCGGCCCCTTCGGGGACAGCAGGATGTTGGACGGCTTCAGGTCCCGGTGCACGACCCCGGCCTCGTGCACGGCGACCAGGCCCTCCGACAGGGCGGCGCCGACCGCGGCCACGTCGGCCGCGCCGAGCGGCCCCTCGGCGGCGACCTTGTCGTGCAGGGAGGGGCCGGGCACGTACTGCGTGGCGAACCAGGGCCGGTCCGCGTCGAGGTCGGCGGCCACGAGCCGTGCCGTGCACCCGCCGCGGATCCGCCGTGCCGCCGAGACCTCCCGGGCGAACCGCGAGCGGAACTCCTGGTCCTCCGCCAGGTCAGGCCGGATGACCTTGAGCGCGACCCGCTGCCCCTTCTTGTCGGAGCCCAGGTAGACCACGCCCATCCCGCCCGCGCCGAGCCGTCTGTGAAGCCTGAACGAGCCGACGACGCGCGGGTCCTCGCGCCTCAGGCGCATCATCGCCATGTTCATCCCCGCTGCCCGGTCCTGTGACGAGCCACAGCTTACGTTTCCACGGCCGCCTGCGCGCAGAGGCCGCGCCCTCTCGGGCCGACGGATTGTCAGTGGTGGGTGGGAGACTTGAAGGGTGGTCAGGGGGCGCGCGCACAGGCCGTGTTCGCGCGGGGGACGGCCCCAACCTCCTGGCCCGGAAGGGGGATTGGACCCGTGAAGGGTGACCGTGTGGAGATAGTCGTGGACGCCGGCGACACGACGCGCACGTACGAGGTGGTGGCGAGCAGAGCGGGCCGCAGGGTGGAGACGGCGGTACGCCGAGGTGTCGTGGAAGTGAGCGAAGTCACCCGGAGCGGAACAGTCGTGCGTACCGCCCGCTTCATGGCGAACCGGGTGCTGGCCCTGGTGGAGCAGCCGATTCCGCGGGAGGAAAGCTAGGACAAAGCGGGGTGAGCCGGGCGTCCCGTCGGGGAAGACCCTGAGAACCGGGTCTCCGTCTCCACCCAGGGGAGTACGTCGCGGGTGACGGCTCATCCTCCGGGAGGCCCGGCAATCGGTACGAGGGCATGACGTCCGGGACGGGGCGGACGCCTAGATTTGATGTCAAGCGGCGGGTGCAGCACTCGTCCCCCGAGGTCAGACACCCGCCGCTGCCAACGACAACCGAGAACGGTCAGGAGAGGGACCATGGCCCACACGGCACCGCGGACACTGATCCGCGAGGAGGGACGCAAGGTGTACGCCGCCGCGTTCCGCCGCCGCCAGGGCCGCCGCCACCCCCTGGTGGCGACGCTGATGGCCCTTCCCCTGGCGGTCCTGCTCCTCCTCGTCTTCGACGGGTGGGAGACAGTGGCCACACAGGCGTCGTCCGTGGGAGAGATGCTGGGGCGCTGAGCGGCGACCCCAGGCCCGGAAGAGCGGTCCGGGCGGGGACATCCCACCCATGAAACCCCGTGGGGACGGGGGTGCGGCGGACGGCACAAATGCCGGCGCAGCTGGGGAGCTGCGCCGGCATTATTTTTGCGCACGTGCAGGTCCGCTGAGCTGCGGGCGATCGTGCCGCCAAGGGCGGCACGGGTGGGCGATGGGGGTCCCCTGCTCGAGCGAAGCCGAGAGCTTGGGGCAGGCGCCCCG
>NZ_WWIQ01000056.1:0-1596 GCF_009862985.1 Streptomyces sp. SID5464 | reverse complement strand
CTTGGGCCCCTGCTCGAGCGAAGCCGAGAGCTTGGGGCAGGCGCCCCGCTCCGCCGGCCCGCGGACCACCCGGCCTCAGCGACAACACGAGCACTTGAAGCACAGCGCCTTAAAGCCCGGCCTCACCTGCGCGTACTCTCGCCCCGACGCCCACACCCCGGGAGCCCAGTGAACTCCGCCCCCGCCCTGCTCATACAGCAGCTCACCGCCAAGGCCCGAGCCACCGCTCACGCACGCTCCCCGGCTTGCCCCTGCGGCGCAGCCACCCTCGCGGACCACCCCGACGGCATCGTCGTACGGCACGCGGACACCGTCGCGAAGGCCCACCCCGAAGAGGCCGACCCCAGGGAACTGACCACCCGTCTCACCCTCGCCACCCGCCACCCCGGCATCCTCCTGCCCCCACTCGCCCCGGCCCCGGCCGACCTGCACGGCCGCCTCGTGACGTTCTGGCCGTACGGGACCCCGGTCGACCCGAAAACCCCCGACGCCGCCCCCTGGGAGGCCGCCGCCACCCTCCTCGCCCGACTGCACCGCACCCCGGCCCCGCCGGAGACGCCCACCATGCGAGGCCCCGCCAAGGCGGCCCACGCCATCGCCCGGCTCCGGGACGCCGGCCCGCACCCCGCCGCGCCCCCCGTCCTGCGCGCCTGGGGCACCCTCCCCGCCTGGGCCCGGGCCGAGGCCCCGATGCCGCATACCGGCACCTTGTGCCACGGCGACCTCCACCTCGGCCAGCTCGTACGCCATCCCGCCCCCGAAGGCCCCTGGCTGCTGATCGACGTGGACGACCTCGGTGTCGGTGTCCCGGCCTGGGATCTCGCCCGCCCCGCCGCCTGGTACGCCTGCGGACTGCTCCCGCCCGGCGAATGGGCCCGGTTCCTGGCGGCCTACCGCGCCGAGGGCGGCCCCGCAGTCCCGGCCGACGGCGATCCCTGGCCCACCCTGGACGTCCCCGCCCGCGCCCTCACCGTGCAGACCGCGGCCCGGGCCGTCGCCAAAGCGGTCGCGGCCGATCGCCCCCTGGACGAGGTGGAGCAGTCGGTCGTGGACGCCTGTGACCGAATGGCCACCGTCCCGCCGCAGTTGACGCAGGAGCACGCGAAGTAGGGTGCAACCGACCACAGCCGGACAGAGTCTGTCCTGGCGACACGGTAAGCAGGACCGACCGGCGAGGAGTTGAACCAGCATGCAGTGTCCGAAGTGCCATGCGCCGATGCACACGTACAACCGCAACGGTGTCCAGATCGAGCAGTGCAGCGGCTGCCGCGGGATCTTTCTCGACTACGGCGAGCTGGAGTCGCTGACGCGCCTGGAGGCCCAGTGGTCCCAGCCGGCGCCGCCGCCTCCGCCGGCCCCGCAGGCCTACCCCGCCCCACCGGCCCCCGCCTGGGGCGCCCCGCACGGCGGCCACGGACACCATGGCCACCACGGTCACCACCGACAGAAGAGCTTCGGCCACATGCTGTTCTCGTCCTGACACGAGCGTCGCGGCACGACGGTCGCGACACGACGAAGCCCCGGCCGATGCGTACGGCCGGGGCTCCGGTGTGGTGTGGACGATACTGGGATTGAACCAGTGACCTCTTCCGTGTC
>NZ_WWIQ01000055.1:23670-101239 GCF_009862985.1 Streptomyces sp. SID5464 | reverse complement strand
TAGGGTCCCATCGCGCCGTTCCGAGACGGACACCCCCGGCGCGCAGGCGCGACACAAGCCCCCACACAGCCGCGCAGGCCGCCGCAGGCACCCGTCCACCGGCCGCAACCGGCGATCAGGTGCCTGCGGCGGGCGGCGCGCTCAGTCCGAGATGAGGCCTTCCCGCAGCTGCGCCAGTGTCCTCGTCAGCAGGCGGGACACGTGCATCTGCGAGATGCCGACCTCCTCGCCGATCTGCGACTGGGTCATGTTCGCGAAGAACCGCAGCATGATGATCCGCCGCTCACGAGGCGGCAGTTTGGCCAGCAGCGGCTTCAGCGACTCCCGGTACTCGACGCCCTCCAGGGCGCTGTCCTCGTACCCCAGCCGATCCGCCAGCGAGCCCTCGCCACCGTCGTCCTCAGGCGCCGGGGAGTCCAGCGAGGACGCCGTGTACGCGTTCCCCACCGCCAGCCCGTCGACGACGTCCTCCTCGGACACCCCGAGCACGGACGCGAGTTCGGTGACCGTCGGCGAGCGGTCCAGCTTCTGCGAGAGCTCGTCACTGGCCTTCGTCAGGGCCAGCCGCAGCTCCTGAAGCCGGCGCGGCACCCGCACCGACCACGACGTGTCGCGGAAGAACCGCTTGATCTCACCCACGACGGTCGGCATCGCGAACGTCGGGAACTCGACGCCCCGTTCGCAGTCGAACCGGTCGATCGCCTTGATCAACCCGATCGTGCCGACCTGGACGATGTCCTCCATCGGCTCGTTGCGGGAGCGGAAGCGCGCCGCCGCGTACCGCACCAGCGGCAGGTTGAGCTCGATCAGCGTGTCACGGACGTACGCACGCTCGGGGCTGTCCTCGTCGAGCGCGGCCAGCCGCAGGAACAGGGAGCGGGACAGGGTGCGGGTGTCGATGGCCCCCGTGGCCGGAAGCGCCGGGGCGGGCTCGGTCGCGAGCTCGGCCGGAACGTCGTCGATGGGGCCGAGTGAGTCGAGAGCATGGGGAGCTGTGTCGCTCTCCGCGAGCGTGAGCACCTTCGAGCTGCCCTGTTCTGCGGACATGCCACCCCCTTTGGGTCGCGGGACGGTCGCGGCGAACGCCCCCGTCTGAGGAACGCAGCCTTCACCTGAATACCGGAGCCGAAGCCCCGGCAAACGCGCTTCCCGCAGAATGTCACATGTCGGCAACACGCTGTAGTGACATGTCGACATCTGAGACGCGAATCCGCCCTGCAAGCAAGGGGTCTGACGCCTTTTCGGCCCGCAACTGTCGGGAACCGCCCTGATGAGCGATTCGCTCGCCAGGGTTATCACTCGCAACTGTTTGCGGTTACGCCCTGAGGGGGCTCACGCTACGCGTCGATCCGGTTCGCCGACCGCAACCGCTGGAAGCTACGCGCGAGTAGCCGCGAGACATGCATCTGCGAGACGCCGAGTTCCGCACTGATCTGAGACTGCGTGAGATTGCTGTAGTACCGCAGCAGCAGGATCCGCTGCTCCCTTTCCGGCAGTTGTACGAGCAGGTGCCGTACGAGGTCCCGGTGCTCCACCCCGTCCAGCGCGGGGTCCTCGTAACCGAGCCGGTCCAGCAGCCCCGGCATGCCGTCGCCCTCCTGCGCGGCCTCCAGCGAGGTCGCGTGATACGACCGCCCGGCCTCGATGCAGGACAGCACCTCGTCCTCGGTGATGCGCAGCCGCTCGGCGATCTCGGCGGTGGTCGGGGTGCGCCCGAACGCGGTCGTGAGGTCCTCGGTCGCGCTGTTGACCTGTACCCACAGCTCGTGCAGCCGGCGCGGCACATGGACCGTACGGACGTTGTCGCGGAAGTAGCGCTTGATCTCGCCGACCACCGTCGGCATCGCGAACGTCGGGAACTGCACGCCCCGGTCCGGGTCGAAGCGGTCGATGGCGTTGATGAGCCCGATGGTGCCGACCTGGACGACGTCCTCCATCGGCTCGTTGCGGGAGCGGAAACGGGCGGCCGCGTAGCGCACGAGCGGGAGATTGGCCTCGATGAGCGCCCCGCGCACCCGGTCGTGCTCCGGCGTCCCCGGCTGGAGCTCCTTGAGCTGAGCGAACAGGACCTGTGTGAGGGCTCGGGTGTCGGCGCCGCGGCTCCGCTGGGGAGCCGGCTCCGAGGACGGTGCCTGAGGTGCCGTATTGGCCAGCACGGTCAACTCCACCTCGTCATCCGTCAACCCGTCCGTCAACTCTTCCATCAAAAGCGGTCATAGCATCACAAGAAATGTGCACTGTGTGCAAGCACCCCATAACTACGTGTTGAGGGATGAAATGCCGCAAACGCGGCGCACCGCCATCGGTCGGCAACGGGTCCGGCAACGGGGACGACAACGTAAGAGCCCCCCGTCGAAACGACGGGGGGCTCGAAGCGGCGGGCTCAGAACTCGTAGTCGGCGATCACCCATGTGGCGAACTCGCGCCACAGCGCGACACCCGCCTGGTGGTCGGGATGCTCCACGTACCGGCGCAGCGCGTCCCTGTCGTCGAAGGCCGAGTTGATGGCGAAGTCATGGGCGATGGGACGGTCGCTGACGTTCCAGCCGAGCTCCCAGAAGCGGATCTCGGGGATCGTGCCGTCGAGGGCGCGGAAGGCCTCGACGCCCTTCACGACCCGCGGGTCGTCGCGCTCGACGCCCTCGTTCAGCTTGAAGAGGACCAGGTGGCGGATCATCACTTTCCTCCGTTGGCGACCCACGTGGCGAAGTCGCCGAGGGCCCGGGCGGCGTCCGATATGCCCTGGAACCCTATCTGGACGTAGTCCGCGGCCTTGGCCGGGTCCGTGATGATCACGTACAGCGCGAAGACCACGAGGACGTAGACGGCGACCTTCTTCGCGTTCACCGCCATCGCGGCCTCCCCTGTCACTGGTGTCCCATGCAGCGCACATGATCGCACGAAGGGCCCCGTCTGACGACGGGGCCCTTCTCCAGCGGTAGCGGAGGGATTTGAACCCTCGGTGACTTGCGCCACACTCGCTTTCGAGGCGAGCTCCTTCGGCCGCTCGGACACGCTACCGAGGGAGACCTTACAGCAAGGTGCGGCGTGCTTTGAAATCGGTATCAGCGGCCGCGGAAGAACTCGGTGAGGATCCGGGCGCACTCCTCGGCGAGCACGCCCTCGATCACCTCGGGCCGGTGATTGAGCCGTCGGTCGCGGACGAGGTCCCAGAGGGAGCCGGCCGCTCCGGCCTTCTCGTCGCGGGCGCCGTAGACGAGCCGGTCGACACGGGACTGCTGGATCGCGCCCGCGCACATCGTGCAGGGCTCCAGCGTCACCACGAGGGTGCAGCCGGCGAGCCGCCACCGGCCGAGTGCGGCCGCGGCCCGCCGGAGGGCGAGGACCTCAGCGTGGGCCGTCGGGTCACCGCCGGCCTCGCGCTCGTTGTGCCCGGCCGCGAGCACGGTGGTGCCGTCCGGGGCCAGTACGACGGCACCGACGGGGACGTCCCCGCCCCGGACGGCCTCACCGGCTTCGCCCAGGGCGAGCCACATCGCGGACCGCCAGGGGTCCCGTACCGGATCCGTCGGCCCTGGCGGTCCCGGAGGGTCCGCCGGTCCCGTTGGTCCCGGCGGCTCTGGCGGTCCCGGAGGTCGCGGCAGGCCCGGAGGCTGCGCCGGTCCCGGAGGTCCCGGAGGTTCCGGTGATCCCGGTGACTCCGTCGGTCCCGGAGGTCCCGGAGGTTCCGGTGATCCCGGTGACTCCGTCGGTCCCGGAGGTCCCGGAGGTGGTGATCCCGGTGACTCCGTCGGTCCCGGAGGTCCCGGAGGTTCCGGTGATCCCGGTGACTCCCTCGGTCCCGGAGGTCCCGAATGTGCCCGAGATCCCAGCGACTCCGCCGGTCCCGGAGGTCGCGGGAGGCCCGGAGGCTCCATCGGTCCCGTCGGTCCCGAAGGTTCCGGCGATCCCGGCGACTTCCCTCGTCCCGGCAGCTCCGGAGGTCCCGGCAGCTCCGGAGGTCCCGGCAGCTCCGGAGGTCCCGGCAGCTCCGGAGGTCCCGGCAGCTCCGGAGGTTCCGGAGGTTCCGGAGGTTCCGGTGGTCCCGGGGTGGTGCGAGCGGTCAGCGGACGGTCTCCAGGGTCTCCGAGGCGCCGAGGGCCTCGGCGATCTCCGTGACGGCGTCCGTCGCCAGCGAGCGCAGCTCCTTCTCGCTCACGCCGAGGTCGTCCAGGATCTGGGCGTCGCCGACCGGGCCGTGCGGCACGGCCTCGCCGGCTCCGGCGACCGCGTCGCCGTCGTCGGCCTCGTCGTCGTCGGACTCACCGTCCTCGGTGCCGTCGAGGTCGAGGGCGTCCAGGTCGTCCCCGTCGTCCGGATCGCGTCCGAGCAGCTCGTCGGTGAGCAGGATCTCGCCGTAGCTGCTGCGGGCAGCGGCGGCGGCGTCCGAGACGTAGATACGAGGGTCGTCCTCGCCGTCCACGCGGACGACGCCGAACCAGGCGTCCTCCTGCTCGATGAGCACGAGCACCGTGTCCTCGTCGGGGGAGGCTTCACGGGCCAGGTCGGCCAGATCCGACAGGGTTTCCACATCGTCGAGCTCTGTGTCGCTCGCTTCCCACCCGTCTTCGGTGCGCGCGAGCAGTGCGGCGAAGTACACCGTGACTCTCCCACTGGTCATAGGCGTGCCGGTTGGGGGTCCCCCCGGCGGAGGTTGCGGGCGGGGAGTGCTCGTCCGAGCCCCACCCACTCGGAATCGTGGCAGAAACAAGGCGTTCAGGGGACGTCTTCGGCTCCCTGTGTCCGGCAGTTTTGATCGCACGCTCGTTGCCGCCACCTGCGGATCGTACGCGGCTTTCCCCCGCTCCACGCACGGCCACCTCGACAACGTCCGCGTGGTTCGTGATCTTCCCCGGGGGTTTCCTCACCCGTTTCCTACCAGCGGAACGTGCGCATGCGCATCGCGTGCCGCAGCCGGGCCGTCTTGGCGCGGCGCGGCTGCACACGGTCGCGCAGCTCCCGTGCCTCGGCCAGATCGCGCAGGAACCGGGCGCGCCGCCGCCGGCGCTCGGCGTCGGACTCGTCGACCCCGTCGGCCCCGCCCCACGGGCCAGTCGCGCCATTGGCGTCGGCCTGCTCGGGCTGGACGGCCCGGGCGGTCTCGCCGGTCCTGCCGGCCCCGCCGGTCGCGGTCTGGTACGTCCCCGCGGCCGTCGCGGGCCGTGCGCGCGGCGACGGATCGTCTCGGGAATCCCGGTCGGGCATCAGGCTCACCACCCCCAGTCCGTCCTTCCCACTTTCCCCCGGACGGGCGGTTTGACGCCAGCGAACGGGTGACGGGCGTGCGGCGGGCTTGCCGTGCCGCCGGGGTCGGCGGGCCCGGTTACTGTTGTCGACATGCGTCTCCACGTCGTCGACCACCCCCTGGTCGCCCACAAGCTCACCACGCTGCGCGACCAGCGCACCGACTCCGCGACCTTCCGCCGTCTGGCCGACGAGCTGGTCACCCTGCTCGCCTACGAGGCCACGCGCGACGTGCGCACCGAACAGGTCGACATCCAGACGCCGGTGGCCACGACCACGGGCGTCAAGCTGTCCCACCCGAGGCCGCTGGTGGTGCCGATCCTGCGGGCCGGGCTCGGCATGCTGGACGGCATGGTCCGGCTGCTGCCGACCGCCGAGGTGGGCTTCCTCGGCATGATCCGCAACGAGGAGACGCTCCAGGCCTCCACGTACGCCACGCGCATGCCGGAGGACCTGTCGGGCCGTCAGGTGTACGTCCTGGATCCGATGCTCGCCACCGGCGGCACGCTGGTCGCGGCGATCCAGGAGCTGATCCGGCGCGGCGCCGACGACGTGACCGCCGTGGTGCTGCTGGCCGCGCCGGAGGGCGTCGAGGTCATGGAGCGCGAGCTGGCGGGCACCCCGGTGACGGTCGTGACCGCGTCGGTCGACGAGCGCCTGAACGAGCACGGCTACATCGTGCCGGGCCTCGGCGACGCGGGGGACCGGATGTACGGGGCGGCCGAGTAGGCCGTTCGGAGCTGCTCTGCTCAGCAGCCCTTCTTCGACGACGGCGCCGGCTCGGGCCTGGCCAGCTTGGTCAGGGCCCGGTCGGCGTCCGGCTTCTTCGCCAGCTCCGTGAAGGCGTCGCCGATGACGAGGTCGAGAGCGGCGCCCTTGCGGGCCGCGTCGGTACGCCGTTCGGCGTCCGGGAGCTGGGTGCCGAGCACCGGCAGCGAGGTGTCGAGGGCGGCGGCGGGGCCGAGCAGCACGCCGGGGCCCTTGACCTTCTTGTCGTACTGCTTCGTCGCGTTGCCCACGTCGCCGATCTTGAAGCCGCGCTTCTTCAGCTCGTCGGCGGTCTTCTTCGCCAGGCCGCTGCGGGTGGTGGCGTTGAACACGTTGACCGTGATCGTGCGGGGTTCGGGCAGGGCCTTGGTGCTGGGCGAGGGGCTCGCCTTGGTCTCGGCGGCACAGTCCGTCCCGCCGCCTACCGCCGAGGCCGATCTGCCGCCGCCGGTGAAGACGTCGACGAGCTGCAACGTGCCCCAGCCGCCCACGCCGAGCACGGCGGCGGAGGCGACGGCCAGGACGACGAGCCTGCCGCGCCGCCGGGGCCGGCGCATCCGCGGGTACTTGTTTCCCTTGATGCGGTATTCGCCGCCCATGCCGGGGGGAGTCAGCATGCTCATGAGCGCAGCGTAGTGCGCCTGGGCGACGATGCCTACTAGATGATCATTCGACGTCGCCCAGCAGAACCCGAAAGGGCCAACCCGTGACCTGCGGGGGTCAGTCGAGTTCGAGCACGCGCGCGTGCAGCACCTGGCGCTGCTGGAGCGCCGCCCGCACCGCGCGGTGCAGGCCGTCCTCCAGGTACAGGTCGCCCTGCCACTTCACGACGTGCGCGAAGAGGTCGCCGTAGAACGTCGAGTCCTCGGCGAGGAGCGTCTCGAGATCGAGCTGCTGCTTGGTCGTCACGAGCTGATCGAGGCGGACCGGGCGCGGCGCGACGTCCGCCCACTGCCGGGTGCTGTCCCGGCCGTGGTCGGGGTACGGCCGGCCGTTTCCGATGCGCTTGAAGATCACACGGAAAGCCTACCGGGCAGGACCTTCCGGGCGCAGCCGTGGCGACGGAGTGCGACGCTGAAAAAAACCCCACAAGGCGGTACGAACCGGGAACAGGGGCGTGAATATGCCGGATCGCGAGACCATGCCGCCGACCGCTGCGCCCGAGGTGTCCGCCCGCGCCGCCGCCCTTCCCCAGGAGGCCCTGCGGATCGCCTCCGGCTACGCCTTCTCCGGCCCGGCGCTGCATCTGGGCGCCCTGCTGTGGGACGGGCAGTGCCTGCCGGACGCGCAGATCCGGGTGCCGCTGGCGATGCTCAACCGCCATGGTCTGGTCGCGGGCGCCACCGGCAGCGGCAAGACCAAGACGCTCCAGCTGGTCGCCGAGCAGCTGTCCGCCCAGGGCGTGCCCGTCTTCCTCGCCGACATCAAGGGCGATCTCTCCGGGATCGCCGCGCCGGGCCGCCCGGACGCCCGGGTCGAGGTCCGGGCCGGGGATGTCAACCAGACGTGGACCGCGACCGGCTTCCCCGCCGAGTACTACGCACTCGGCGGCATCGGCCAGGGCATCCCGGTCCGGGCGACGGTCACCGGCTTCGGCCCGGTGCTGCTGGCCAAGGTGCTGCGGCTGAACCGGACCCAGGAGCAGTCCCTCGCGCTGATCTTCCACTACGCCGACAGCAAGGGCCTGGAGCTGGTCGACCTCAAGGACCTCAGGGCGGTCGTGACCTTCCTGACCTCGGACGAGGGCAGGCAGGAGCTGAAGACGATCGGCGGTCTCTCGGCGGCCACGGCCGGGGTGATCCTGCGGTCCCTGACGGCCTTCGAGGCGCAGGGCGCGTCGGGGTTCTTCGGCGAGCCGGAGTTCGACACGGCCGAGTTGCTGCGGACGGCGCAGGACGGGCGCGGCGTGGTCTCCGTGCTGGAGCTGAGCGCCGTGCAGGACCGGCCGCAGTTGTTCTCGACCTTCCTGATGTGGCTGCTCGCCGACCTCTTCCACGATCTGCCCGAGGTCGGCGACGTCGACAAGCCCCGGCTGGTCTTCTTCCTCGACGAGGCGCACCTGCTCTTCGACGACGCCTCCGAGGCGTTCCTGGAGTCGATCACACAGACCGTGCGCCTGATTCGCTCGAAAGGGGTCGGCGTCTTCTTCGTGACGCAGACCCCGAAGGACGTACCCGCAGACGTCCTCGCGCAGCTCGGCAACCGCGTCCAGCACGCGTTGCGCGCCTTCACGCCCGACGACCAGAAGGCCCTGAACGCCACGGTGAAGACCTTCCCGAAGTCGCCCTACGACCTGGAGGAGGTCCTGACCGGCCTGGGGACGGGCGAGGCGGTGGTGACGGTGCTGAGCGAGAAGGGGGCGCCCACCCCTGTCGCCGCGACCCGGTTGCGGGCGCCCGAGTCCCTGATGGGGCCGGTGGGGAAGGAGGCGCTGGACCGGCCGGTAGAGGGGTCGCCGCTGTACGAGCGGTACGCACGGGCCGTGGACCGGGAGTCGGCGTACGAGCGGCTGGGGGGTGGCCGGGGGGCGAAGGGGCCCGACGAGATGCGGGACGCCGCCGCGCCGGAACGGCGTGCGCAGGAGGGGCCGTCCGTGGTGGAGCAGGTCGTCGGGAGCGGCGTGTTCAAGTCGCTGGCCCGGTCCGTGGGGACGCAGATCGGCCGGGAGATCACACGGTCGCTGTTCGGGACGGCCCGGCGTCCGGGGCGGCGGAGGCGTCGCTAGTCCGTCGCCTCCGTCGCCTCCGTCGCCCCCGCCGCCACGGCGGCCTCGGATCAGCCGCGTTCCCTGTCCTTCGGGGGCTGCTGTCGCTGCTGTCGCTCCCGTGTCTCCGGCCTGGGCTGGGGGTGGGGCCGGGGCGGCTTGGGCGCGTTGCGGACGGCCTCGGCGCGCAGGAGGGCGCGCAGGACCGCGTAGGGGTCTTCGAGCATGGCTGTGTTCCTCGTTCCGTCTTGCTGCGTACGGGCTGATGGACCGGTGTCCGGTCCCGTCAGCAGCGCAGGACCTCGGAACGCAGGGGACGAGGGTCGTGACGCGGGCCCGACGGCACGGGCGCGGCATGCGGAGTGCCGTGTGCGGGCCCGGGGCCCGGGAGAGGGGCGGAGCGCAGGGGGACGGCGGTGCGCCGCGTGCCCCGGGCCGGTGGGCGGGGGGCGGTGTCGACGACATCGCACTCGACGGCCGTGCTCTCCCCGGAGACGATGGCCGTCGGCCCTGCGTGCGCCTCGGCGTGCGCGCCGGGCACGAGCAGGGCGAGCAGCAGGACGAGCACCCGGGCACATGTGTTCCGGCGGGTGCCGCGACGGGCCGGCTGCGGTGCGGCGTTCACGGGAGGTGGTTCCCCGTCATCGGTACGCCGTGCATCCCACCGGCTGCGAGTTCCGCTCGCTCGGCGTACGACGCCCCGGGATGCGCAGGGCTGTGACGTGGGGCTCCAAGCCCAGGGGCGGGCCGGGCACGTGACCGGGAGGGGCCGCGGTCCGGTCCCCAGGGGGAGCCGCTCGGTGGCTCGGTCATGATCCATGCTCGGCCCGACCGCGCGGAGCCCGCCACCTGGGACGGACCGGACGGCTGATGCCTGCGGGCTGGGCGGGTGTGGGGCGGACGCTTGCTGGCCGGGCGGAGCACGGGGCTGGCGCCCGCTGCTGCGGCCAGCCCTCGTGGCTGGCGCCTGCGGCTTGGAATGGGCTGCCTGGCTGACGCCCCCGCTTGGGCGCGTGTGTGGCGGGCGCATGCCGACTGGCCCCGGTCATGGGGCTGGCTCCCGCCGTTGGGACCGGGTCGTGTGGCCGGCGCTCGGGGGTTGGGCTGTGCCGTGCGGCCGGCGCCTGCGGCTTGGACGCGTGTGTGGCTTGGGCTTGCAGGCTGGGCCTGGTCACCCGGCTGACGACCGTCGTCGGAGGTGCGCCGCCGCGCGGTAGATGTCCGGCTTGGGTGTGCCTGTGGTTGGCGTCCGTCGTGGGCGTCCGGTCACTCCGGCGGGGGCTCGCTGTTCGGGGTGGGCCCGGGTGGTTGGTGCCTGCCGGTGGGGCCAGTCCGGGTGGCTGTTGTCCGTGGCTGGGTGTGCCTGTGGTTGGCGTCCGTCGTCGGTGGTGCAGTCCGGCGGGCGCTGGCTGTTCGGGGTTGGCCGGGTGGTTGGCGCCTGCGGCTCGGGTCGGGTGGCCGGTGCCCGTCGTTGAGGACGCGCCTGTGGCTGGCGCCAGTTGCTTGGGCGGGCCGCGGGTGCTGGTGCCCTCGGCTCGGGTCGGGCCGCGGGGCCGGCGCACCGCCGGGGCCGTGGCTGGGTCCGGCCCCGGCCGTGCGCTACTTGCCCGTCGTCTTCGCGGCCTTGGCTGCCGCCTTCATTTCCTGCTTGTGTGCTCGTACCTTCGCCAGTGACTCGGGGCCGGTGATGTCGGCGACCGAGCGGAAGGACTTCGGCTCGCCGTAGGAGCCCGCCGCCTCTCGCCAGCCCGTCGGCTGCACCCCGAGTTGCTTGCCGAGCAGGGCGAGGAAGATCTGGGCCTTCTGCTTGCCGAACCCGGGCAGCTCGGCCAGCCGCTTCAGCAGTTCCTTGCCGGTGGCGGCGTCCTTCCAGACGGACTCGGCGTCACCGTCGTAGTGCTCGACGAGGTACTGGCACAGCTGCTGGATCCGCTTGGCCATGGAACCGGGGTAGCGGTGCACCGCCGGTTTCCGGGAGAGCAGCGCGGCGAAGGCCTCGGGGTCGTGCACGGCGATCTCGTGCGCGTCCAGGTCGTCCGCGCCGAGCCGCTGGGCGATGGTCGCCGGACCCTTGAACGCCCACTCCATCGGGATCTGCTGGTCCAGCAGCATGCCGATCAGCGCGGCGAGCGGACTGCGCCCGAGCAGCGCGTCGGCCTCGGGGTCCTGGGCGAGGTGAAGAGTGACGTCCATGACCCGATCATCCCCCGGCCCGGTCCCGACCGCGTCCGGAGACCGGCCCGCCCGGTACCTACGTGGCCCGCCAGTACCCCAGCGCGTGTACCCGCTGCTTGGGCAGGCCCAGTTCCCTGCGGACGTAGGCCGACAGGGCGCGAGTCGTCGCCGTGTCGCAGGCGATCCAGACGTACGGGTCGGACGTGCCCTGGAGCAGGCCGGGCAGGTCCGCCTTCACCTGCTCGACCAGGTGCGCGCCGGAGTCCTTGCGCGGCACCTTGCGTAGCTCGTGCCGGGCCGGGTCGGTGCGGAACGGCAGCTCGTCGTCGCCGCCCTCGAACCACACGGTGGCCGGGGCGGAACCGAGCGCGTCCAGCAGGGAGTTGATGGCCGGCAGCGAGGCCGGGTCGCCGACGGCGAAGACGTGCGAGGGGCCGGGTTCCGGGCGTTCGAAGCCGGTGCCCTGGACCGTCGCCTCGATGGTGTCGCCCGGCTTCGCCGCCCTGGCCCAGTCGCTGGCGCAGCCCTCGTGCAGGGCGAACTCCAGGCTGAACGTCCCGGCCGCCGGGTCCGGGTCGACCAGGGTGTAGGCCCGCTGGTGGGGCTTGCCCGCGTTGTCGAACCACAGGCGGACCCACATGGTCGGGTGCACACCGGTCGCCACGAGCAGACCGCCGTCGGTGAAGCGCAGCCGCCGGTAGTCGGGGGTGACGTCCTCCGCGTCGGTCACGGTGCACACGAAATCCTTCGCGCGCAGCAGCCTGAGGACCGCGCCCTCCCAACCCCGCCCCTGCCCCATCCGGTATTCACCCTTCGCGTACGATTTCCGCCACAGTTCTGACTTAGGCAAGGCTAACCTAAAGGAAAGTGGGGCACAGCGTGGCCACCGAGATCCATCGCGACGCCTGGGGCATTCCGCATCTGCGCGCGGGCAGCGCGGCCGAACTCGCCCACGCCCAGGGCCTCGTCACCGCCCGCGACCGGGCCTGGCAGCTGGAGATCGAGCGGCACCGGGCCCAGGGCACCTCGGCGTCCTTCCTCGGCGAGACCGCCCTGGCCTGGGACCGGTTCGCCAGACGCGCCAGACTCGACGACACCGCCAGACGCTGTTTCGCGGACCTGGAGAGACGGGACCCGGAGACGGCGGACTGGCTGCGGGCGTACGTCGACGGGGTCAACGCCGGACTGGCGGCCGGCGCCGACGCGGCCCCCGAGTTCGCCCGCACCGGCCTCACCCCCGGCCCCTGGCACCCCTGGACCCCGCTCGCCGTCTGGCTCGCCACCCACATCCTCTTCGCGGGGTTCCCGGCCAAGCTCTGGCGTGAGCAGGTCGCGGCCCACCTGGGCGCGGACGCCGTCAACCTGTTCGCCACCGACGGCCCCGCCACCTCCGGCAGCAACGGCTGGCTGGTGAGCGGCGAGCGGACCGTCACCGGGCAGGCGGTCATCGCCGGCGACCCCCACCGCTGGATCGAGGACCCGGGCGTCTACCAGCAGATCCACCTGTCCTGCCCGGAGTTCGACGTCGTCGGCCTGGCCGTCCCCGGCGTCCCCGGCATCGCCCACTTCGGGCACACCGGCACGGTCGCCTGGGCCATCACCAACGCCATGGCCGACTACCAGGACCTGTACCGGGAGCGGCTGCGGCGCACCGGCGCCGGGGTGGAGGCCCTCGGCCCGGACGGGGTCTGGCACCGGGCGGCCCGGCACACGGAGGTCGTCGAGGTGGCGGGCGAGGAGCCGGTCGAGGTCGAGGTGATCGAGACCGACCGGGGCCCGGTGGTCATCGGCGGTCCCGAGGGGCTCGACGGCGACCCGGCCGATGCCTCCGGCGCACCCGTGGCGATCAGCCTGCGCTACCCGCCCCGCGTCACCGGCGACCTGGGCTTCGGCGCCCTGCTGCCGCTGCTGCGGGCCCGCCGGGTCGCCGATGTGGACCGGGCGTTCGACCGGTGGGCCGAGCCGGTCAACGTCGTCCAGGCCGCCGACACCGAGGGCGGTGTCCTGCACCGCGTCGCCGGGCGGGTGCCGCTGCGCGCCGAGGCCGCCCGCCTGCGCCTGGTGCCCGCCTGGGAGCCCGGCCACGCGTGGCAGGGCTGGCAGGAGATGCCCCGCGCCGGGCTCGTCGACGGCGTCGCCGTCATGGCCAACCAGCGCGGCCCGGCCGAACCCCTCGGCGTCGAGTTCGCCCCGCCGCACCGGGCCGACCGCATCACCACGCTGCTCGCCGGGCAGGAGCGCTGGTCCGCAGCCGACATGCCCGCGATCCACACGGACACCCACCTCGCCTCCGCGTCCCCCCTCCTGGACCACCTCCGGGCCCTCGACGCCCTCACCCCCGAGGCCTCCGCCCTGCGCGACCGCCTCCTCGGCTGGAACCGCCGCATGGACGCCGACAGCGCCGACGCGGCCCTCTACTCGGCCGTGCGCGGCGCGGTCGTACGGCGGCTGGCGGCGCACCCCGCCTTCGCCGCACTCGCCACACCGCCGGCGTACCCGGAGGTGTTCCAGCCCTGGCTCGCCCTCCTCCCCCGCGTGGGCTTCGCCCTCGAACACCTGCTGCGGGCCGAGGAGCTGTACGGAATCGACCGCCCGTCGGCCGTCCGCGCGGCGGTCGAGGAGGTGGCCGCCCGGCCACCCGCCGGTGTCTGGGGCGACACCCACCGGCTCGCCCCCTGGCGGGCGCTGGAGCCGGAGACGCCGTACGACGAACCGGGGCTGTCCGGCGACCACGACTGCGTGCTGTGCACCTCGGGCGTGCCGGGCCTCACCGACCGGGCAGCGCGTGGCCCGGCGGCCCGGTACGTGTGGGACCTGGCCCGGCGTGCGGACAGCCGCTGGGTCGTGCCGCTCGGCGCCTCGGGCGTCCCCGGCTCGGCCCACCACCGCGACCAGCTACCCCTGTGGCTCGCGGGCGACCTCGTCCCGGTCGTCACCGACTGGACCCTGCTGAAGAAGGAGACCGATGTCTGACCCGTACGCCTCCCGCGCGGCCGTCCACGAGCAGGTGACCGACGGCTTCGGCACCGTCCGTGTCCTGCCGCTGGACCCGGAGGCCGACGCCGGGACGGTCCACCGCTGGGTGAGCGAGGACCGGGCCGCCTTCTGGGGCATGACCGGCCTCACCGAGCGGCAGGTCGCCGAGGTCTACGCCCACATGGACACGCTCACCACCCACCACGCCTTCCTCGTCGTCCGCGACGGCGAGCCGGTCGCCCTCCTGCAGACCTACGAGCCCGAGGCGGACCGCGTCGGCGAGTGCTACGACGTCCGCCCCGGCGACATCGGCGTCCACCTGCTGCTCGCCCCCGCCGGGCCGGGCGGCGCGCGCTCCGGCTGGACCGCGCACCTGGTGACCGCGATCGCCCGGTACGTCCTGCTCGGCCTGGACCGCCGGCGGGTCGTGGTCGACCCGGACGTCCGCAACGAGAAGGCGGTCACCCGTTTCCTCAAGCTGGGCTTCGCGGCGGGGCCGGTGGTCGTCCTGCCGGAGATCGACCTGCCGGACGTGTACCTGCCCGAGAAGAAGGCCCAGCTCGCCTTCCTCGACCGCGGGATACTCTTCCCCGGGTGACGCCCGACGACCTCATCGCCCACTACGGCCTCGAGCCGATCCCCCGCGAGGGCGGCCTGTTCCGCCAGACCTGGGCCGGTCCCGAACGCCCCGACGGCAGACCGGAGGGCACGGCGATCGTCGCGCTCCTCACGGCGGAGGACTTCTCCGCCCTCCACCGCCTGCCGACCGACGAGATCTGGCACTTCTACCGGGGCGATCCCCTGGAGCTCCTGCTCCTCGCCCCGGACGGCGGCACGCGGACGGTGGTGTTGGGACCGGACGTCCTCGGCGGCCAGCACGTCCAGTTCACGGTCCCGGCGGGCACGTGGATGGGCGGCAGGGTCCGCGAGGGCGGCTCGTGGACCCTGTTCGGCTGCACGATGGCTCCCGGTTTCACGTTCCAGGGTTACGAGCACGGGGACGCGGCGGAGCTGACGGCGCGCTATCCGGGGGAGGCGGACAGGATCGCGGGGCTGTCCCGGCACTTCTAGGCACACCCCCCACCCGGTGAGCGCTGCACGTTTTCCGTCCGTACATAACCGGGAGCCGTACAGCCCGACCCCGGAGACCCACGTGGAGCGCAATGTCGGACACCCCCGGCGATTCCAAGCCCTGGTGCTGCTCGGCACCGTGCTGGTACTGCTCCTCGCAGGAGCAGCCCCCGCCTCGGCCCACGCGGCCCTCCGCACCACCGACCCCGACGACGGATCCGTCGTCCAGCGTGCCCCCCGCCACCTCACCCTGACCTTCACCGAGTCCGTCGGCCTCCTCGACGACTCCTTCCGGGTCTTCGGCCCGGACCAGCGCCGCGTGCACACCGGCGAGGCGCAGCACGCGGACGGCCGTTCCGACACGGCCAGGGTCGGACTGCCCGGGAAGCTCGCCCGGGGCACCTACACGGTGGCCTGGCGGGTGGTGTCCGCCGACAGCCACCCGGTCTCCGGGGCGTTCACCTTCTCCGTCGGCAAGCGGTCCGCGACGACCGCGCAGGTCGACACCGGCCCGGACGAGGATCCGCTGACCGGCGGCCTGTACGACGCCGCCCGCTATCTCGCCTACCTCGCCGCCGCGCTGCTCGTCGGCACGGTGGCGTTCGCGCTGCTGTGCCGGCCCGCGGACAGGTCCCCGCTGCGCAGACCGCTGGTGGCGGCCTGGTGGACCCTGCTCGGTTCGACGGTCGTCCTGCTGATGCTGCGCGCCCCGTACGAGACGGGCGCGGGCCCGGCCACGGCCTTCGACCTCTCCGCCCTCGAACGCACCCTGACCAGCCGCCCGGGCCTGGCCCTGCTCGCCAGGCTGGCCGTCCTCCTGCTGACCGCCGCCTTCCTGCTCCGGCTGCCCCGGCACCGCGACCGCCAGGAGCCCGTGATGCGGGCGGTGGGCGCGGCCCTGGCCGTCGCCCTGGCGCTGACCTGGGCCGCGGCCGAGCACGCCTCCGCCGGGATCCAGGTCCCGCTGGCGATGACGTCGTCCGTGCTGCACCTGGTGGCGACGGGCGTCTGGCTCGGCGGCCTCGTGGCGCTGCTCCTGACCCTGCGCCGGGCCTCCGTCGACGCCCTGACGGAGGTCGTGCCCCGCTTCTCCCGGATCGCCTTCACGTCGGTGACCGTCCTGGCCGTCACCGGCCTCTACCAGTCCTGGCGCGGCCTCGGCTCCCTCGGCGCGCTGACCGGCACGTCGTACGGCCGGCTGCTGCTCGCCAAACTGGTCGCGGTGACCGCGCTGTTGCTGGCGGCCGGGTACTCACGCCGGTGGACGGCCCGCCTCGCGGCACCGGCCGCCGCCGCCCGGACGGCCGTACCGGAACGGGTCCCGCAGCCGGTCGGCGTGGGCGCGCGGGCCCAGTCGGAAGGGCCGGGGGAGCCCGCGGCAGGGGCCGCGGAACCGGAGGAGACCAAGGAGACGGAGGAGAGGCAGGAACCGGAAGCGGCGGAGAAACCGGAGGGGCCGTCGGAGCCGGCTCCCGAGTCCGGCGACGCGGACACCCGGCGTCGCGGTCTGCGCCGCTCCGTCCTCGTCGAAGTCGCCGTCGCCGCCGTGGTGTTGCTGATCACGACACTGCTCACCGCCACACTGCCGGGCCGTGCGCAGGCCGAGGCCGCGCAGCGAACTCCGGCGGGCGCGCTGCCGCCCACGACCCTCACCACGGTGCCCTTCGACACGGGCGGAAGCACCGGCACCCTGTCCGGCCGCGGCACGGTGCAGGTCACCCTGGACCCGGCCCGCGTCGGTGAGAACGGCGTCCAGGCCGTGGTCTACGGCGCCGACAAGGGTCTGATCGTCGTCCCCGAGGTCCGCATCACCTTCACCCTCCCCTCCCGGAAGGTCGGCCCGATCGACGCCGGACTCACCGACGTCGGCGGCTACTGGAGCGCCAACTCCGTCAACCTGCCCCTCGCCGGGACCTGGACGATGAAGACGACCGTGCGGGTGTCGGACGTGGACCAGGTGACGGTCGAGAAGCAGGTGCGGATCGTGCCCTAGGCAGCCTCGCCGCCGGCGGGTCGCCGTCGAGGAGCCGGGTCATGCACTCGGCGGCACGGACGGCGGCATCGCCGCAGCAGTTGTTGAACAGGACGTGCACCTGTTCGGTCCGCTCGGCCAGCCGGCGCACGCGGGGCAGCCACTCGGCGAGTTCGTCCTCGCCGTACCCGTACCGGAACCGGTCCTCCTTGCTGCCGGTCCCCCAGGCGGTGCTGCGTCCGTGGAACCGTACGACGGACAGCCGGGGCGAGGTGACGGGCGTGACAGGTGGCATCGAGGAGGGCAGCGTCTGCGTCATGTCGACGGCGACCGCGGCCATGCCGTACCGGGTGAGCAGGGCGCACGTCGCCTCCGCTCGGCCCGGCTCCCACCACGAGGGGTGCCGGAACTCCACGGCGACGGGCCACCCGCGCGTCCGCTCGGCGCACTCGTGGAGGAACGCCTCCGCCCGCTCCCCGGGCCGGAACCACGGCGGGAACTGGAACAGCACGCTCCCGAGCCGCCCGGTCCGCCGCAGCGGCTCGATCCCGGCCACGAACCGCGCCCACACCTCGTCGAGCACGGCGGGGTCCCGGTGATCGGCGGGCAGCCCGGCCGGCATCGCCGCCTCCCTGGTGGGGTGCCCGGTCAGCAGCGAGAACGCCTTCACGTCGAACGCGAACCCGTCCGGTGTCCGCTCGGCCCACAGCCGGCTGTTCCGCTCGCTCGGCAGCGCGTAGTACGAGGCGTCGACCTCGACGACCGGGAACCGCTCGGCGTAGTGCCGTAACCGCCCCTCGGCGTCCCGCCGCCCCACCGGATACCAGCCGCTGCCGACCAGGGCCCGGTCCGTCCAGGAGCACGTGCCCACCAGGATCTCGCCCATGGGGGACCGGTTACCCGGGCCGGGCTGCGGCAGGCTCCCGGCCGGGCCTTGGCGGCACGGTAAGAACTGCCACAATAGGGGTAATCAGGGCATGAGCCCCATACATCTGGGATCGATCCAGGATCACTGCTGAATCTCAGGATCGGCGCTGATTCTCCTCCAGAGCCTCCAGAGCGAGATGACCGATCATGGAGCAGCCCGTCACCGCCGGCCGAGCCGGCCGGTCGCGCGGAACGGAAACCGAATCCTCCGAAGCCCTCGCGGATCTCGCGGACCTCGTC
Organism: Streptomyces sp. SID5464; assembly: GCF_009862985.1. Taxonomy (NCBI): domain Bacteria; kingdom Bacillati; phylum Actinomycetota; class Actinomycetes; order Kitasatosporales; family Streptomycetaceae; genus Streptomyces; species Streptomyces sp. SID5464. Next base: position 83,162 of record NZ_WWIQ01000055.1, on the reverse strand, counting down.
GGCGAGCCCCTGACCGCCCGCGTCACCCTCGACGAGCAGGGCAGGGTGACCGGCTGGAACACGGGCGCCGAGCGGCTCCTCGGGTACCCGGCCCGGCAGATGACCGGACGCCGCGCCGCGGATCTGCTGGCCGAGCCGATCCCGGTCCGGGGCGGCCTGCCCACGCTCTCCGGACTGCCCCGGTGGAACGGCGACGTCGCGCTCCGCCACCACGACGGCCGGAAGCTCACCGTCAGTGTCCTCGCCCACCACAGGGCGCCCGGCACCGGCGACCCCGCATGGCTCCTCCTCTCCGCCCTGACCCGCCGGCAGCCCCGGCCCGCCCTCGACGAATCCCTCGTGAGCTGGAGCTTCACCCAGTCCCCGTGCTGCGCCCTGGCGATCTACGACACCCGGCTCCGGCTCCGGCGGGCCAACGAGGGCATGGAGCGGGCCATGGCGCTCACCGAGGAGGAGATGCTGGGCCTGCGCGTGTCCGAGATCGTCGACAACGAGGCCGGTGAGCGGGCGGAACGCAGCATGGCCAGGGTGCTGCGGACCGGCGAGCCGCAGTACGAGGAGAACTATCTGCGCGCCCCGGGCGAGACCCGCGAGCACGCCTGGTCGGTCTTCGAGTCCGCGCTGCGGGACGCCGAGGGCACGATCCAGGGCGTCTGCCTCTCCGCGCACGACATGTCGGAACAGTTCTGGGCCCGCAAGCGGCTCCAGCTGATCGCCGAGGCCGGCCGGCGCATCGGCGGCACGCTCGACGTGCGGCGCACGGCCCAGGAGCTGACGGACGTGACCGTCCCGGCCCTGGCCGACTTCGTCAGCGTCGATCTGCTCGCCGCGCTGGACGACGTACCCGAACCGCCCGCCCAGGTCCTTCCGGCGGACGGCCCGTTGCTGCTGCGGCGGGCGGCGCTGCGGTCCGTGACCCCCGGGGCCCCGGAGGCGGCCGTGGCGGCCGGCCAGGTGGACTCCTACCCGGAGGGCTCGGCGCCCTACGAGAGCCTGCGCGCGGGACGCGCCACCCTGCACGAGGTGACCGACCCGGCGTTCACGGCGTGGCTCGCGCACGACCCGGAGCGCGCCGCGCGGATCAGGGCGTTCGGCATCCACTCGGTGATGACCGTGCCGCTCGCCGCCCGCGGCATCACGCTGGGAGTCGCGTTCTTCCTCCGGTACCGCAACCCCGAGACCTTCCGGCACGACGACCTGGTCCTGGCCGGGGAACTGGCGGCCCGGGCCGCGGTCAGCATCGACAATGCCCGCCGCTACACGCTGGAGCGCGCCACGGCCGTCACGCTCCAGCGCAGCCTGCTGCCGCAGCGGCTGCCCCGGCAGGCGGCGGTCGAGGTCGCGTCCCGCTATCTGCCGACGGGCGGGCACGCCGGTGTCGGCGGCGACTGGTTCGACGTCATCCCCCTCTCCGGGGCGCGGGTGGCCCTGGTCGTCGGCGACGTCGTCGGCCACGGCCTGCACGCCTCCGCGACCATGGGCCGGCTGCGCACGGCCGTACGCACCCTCGCCGACATCGACCTGCCGAGCGACGAGCTCCTCACACACCTGGACGACCTCGTCGTCCGGCTGAACGTGGAGGGGGAGGACGGGGAGGGCGCGGAGACCTCCGGGGACGTGGGCGCGACCTGCCTGTACGCCGTGTACGACCCCGTGTCGCGGCGCTGCTGCTTCGCCGCGGCCGGGCATCCGATGCCGGCCGTGGTGCGGCCCGACGGGAGGGTCGAGCTGGTCGACCTGCAGGCCGCGCCCCCGCTCGGCGTGGGCGGCCTGCCCCACGAGGCCACCGAGGTCGTCCTGCCCGAGGGCAGCCTGATCGTCCTCTACACCAACGGCCTGGTCGTGAACCGGGACCGGGACCCCGACGCCGGCGTCCACCGGCTGCTCGAGGCCCTCGCCCGCCCACAAGCTCTCGGCTTCGTTCGAGCAGGGGGCACCCCCGTGGCGCCCTCGCTGGACGCCCTGTGCGACACCGTGCTGGCCGACCTGCTGCCGCAGCGCCCGGCCGACGACGTGGCCCTGCTCGTCGCCCGCACCCGCGCGCTCGACGCGAGCCAGGTCGCCACCTGGGCGGTGCCGGACGACCCGTCCGCGGTCGCCCAGACCCGCAAGGACGTGGTGGCGCAGCTGGAGAGGTGGGGGCTGTCCGACGCGGCCTTCGTCACCGAACTGGTCGTCAGCGAACTCGTCACCAACGCCATCCGGCACGCGGGGCCGCCGATCCAGCTCCGTCTGATCCACGACAACACCCTGATCTGCGAGGTCTCCGACGGCGGCAACACCGCTCCCCACCTGCGGCGCGCCCGCGGTTACGACGAGGGCGGGCGCGGTCTGCTCCTCGTGGCCCAGCTGACCGCGCGCTGGGGCACGCGCCAGGGCCCCACGGGCAAGACCATCTGGGCGGAACAGACCCTGCCTCCCCAGTGAGGATCCACCGGCCATGACCACACACCCTTCCCACCGGGCCGCCGCGGCGCCCGTGCAACGGGCCGCCCAGCTGGTGGGCTTCGTCTTCCTCCTGGTCGGCGTGCTGGGATTCATCCCCGGCGTCACCACCGACTACGGCTCGATGGAGATCGCCTCCCACGAGTCGGGCGCCGAGCTGCTGGGCGTGTTCCAGATATCGGTCCTGCACAACCTCGTGCACCTGGTCTACGGTCTGATCGGCCTGGCCCTCGCCGGCACGGCCGCCGGTGCGTACTCGTACCTGCTCGTCGGCGGCGCCGTCTACCTGGTGCTGTGGGTCTACGGCCTGTCCGTCGGCAACGACAGCGACGCCAACTTCGTCCCCCTCGACACCGCGGACGACTGGCTGCACTTCGCGCTGGGCGTCGCGATGATCGCCCTGGCTCTGGCCCTCGGCCGCCGCCGCCCGAGCGGCACCCCCCGCACCGGCGCGGAGCGGTAGGCACCCAGGACGGGACGGCGTGCAGACCTTCCTCCCCTACCCCGGCTTCCGGGACTCGGCCCTGGTCCTGGACCGCCGCCGGCTCGGCAAACAGCGGGTCGAGGCGCTGCAGGTGCTGCGCGGCCTGGTCGTACCGGGGTACGGCTGGCGCCACCACCCGGCGGTCCGGATGTGGGCCGGATACGAGGAGGCACTCGTCCGGTACGGCCTGGAGATCTGCCGCGTCTGGCGCGAACAGGGCCACCAGGACAGCTGCGCGGCCACCCTGGTCGCCGACCTCGCGGCGATCCGCCCGCACGCCCCGGTCCGCGACCAGCACGTCCTGGCGGTCGAGGGCGAACTGCCCCCTTGGCTGGGCGACGCCCGCTTCCACCACAGCCACCGCTCGGCCCTCGTCCGCAAGGACCCCACCACCTACGCGGCCCTGTTCCCCGGAGTCCCGGACGACCTGCCGTACGTGTGGCCGGCGTCGGACCGGTCGGCGTAGCTGATCGCGCTCGCGATCTGGCCACGCGGGTCGGACGACACCGAGAACTGACCCGGTTCCTACGGATCCCCGCTGACCACCTCGACGAGTCTCCACTGCCCCCGTACCTTCACCGCGGACAGCAGGATCCGCCAGCCGGTCCGGGCCTGGGCGGCGATCTCGGGGCGGACCGGGACCGGGCCCACCACCGGGCAGTCGTCCTCGTCGTATCCGTCGTGGTCCTTGAACGTGAGGGACCTGCCGGCCACTTCCGCGATCGTCAGGTACTGGCAGTCGACGCTCTCCTCGACGCGGGAGCGGTCGGGCCAGGGCACGAGATCGTCGTCGCCGAACGCGTCGACGAACTCCTTGAGGCAGGCCCGCTCGTCCACGGTGATGTCGATGTCCTCCAGGCGGTCCCGGGCCGCGTCGGCGTCGACGTGGCCGTTCGCGACCAGCCAGTTCAGCAGGTCCGTCACCACGCGTTTCGCCGCCCGGAGTTCGTGGGGCGACGCGTGCTGCTTGTGGGGCAGGGTGCTGCTGAAGAAGGGGCCCAGCTCATCGACGATCTCGGCGGGCGCCATCTCGGTGAACGGCGTGTCGCCGTACCAGCCGATACTGAAACGCAGCGTCGAGATGACGTCGTCGGCGGCCTCGAACGCGTGCATGTCGTCCCACCGCTCGGCCAGGAACCGCGCCACCGCGACGGCCAGTGTGTTCCCCTCGCCCTGCGCTCCCGCCCTGACCGCCTCGCCTCGGTGCTGGTGAAAAGCCAGTTCGGCGGCCAGGTCGCAGGGCCCCTCGGCCGCCCACTCGTCGTACGCGTCGCCTTCGCCGTCCCCGTCGTACTCGCTGTCCTCGTCGTCCACGCCGGCCCAGGAGCCGGGCTCCGTCCATTCGACGTGGTGCCGGGCGAGCAGCGGACGCAGCCTCTGCCACAGGTCCGGCTCGTCGGGCGGGCGGCGCTTGGCGCGCTTCTCGTGCAGGGCCTCGTCGGCCACGCAGATCCGTACCCGCGACGGGCGGGTCAGCGCCGTGAGCCCTTCCACGACGGCCGTCAACGCCATCCGGTGGGACGTCACGCCGGTGCCGTTGCCGCTGCCGCTCATCTCGCGCTGGTGAGCTCCGTACGTCAGGACCGCAGCCCACCCGCCGTATCCGTCCTCGCACTTCCCGGCCGCGTGCAGCACGACCTCCGCCGAGGCAAGACCCATTCGCCCTCCCGAAGCGCGCCGAGACGACGCGATGATCTCACCGCGACGCATCCGGTGGAAGAAGGCGGGCTGGTCGATGATCCACGGTTTCCTGAATTCAGGAATCCATGTACTCTCGCGCTGTGCTGACTCTTGCCCCCGACATCGAAGTGCTGGCCCGCTTCGGCCGCGCGCTCGCGGATCCGATCCGCTGCCGCATCCTGCTCGCGCTGCGCGAGGCCCCGGTCTACCCCGCCGATCTCGCCGACACCCTCGGCATCTCGCGCACCCGGCTCTCCAACCACCTCGCGTGCCTGCGCGACTGCGGACTGGTCGTCACCGTGCCCGACGGCCGCCGTACCCGCTACGAACTGGCCGACGAGCGTCTCGGTCACGCGCTGGACGACCTGCGTGCGGCCGTGGTCGCCGTCGAGACCGACCGCACCTGTGCGGAGGCCGGCGACAAGGGCTGCTGCTGATGACCGCGACATCCCTCGGGCCTTCCCCGGCCCGCCGGGACGTGCTCGCCCGTCGGATACGTCTGCTGGTCACGGCGACGATCACCTACAACGTCATCGAGGCGGTCGTCGCCATCACCGCCGGCACTCTCGCCTCCTCGACCGCCCTGATCGGCTTCGGCCTGGACTCGGCCATCGAGGTCTCCTCCGCCGCCGCGGTGGCCTGGCAGTTCTCCGCCCGCGAGCACGCCGTGCGCGAGGCCCGGGAGAAGACGGTCCTGCGGATCATCGCGGTGTCGTTCTTCGCGCTCGCCGCCTACGTCACCGTCGACGCCGTCCGCGCGCTGACCGGGGCCGGGGCGGGGGAGGCGGAGCGTTCCCTTCCCGGCATCGTGCTCGCCGCCCTCTCCCTCGCGGTCATGCCGTTCCTGTCAGCGGCCCAACGCCACGCGGGCCGTGAACTCGGCTCCGCCAGCGCGGTCGCCGACTCCAAGCAGACGCTGCTGTGCACGTACCTCTCAGCAGTGCTCCTGGTCGGCCTGGTGCTCAACGCCACCCAGGGGTGGTCGTGGGCCGACCCCATCGCCGCCCTCGTCATCGCGGCCATCGCCCTCAAGGAGGGCCGCGACGCCTGGCAGGGCAAGGGCTGCTGCGCGCCGTCGGTTCCCGCCGCGCCGGTCATCGGTGCTGACGCGGACGGTGTGTGCGGCTGTCGCCCGGGCTGCGACTGCTGCAACTGACCGTCCGCAGACGCTCAGAGGCCACCGGGTCCGACCGAGGCCGGCTCGCTGCAGCAGGTGCTGTCCTGCTGCCTGGCCGGCGAGTCGGCGTCGGCCTTGACGACGTACACCTCCCAGGGTTCCTGGCCGGGGCCGTGGACCCAGACCTTGTCCTGGACGGCGTAGCAACAGGTCGTGTCGTTCTCCACGTCGGTGGTCAGGCCCGCCTCGCCCAGGCGGGCGGTGGCGGCGTGCACCGCCTCGGTCGTCTCGACCTCGACGCCGAGGTGGTCCATGCGGGTCGTCTCTCCTGCGGTGCCCTCGATGAGAACGAGCTTCAGCGGCGGCTCGGCGATGGCGAAGTTCGCGTAGCCGTCGCGGAGTTTGGCGGGCTCCGCACCGAAGAGCTTCGTGTAGAAGGCCACGGATTCGGCGAGGTCGGGGACACGGAGGGCGAGCTGGACACGGGACGTCATGGCGGAACCTCCTGGAGTGGGCGGGGAGTTCAGCAGCCGCTGGAGGCGGTGGCCGGCGTGCCGGTGCCGGTCTGCGCGGTGACCGGAGTGGCGCAGCAGCCTCCGTTCTCAGCCGGGGCGGTGCCGGGCTCGTCGAACAGGCCGGCCCCGCCGCACACGCCGGTCTGAGGCAGGGTCAGCTCGACCCGCTCGGCGGCCGCACGGTCTCCGGCGATCGCGGCGGTGACGGAGCGGACCTGCTCGTAGCCGGTCATCGCGAGGAATGTGGGCGCGCGGCCGTAGGACTTCATGCCGACCAGGTAGACGCCCTGCTCCGGGTGGGAGAGCTCGTTCACGCCGTGCGGGTGGACGGTGCCGCAGGAGTGGACGTCGGGGTCGATGAGCGGGGCCAGGGCGGTGGGCGCCTGGAGGCGGTCGTCCAGGCCGAGGCGGAGCTCGGAGAGGAAGGACAGGTCCGGACGGAGACCGGTCAGGACGATCAGCTCGTCGACCGGGTCCAGGCGGCGCCCGTCCTCGGCGACCAGGACCGCCCTGGCACCGTCCCGCTCGACGGCCTGCGTACGGAACCCGGTGACCGCGCTCGCGCGGCCTTCGTCCACCGCGGCCTTGGCGCGCAGGCCGAGGGCGCCGCGCGCGGGCAGCTGGTCGGCCTCGCCGCCGCCGAACGTCGAGCCGGTGATGCCGCGGCGCAGGATCCACACCGCGTGCGTGCCCGGCTCCTCCTTCGCGAGGTCGGCGAGGACGGCGAGGGCCGTGAAGGCGGAGGCGCCGGAGCCGACCACGGCGGTGCGCCGACCCGCGTACCGGGCGCGGACGGCGGGGTCGCCCAGGTCGGGGATGCGGTAGGAGATGCGTCCGGCGGTGGCCTTCTCGCCGAGGGCGGGCAGACCGTCGGCGCCCAGCGGGCCGGGGAGGGACCACGTGCCCGAGGCGTCGATGACCGCGCGGGCGCTGATCCGTTCCTCGCGGCCGTCGGCCGACAGGATGTGCACGGCGAAGGGCTGCTCGTCGCGGCCGGAGCCGACGACGCGGTCGCGTCCGGCGCGGGCGACGCCGGTGACGGTGGCGCCGTAGCGGACCTTGTCGCCGAGGACGTCGGCGAGGGGCTGGAGGTACTGCTTCGCCCAGTCACCGCCGGTGGGATACGCGGCGCCGTCGGGGCGGACCCAGCCGGTCGGGGCGAGGAGCTTCTCGGCGGCGGGGTCGGTGATTTCTGCCCAGCGGGAGAACAGCCGCACGTGTGACCACTCCCGTACGGCGGTGCCGGCCGACGGCCCGGCTTCCAGGACCAGGGGTTCGACACCGCGCTCGACGAGGCGGGCGGCGGCGGCCAGGCCGACCGGGCCGGCGCCGATGACCACGACGGGCGGCTCGTCGGTGGTGGGCACGTTCTTGATGGACACGGCCACGAGACTCCCCTTGCTTCGACGTTCGTCGATGACCTGTGGAGCCAGCATGACACCTGCTTCGACAAGCGTCAACATAGACGTTCATCGAAATCGAAGCCTCTTGGTTCCTCCTTCTTCGCTTGGTTCGACGTGTGTCAACATAGATGCATGTCGAATACGAAGGTGCTGCCGCTGCTGGAACCCGAAGGTGCCGAGGCTGTGGCGCCGTGCTGCCCGCCGCTCACCGAGCGCCCGTTCACCGCCGAGGAGGCCGAGACGGCCGCCCGGATGTTCAAGGCCCTGGGTGATCCGGTGCGGCTGCGGCTGTTCTCGGCGGTGGCCTCGCACGAGGGCGGCGAGGCGTGCGTGTGCGACATCTCCGACGTCGGCGTCTCCCAGCCGACCGTCTCCCACCACCTGAAGAAGCTCAAGGAGGCGGGGCTGCTCACCTCCGAGCGGCGCGGCACCTGGGTCTACTACCGGGTCGAGCCGTCCGTGCTGGCCGCGATGGGCAAGCTGCTGACCATCGCGCCGGCCGCAGTCTGACTGCCGGCCGCAGTCCGACCCGCGAGTCGAATCTTCAGCGGGTGGCGAGGAACTCCAGCGTGTCGATCACGCGGTTCGAGAAGCCCCACTCGTTGTCGTACCAGGCGACGACCTTCACGTGGCGGCCGTCGACACGGGTGAGGGCGGAGTCGAAGATCGACGAGGCCGGGTTGCCGGTGATGTCGGAGGAGACGAGCGGATCCTCGGAGTACTCGAGGATGCCGGCGAGCCGTCCCTCTGCCGCGTTCCGGTAGGCCGCCAGCACGTCGTCGCGCGTCACGTCGCGGGCGACGGTCGTGTTGAGTTCGACGATCGAGCCCACCGGCACCGGTACGCGGATCGAGTCGCCCGACAGCTTGCCGTCGAGGTTCGGCAGCACCAGGCCGATCGCCTTGGCGGCGCCGGTCGTGGTCGGCACGATGTTGACCCCGGCGGCACGGGCACGGCGGGCGTCGCGGTGCGGACCGTCCTGAAGGTTCTGCTCCTGCGTGTAGGCGTGCACCGTCGTCATGAAGCCGTGCTCGATACCGGCGAGTTCGTCGAGCACCCAGGCCAGCGGAGCGAGCGCGTTGGTCGTGCAGGAGGCGTTCGAGACGATCGTGTGCAGGTCCGGGTCGTAGGCCTCGGTGTTGACCCCGAACGCGAGCGTGACGTCGGCGCCGTCCGACGGCGCGCTGACGAGCACCTTCTTCGCGCCCGCGTCGAGGTGCGCGCGGGCGGCCTCGGCCGAGGTGAAACGGCCCGTCGCCTCCAGGACGACATCGACGCCGAGGTCGGCCCACGGCAGTTGCGCCGGTTCGCGCTCGGCCAGCACCGTGATCCGACGGCCGTCGACGACGAGGACGTCCCCGTCGACGGTCACCGGACGCCCGAGCCGGCCGGCGGTGCTGTCGTAGGCGAGCAGCCGGGCGAGCGTGGCGGGCTCGGTGAGGTCGTTGACGGCGACGATCTCCAGGGCGCTGTCGCGTTCCAGCAGGGCGCGCAGCACATTGCGTCCGATGCGGCCGAATCCGTTGATGGCGATGCGAGTCATGAGTGATGTCCCTTCCCTTCACCACCAGGCTCGCGCGCGGCTCACGCCGCGGACAGTGGCGCGATCGCCACGGTTCAAAAGGATCCCGCCAAGGGGTTCACGAAAACCCCGCCAGGGGGTCAAGGGACCCCGCCAGGAGGTTCAAGGGGATCCCGCCACGGTGCTACTCGCCCCGGGTGAAAGTTCGCCGGTACTCGCTCGGGGTGGTGCCGAGGACGCGCTGGAAGTGCAGGCGCAGGTTCGCGCCGGTACCGAGACCGACGTCCGCGGCGATCTGCTCGACACTCCGCTTCGACCGCTCGAGCAGTTCGCGGGCCAGGTCGATGCGGGCGCGCAGCACCCACTGCATCGGCGTGTAGCCGGTCTCCTCGACGAAGCGCCGGGAGAACGTACGCGGCGACACCCCGGCCTGCCGCGCCAGTACGTCGAGGGTGAGGGGCTCGCCGAGGTGGCGCAGCGCCCACTCGCGGGTGGCGCCGAAGCGCTCGCCGAGCGGCTCGGGGACGCTGCGCGGCACGTACTGGGCCTGGCCGCCGCTGCGGTAGGGGGCCGCGACCAGACGGCGGGCCGCGTGGTTGGACGCGGCCACCCCGTGGTCGGCGCGCAGGATGTGCAGGCACAGGTCGATGCCGGAGGCGGCGCCGGCCGAGGTGAGCAGGCTGCCCTCGTCGACGAACAGCACGTTCTCGTCGACCTGGACGAGCGGATGCCTGGCCATGAGGGCTCGTGTGTAGTGCCAGTGCGTCGTGGCGCGCCTGCCGTCGAGCAGGCCTGTGGCGGCGAGCGCGAAGGCGCCCGTCGAGATGGCGGCGAGCCGCGCACCCCGGTCGTGCGCCGCGATCAGTGCGTCGAGGACGGCCTGCGGCGGGTCGTCGCGGTCCGGGAACCGGTAGCCGGGGACGAAGACGATGTCGGCCCACGCAAGGGCGTCGAGGCCGTGGGCGACGTAGTACGCGAGGCCGTCGCCGCCGGTCACGACACCGGGTGTCGCCCCGCACACCCGCACCTCGTACGGCATGCTCGCGCGGGTCGTGAAGACCTGCGCGGGAATTCCGACATCGAGCGGCTTCGCACCCTTGAGCACCAGGACGGCGACGCGATGCAGGCGGGAGGCTGGCACAGGAAGAGGTTAGAAGAGGTTGTGCGGGCCGTGACTCCGCTCCGTCCACCGCGCGAACCTGCGCCGCCAGGCCAGGGACACATGCACGAGCGCGACCAGCACCGGCACCTCGATCAGCGGCCCGACCACACCGGACAGCGCCTGCCCGGAGGTCACGCCGAAGGTGGCGATGGCGACCGCGATGGCCAGCTCGAAGTTGTTGCCCGCCGCGGTGAAGGCGAGCGTGGCGGTGCGGTCGTAGGCCAGACCGATGGCCTTGCCGAGGGCGAAGCTGCCGAACCACATCACGGCGAAGTAGACGAGCAGCGGCAGGGCGATGCGGGCGACGTCCAGCGGCTGCGAGGTGATCGTCTTCCCCTGCAGCGCGAAGAGGACGACGATCGTGAAGAGCAGTCCGTACAGCGCCCACGGGCCGATCCTCGACAGGAAGGTGTTCTCGTACGTGTCGCGGCCGAGCCTCCTCTCGCCGACGCGGCGGGTGAGGAACCCGGCCAGCAGCGGGATGCCGAGGAAGATGACGACGTTCAGCGCGATCTTCCACAGGGAGATGTCGAGATGTTCGCCGTCGCCGAGGCCGAGCCGGCCGGGCAGCAGGTCGAGGTAGAACCAGCCCAGCAGGCCGAAGGCGACGACCTGGAAGACCGAGTTGAGGGCGACCAGGACGGCCGCGGCTTCGCGGTCGCCGCAGGCGAGGTCGTTCCAGATGACGACCATGGCGATGCAGCGCGCCAGGCCCACGATGATCAGGCCGGTGCGGTACTCGGGCAGGTCCGGCAGGAAGGTCCACGCCAGCGCGAACATCACGGCCGGGCCGAGGACCCAGTTGATGACCAGCGACGACACCATCAGCCTCCGGTCGCCGGTGACAGCGTCGAGCTTGTCGTAGCGGACCTTCGCCAGGACCGGATACATCATGATCAGCAATCCGACGGCGATGGGCAGCGAAATGCCACCGATCTCCACCTTCGCCAGGGCGTCGTCCAGGCCGGGGATCAGCCGGCCGAGCCCGAGGCCGAGGGCCATGGCGAGCAGGATCCATACGGCGAGGAAGCGGTCGAGCGTCGACAGCTTCGCGGCGACCGAGGGCTCCTCGGTGGTCGCGGGCGCTTCGGTGGAGGTCACGGGCAGGCCCTCTTGTTGTCGGCGGCGGTGCGAGCGACCGCGGCCAGGTCGGCGAGCTGCCCGGCGAGCTGGGCGATGACGTCCGGCCTGAGCTTGTAGTAGGTCCATCGGCCGCAAGGCTCGGTCTCGACGACCCCGGCCTCGCGCAGCACTCTCAGATGGTTGGAGAGGTTGGTCTGCCGGGCACCGGTCTCCTCCACCAGGTGGGTGGTGCACAGCGTCTCTTCGGCGAGCAGGGTCACGATCCGGAGCCGAAGCGGGTCGGCCAGAGCCCGCATCAGATCAGTGTCGACTGACGTCAGCATGCGCTGATACTGTCACGCCGGCGGTGGCTGACACCATCGGGTGCTGATGTCATTCGCTCCTGATGCCGTCGTGAGACAAGAGAGACCTCTGATGTCCGACAAGCCCTCCGTGCTCTTCGTCTGTGTCCACAACGCGGGCCGTTCCCAGATGGCCGCGGCGTGGCTGAGCCACCTGGCCGGGGACCGCGTCGAGGTCCGCTCCGCCGGCTCCGACCCGGGCGACCAGGTCAACCCCGCCGCCGTCGAAGCGATGCGGGAGGTCGGCATCGACATCTCCTCCGAGACCCCGAAGATCCTGACGGTCGACGCGGTCGAGGAGTCGGACATCTGCATCACCATGGGCTGCGGCGACACCTGCCCGGTCTTCCCCGGCAAGCGCTACCTGGACTGGCAGCTGGAGGACCCGGCCGGCCAGGGCGTCGAGGCGGTCCGCCCGATCCGCGACGACATCAGGAAGCTGGTCGAGGACCTGATCGAGGAGATCGCCCCGGAGAAGCCGGAGAAGCCGGCGTGAGCACGGGCGAGACAGGCCGGGATCTTCCAGCCGTCGAGAACTGCAACCACGCACGTCGAAGGGCCCCACCGCAAGCGGTGGGGCCCTTCGACATCGTGCCCGGTGAGGCACTGGCGGAGGATACGAGATTCGAACTCGTGAGGGGTTGCCCCCAACACGCTTTCCAAGCGTGCGCCCTAGGCCTCTAGGCGAATCCTCCGCCGGAAACATTACATGACCGAGAGGAGTGCTCGCGAACTCGTTCCCTGCCCCAGACATCAGGTAGCCTTGGCGCAGCCCCTCACGCGGCGCTATCTGACTGAACTCCCCCAGGGCCGGAAGGCAGCAAGGGTAGGTTGGCTCTGGCGGGTGCGTGGGGGGCGTTTGCGTTCCGGCCTCCGGTGGCGGGGTCCGTTGTCAGTGGGCGCCTATAACCTCGTATGCGTGTCGTCTCTCGCTCTGTACCGCCGCTATCGCCCGGAGACCTTCGCCGAGGTCATCGGGCAGCAGCACGTCACCGACCCGTTGCAGCAGGCGCTGCGCAACAACCGGGTCAACCACGCGTACCTGTTCAGCGGGCCGCGCGGCTGTGGCAAGACGACCAGTGCGCGGATCCTGGCGCGGTGTCTGAACTGCGAGCAGGGCCCTACCCCCACGCCGTGCGGTGAGTGCCAGTCCTGTCAGGACCTCGCGCGCAACGGACCCGGTTCCATCGACGTCATCGAGATCGACGCCGCTTCCCACGGTGGCGTGGACGACGCCCGTGACCTGCGCGAGAAGGCCTTCTTCGGACCTGCCCGCAGCCGGTACAAGATCTACATCATCGACGAGGCCCACATGGTCACGTCGGCCGGTTTCAACGCGCTGCTGAAGGTCGTCGAGGAGCCGCCGGAGCATCTCAAGTTCATCTTCGCGACCACCGAGCCCGAGAAGGTCATCGGGACCATCCGGTCGCGGACCCATCACTACCCGTTCCGGCTCGTTCCGCCCGGGACCTTGCGGGAGTACCTCGCCGAGGTGTGCCAGAAGGAGGCCATCCCGGTCGAGGACGGTGTCCTCCCCCTCGTCGTGCGCGCCGGTGGCGGGTCCGTGCGTGACTCCATGTCCGTCATGGACCAGCTGCTGGCCGGCGCCGCGGCGGACGGTGTGACGTATGCCATGGCCACCGCCCTGCTCGGATACACCGACGGCTCCCTCCTCGACTCCGTCGTCGAGGCCTTCGCCACCGGTGACGGGTCCGCGGCCTTCGAGGTCGTCGACCGCGTGATCGAGGGCGGGAACGACCCGCGTCGGTTCGTCGCCGACCTGCTGGAGCGCCTGCGTGACCTGGTGATCCTCGCCGCCGTCCCGGACGCGGCCGAGAAGGGGCTCATCGACGCCCCCGCCGACGTCGTCGAGCGCATGCAGGCCCAGGCCGGCACCTTCGGCGCCGCCGAGCTGAGCCGGGCCGCCGACCTGGTCAACGAGGGCCTGACCGAGATGCGCGGCGCCCACTCGTCCCGTCTCCAGCTGGAGCTGATCTGCGCGCGCGTCCTGCTCCCCGCCGCCTACGGCGACGAGCGGTCCGTCATGGCCCGTCTGGACCGGATCGAGCGCGGCGTGAACTTCTCCTCGCAGGGGCCCGCCGGCATGCCCGCCATGGGGTACGCGCCAGGGCCGGAGGGGCATGGGGCAGCGGCGGCTGCTCCGGCGGCCGCTCCCGTGCCGCCGGGTGGCGGTCCGGCCGCGGCCCGGGCGGCGGTCCGCGCCTCTGGAGCGCCGGGCGGCGGGTCCCCCGGGGCCCCCGGCGGGCCCGGTGTCGGCAGCGGCAGTGGCGGTCACGCGCCGGCCGCGGGCGGGCCTGCGCAAGCCCCCGCTGCGGCACGCCAGGAGGCCCAGCAGTCGGCGGTCTCGGGCCCGCCCGCTCCCGCCGAGCCCGCGCCGACCTCCGGCCCCACCGACGGCGGGCGCGCCCAGCCTGCCCAGGCCCAGCCTGCCCAGCCGCCCCGGACACCGCCCGCTCAGTCTCCCGCTCCCTCCGACGCTCCCGCAGCCGCCTCCGCCCCGGCCCCCGGTGCCTGGCCCACCGCGGCCTCCGCCGGCAGCGGCCGTCGCCCGGGCGGCTGGCCCACGGCCAGCTCGGGCGCACCCACACCCGCGTCGAACCCCCCGGCAGCGAGCACCCCAGCTCAGAGCACCCCTGCTCCGAGCGCGCCCACACCCAGCAGCCCCCCACCGGCGCCCTCGGCCCCGGCACCGACCGCTCCGGCCCCCGCCCACGCCCCGGCGCCCGGCGGTCTCGACCCCCGCATGCTCTGGCCGAACATCCTGGAAGCGGTCAAGAACCGCCGTCGATTCACCTGGATCCTGCTCAGCCAGAACGCCCAGGTGACCGGATTCGACGGCACCACCCTCCAGCTCGGCTTCGTCAACGCCGGCGCGCGTGACAACTTCCTGAGCAGCGGCAGTGAGGACGTGCTGCGGCAGGCGCTGGGCGAGCAGTTCAACGTCCAGTGGAAGATCGAGGCGATCGTCGATCCGTCCGGCGGCTCCGCGCCGCAGGCCCCGGGCGGCCCTTCCGGGTTCGGAGGCGGCCAGGGCGGTCACGGCGGCACCGGCGGCTACGGCGGCGGTGGCGGCTACAACGCCGGCGGTGGAGGTGGCGGCTACACCGCCGGCACCGGCAGCGGTAGCGGCGGTACGGCGACCGCCCAGCGCTCCGCCCCCTCCCAGTCGACGGCCCCGTCCGCCCCAGCCCAGCAGTCGAGCGCACCCACCCGCGGCTCCGCCGCGGCCCCCGCACCGACCGCCCCCGTACCCCAGCCCTCCGCCCCGGCGCCCCGGTCCGTCTCCGTCGAGGACGACATCCCCGAGGACGACGATCCCGACCTCGACGAGTCGGCCCTCTCCGGCCAGGAGCTGATCGTGCGGGAGCTCGGGGCGACGGTGGTGGAGGAGTTCTCGAACGAGCCCTAGGCGGCCGACGAGCCCTACGCGCCCGAGGCAGCCGGAGAAGCCCCGGTCGAAGGGGCCTCGGGCGACCAGCGCCGAAGAGCCCGGGTTGGAGAAACCTCCAACCCAAGATCCCCGCCCCCTTCGGAAGCCCGCACAAAGGGAACCCGCCACCTCCCGTTAGGCTGACCCCGTGAAGGTCCTCGTCATCGGCAGCGGCGCCCGCGAACACGCCCTGTGCCACTCCCTGTCCCACGACCCCGACGTCACCGCGCTGCACTGCGCCCCCGGCAACGCCGGCATCGCGGAGGTCGCCGAGCTGCACCAGGTCGACGCCCTGGACGGCGCGGCCGTCACCGCGCTGGCCACGCGGCTCGGCGCGGACCTCGTGGTCGTCGGCCCGGAGGCGCCGCTCGTCGCCGGTGTCGCCGACGCCGTCCGCGAGGCCGGCATCCCGGTCTTCGGCCCGTCCGGCCAGGCCGCGCAGCTGGAGGGCTCCAAGGCCTTCGCGAAAGACGTCATGGCGGTGGCCGAGGTGCCCACGGCACGGTCGTACGTCTGCACGACTCCGGAGGAGGTCGACGCGGCCCTCGACGCCTTCGGTGCTCCGTACGTCGTCAAGGACGACGGGCTGGCCGCCGGCAAGGGTGTCGTCGTCACGGACGACATCGAGGCGGCCAGGGCCCATGCCGCCGCCTGCGAGCGCGTGGTCATCGAGGAGTACCTGGACGGCCCAGAGGTCTCCCTGTTCGCCGTCACCGACGGCGAGACGGTCGTACCGCTGCAGCCCGCCCAGGACTTCAAGCGCGCGCTGGACGGCGACGAGGGGCCGAACACCGGCGGCATGGGGGCGTACTCGCCGCTGCCGTGGGCCGACCCGAAGCTGGTCGACGAGGTGGTGCAGACGGTCCTCCAGCCGACCGTGGACGAGATGAAGCGCCGCGGCACGCCGTTCTCCGGGCTGCTCTACGCCGGTCTCGCGATCACCTCCCGCGGGGTGCGCGTGATCGAGTTCAACGCCCGCTTCGGCGACCCCGAGACCCAGGTCGTCCTCGCCCGGCTGAAGACGCCGCTGGCCGGTCTCCTGATGGCCGCGGCCACCGGCAACCTCGCCCACCTGGAGCCGCTGCGCTGGAGCGACGACGCGGCCGTGACGGTGGTCGTCGCCTCGCACAACTACCCCGGCACCCCCCGCACCGGCGACCCGATCACCGGTCTCGACGAGGTCGCCGCCCAGGACGCCCCGCACGCCTACGTGCTGCACGCCGGCACCAAGCGCGACGGTGACGCGATCGTCAGCGCGGGCGGCCGCGTCCTGTCCGTCACGGCCACCGGCAAGGACCTCACCGAGGCCCGCGACCGCGCCTACGCGGCCGTCGCCCGCATCCACCTCGACGGCTCCCAGCACCGCACGGACATCGCCGCGAAGGCGGCAGGCGCGTAACCGGCGATTCCGGCACCCGGCGTCACCACCGGCACCCGGCGTCACCACCACTCGTCAACCCCGGCACTCGGCATCACACCATCGCGGGAATCCGACCCGCTCGCTGAACCTCACAGGCCCCGGATCCGTCTCAGGATCCGGGGCCTGAAGTTTCGGTATGCGGGGCCTGATCCTCGCTGTCCGTCATCCACCTCTCCCCAAAGCCATTCCATCGAGTGACCAATGACCTATCGGGCTGACGTGGGGCGGAGCCCCAACTAGGGTGCGGCGCAAAGCGTTCCGGCACTTGGCCCACCGACATTGCGATGTCAGTGGCCGGTGCCACAGTGGGGGAGTGAGCAAGGAAAGCGTCAGGTCAACGGGGAGGGGGTGAGGTCGGTCGTGACCGGAATGGGTGTGGAGGCAGGCGCGCAGGCCGCGCGGTCACGGGCACTCGTCGTGCTGCGCATGCGCAGCCGTGCGCTGGCCGTCGCCCTGCTGCCCGCCGCCGTCGCCGTGATCCTGCTCGCGGGCGCCGCCACCGGCCGTCTCGTCGGCCCCGGCTGGGATGCCGCCCGCTGGATCCTGACGCCCGTCGCGGTCCTCGTGCTGCTCGCCGCCGCCGGTATCGCCCTGGTCGTCGCCCGGGCCCGTCCCGCCATGAGCCCGACCATCCCGATCACCGAGGAAGCGGCCCCCGACCTGTACCGGATGGTGCGCGACCTCGCCGACCGCCTCGATGTCCCCACGCCCTCCGCGATAGCGCTCACACCGGACTGCGACAGCTGGCTGGAGGACCGCACCCACCGGGCCCACGGCCCGCCCCCCGCCGAGGAGCACGACGACATAGCGGGCGGTGGCGGACACGCGCACCGCCGTCACCCGGTCGCGCCGGTCCTCGTCATCGGCTCCCCCTTCCTGTGGTGGATGCGGGTCGGCGAACTGCGTGCGGTCCTCGCTCCGGTCGTCGCCGGTACGGGCCCCTCGGCGCACCCGGACATAGCCGCCGCCCGGCGTTTCGTCCGGGGTCTCGACGCCGCGGTGGCCGTGGCCTCGGCGCCGGAACGCGGGCCGGTGTCGCGGGCCGTCCTGGCCGGTGTCGGCTGGGTGGCCCGGCTGCTGCTGCGCAGTTGCCGTGTGCACGCCGCCGAGATGGAGCGGGGCGTGGCGGCCGCGGCCGCGGAGCGTGCACAGGCTGTGGATTACGGGCTGCGGATCGTCGCCCAGGAGCAGGTGGGCCTGGCGTACGCGGGCTGGGACCGGCTGCTGACCCGGGTCGCGCTGCCCGCCTGGCGGATGGGCCGCTGGCCGTCCCGGCTGGACGCCGGTGTGGTGGCGGCGCTCACGGAGCTGTCCCGGCGCGACCGCCTGGCCGAGGGCTTCGCGTCCCGTCTCGGTGAGCGGCCCGCCTGCGATCTGCTGGAGGAGCCGGGCGCGGTCGACGAGGCGGCCTCCCTGCTCGCCGCCCGCCTCTTCCACGGAGGCCCGGCGGGGCCCGGTCCCGACTGGTCGCCGGTGGGCTGGAGCGAGTATCCGGAGGAGGTCGTGGACCGCAAGTGGCGCATCGACGCGGCCCGGCTCCACCGCGTCCTGGACGCCATGGGCGTCCACCCGGCCCCGGGAGGCACGGCCCCCGACACCGGCGGCCCGACCCTGTCCCGCGTCCTGGACCACCTGACGGACCAGGCCGGAGAGACACCCTTCACCCCCCGAGGCCCGGAACGACCCCCGGACGACGAAGAGGACCTCTCCGGTACGACCCCCCGCAGTGCCACGCTCGCCGCCCGGCTCAGGGCCGAACTGTCCCGCGAGGAAGCCACGGCGGCGCCAAGCCCGTCGGCCTCCGCCACTTCGGCCGCCGCCGCCTCGGCCGTCGGCACCTCAGCCGCCGCCACCGCGACGCCAAGCCCGTCGGCCTCCGCCCCCACGACCCCGGCCCCTCCGCCGGCCAGCTCCGTGGACACCCCGCCCACCCCGGACCCCGCAGCCCTCTGGGACGACCGGACCCTTCCCCTCTTCCCCCTCCAGCCCCCGCGTACGGCCCGTGAACTGCTCGCCGACCACCTCACGGCGATGATCTGCTGTGCCGCGATGGACACCGCGGGCGCGACACCGGGCCTGGACTGGCTGGACGGCCCGACCCTCCTCCACAACGGCGAACGCACCGCCGACCTGGCGCCCAAGGTCCTCACCCTGATCGAGGACGGCGACTCCACGCCCCTGCGGGCCTGGCTGGCCGAGCTGGGGATACGACCCGAGAAGCCGGTCCGGCTCGCCTGACCGCCGGAGCACCAGCTTCCGCTTCTGGCCAATTCGAAACGAACAGTGACGAAGTGCGCGCATTATGTGATGTGCTTGGACCGTTCGCGCACATGGCAAGGGCTTGCGACATACGACAAACACATAAGCACGAAGGAACCACACAGGTCGCAGCCCACCACACAGCACGCACACCACGGGGGCGAAGGGGAGGGGAAGCAACCATGGGTTCGGAGCAG
Organism: Streptomyces sp. SID5464; assembly: GCF_009862985.1. Classification (NCBI taxonomy): domain Bacteria; kingdom Bacillati; phylum Actinomycetota; class Actinomycetes; order Kitasatosporales; family Streptomycetaceae; genus Streptomyces; species Streptomyces sp. SID5464. The sequence continues at coordinate 64,083 of NZ_WWIQ01000055.1, read as the reverse complement.
ATCCGCCGCTGGGAGTCGGGGGCGCTGGCGCACGCCGTGACGGATCCCTTCGGGCAGGGCCCCGTTCCGTGGCTGCGCGGAAACGTGACGTACTTCGACGACAGCGGCCAGGTCGTCCCCTGGTACGTGGACCAGGACCCGGATCAGGCTCCGAAGAAGGGCAGCCGCTCCAGCGGCCCCCGCGCGGCCGACGACGTCCACCGCCAGATCAAGGGCTTCACCTCCACCGGTGCGGTCGCACCCGGCGAGGCCATCGACTTCCACATCACCGTCGACCCGCCGCAGGAGTTCAGCGTCGACATCTACCGCATCGGCCACTACGGCGGTGACGGCGCCGCGAAGATCACCACCAGTCCGCGCCTGTCCGGCATCGTGCAGCCCCCGCCGCTCACGGCGGACCGCACGGTCTCCTGCCACCACTGGTGGCTGTCCTGGCGGCTTCAGATCCCGTCGTACTGGAACATCGGCGCGTACGTCGCCGTCCTCACCACCGCCGACGGCTACCGCTCCCACGTCCCCTTCACGGTCCGCCACGACCAGCCCGCCGACCTGCTCCTCGTCCTGCCCGACATCACCTGGCAGGCGTACAACCTCTACCCGGAGGACGGCCGCACCGGCGCCAGCCTCTACCACGCCTGGGACGAGAAGGGCCGTCTGCTGGGCGAGTCCGAGGCCGCCACCACGGTCTCCTTCGACCGCCCGTACGCGGGCGCGGGCCTTCCGCTGCACGTCGGCCACGCCTACGACTTCATCCGCTGGGCCGAGCGCTACGGCTACGACGTCGCCTACGCCACGGCCGGCGACCTGCACGCGGGCCGCGTCGACCCCACCCGCTACCGCGGCCTGGTCTTCCCGGGCCACGACGAGTACTGGTCGGCCGCGATGCGCGGCGCCGTGGAGCTCGCCCGCGACGCCGGCACCTCGCTCGTCTTCCTCTCCGCCAACACGATGTACTGGCAGGTGGAACTGGGCCCCTCCCCGTCCGGCGTCCCCGACCGCCTGCTGACCTGCCGCAAGCGCCGGGGCCCCGGCAAGCCGGTGCTGTGGCGGGAGATCGACCGGGCGGAGCAGCAGCTCCTCGGCATCCAGTACGCCGGGCCCGTCCCCGTGCCGCATCCGCTGATCGTGCGCAACGCCGGCCACTGGCTGTGGGAGGCGACCGGGGCGCACGAGGGGGACGAGATCGAGGGCCTGGTGGCGGGCGAGGCCGACCGCTACTTCCCACGCACCCCACTGCCCGAGCACGAGGAGCGCGTGCTGCTCGCCCACTCGCCGTACACGGACAAGGAGGGCGCGCCGCGCCACCAGGAGACGTCCCTGTACCGCGCCCCCTCCGGCGCCTGGGTCTTCGCCTCCGGGACGTTCGCCTGGACCCCGGCCCTGGACCGCCCCGGCCACGTCGACGCCCGCATCCAGCGGGCCACCGCAAATCTCCTGGACCGCATCTGCAAACGCGACTGACCCACTGTCCGCGATCACCCCCGCATACGGGAGAATCGACCTCATTGGACAGAACCACGGGGAGGAACCGTGTCCGGATTCGTAGAGAAGCCCGAGCCGATCCAGGTTCCGGGCCTGGTGCATCTGCACACCGGCAAGGTGCGCGAGCTGTACCAGAACGAGGCGGGCGACCTCGTGATGGTTGCCAGCGACCGCATCTCCGCATTCGACTGGGTGCTGCCGACCGAGATCCCCGACAAGGGCCGGATCCTCACGCAGCTCTCCCTGTGGTGGTTCGACCAGCTCGCCGACCTGATCCCCCACCACGTCCTGAGCACCGAACTGCCGGCCGGCGCCCCCGCCGACTGGGAGGGCCGCACGCTCGTCTGCAAGTCGCTCCAGATGGTCCCCGTGGAGTGCGTGGCCCGCGGCTACCTGACCGGCTCGGGCCTGGTCGAGTACAACGAGTCCCGCACGGTCTGCGGCCTCGCCCTGCCGGAGGGCCTGGTCGACGGCAGCGAACTGCCCGCCCCGATCTTCACCCCGGCCACCAAGGCCGCCGTCGGCGACCACGACGAGAACGTCTCCTACGAGGAGGTCGCCCGCCAGGTCGGCGCCGACACCGCCGCCCGGCTGCGCCAGGCGACCCTCGCCGTCTACTCCCGGGGCCGGGACATCGCCCGCGACCGGGGCATCATCCTCGCGGACACGAAGTTCGAGTTCGGCTTCGACGGCGACACCCTGGTCCTCGCGGACGAGGTCCTCACCGCGGACTCCTCGCGCTTCTGGCCGGCCGACCAGTGGCAGCCGGGCCGCTCGCAGCCGTCGTACGACAAGCAGCACGTCCGCGACTGGCTGACCTCGGCGGAGTCCGGCTGGGACCGCAAGAGCGAGCAGCCGCCGCCCGTGCTGCCGCAGCAGGTCGTCGACGCCACCCGCGCCAAGTACGTGGAGGCGTACGAGCGCCTGACCGGCATGAGCTGGACGTAGGACCCGCACGCAGGACGCGGAGAAGCCCCCCGGCCGGAACCGGGGGGCTTCTCGCTGGAGCGAACGACGAGGTTCGAACTCGCGACCTCAACCTTGGCAAGGTTGCGCTCTACCAACTGAGCTACGTTCGCCTGCGCCGTGGCGCGGGAACCACTATACCCAACCTCGCTCCCGCGCGAGCCGCACCGCGGCATGCCGGTTCTCCGCCCCCAGCTTCGACACGGCCGACGACAGGTAGTTCCGCACGGTCCCCTGCGACAGCGCGGCCCGCTCCGCGATCTCCGCCACGGGCGCACCGTCGGCCGCGAGCTCCAGCACCTCGGCCTCCCGGGCGGTCAGCGGCGAGTCCCCGGCGGCGATCGCGTCGGCGGCCAACTCCGGGTCGACGTAACGGTTCCCGGCGTGCACGGTGCGAATGAGCTCCGCGAGCCGCTGCGCACTCACGGTCTTCGGCACGAACCCCCGCACCCCGGCCTCCAGCGCCCGCTTCAGATGCCCGGGCCGCCCGTGGCTGGTGACGATGAGCACCTTGCACCCGGGCAGTTCGGTCCGCAGTGATGTGGCGACCTTCACACCGTCGGCGCCGGGCATCTGGAGATCCAGCACGGCGACGTCGGGCTTGTGCGCCCGGGCCATCGCCAACGCCTCCGGCCCGGTGGCCGCCTCGGCGACGACCATCAGGTCGTCCTCCAGTGACAGCAGCGCGGCGAGCGCCCCACGAATGAGGTGCTCGTCATCGGCCAGCAGCAGCCGCACCGGCTCTACGGCCGTCATGGCGTGACCTCACTCACAGCACGCACGGCGGCAGCGGCCGGGACGGGGCCGGAAGGCGCAGGCCCCGACGCCAGCGGAACCTCGGCCGTCAGCAGGAACCGCCCCTTCCCCACCGGCCGGGCCTCCAGCGCTCCGCCGATCTCCGCCAGCCGCCCCCGCAACCCGGCGAGCCCGGAGCCGGAACCGCCGCCGGCCGTCGCCTCCTCGCTCACCCCGTCGTTCTCCACGGACAGCACCACGCGCCCCTGCAGCACCCGCAGCCTCACCGTGCACCGACGGGCGTCCCCGTGCCGCAGGACGTTCGTCGCCGCCTCCCGGACCACCCATCCCAGGGCGGACTGCACCGCGACCGGCAGCCCGGACGGCGTCGCCCCGCTCACCGCGCACTCGATGCCGGCCGCTGCCAGCACGCCCTGCGCCCCGGCCAGTTCCGTCGCGAGGTCGGCCTCGCGGTAGCCGCGCACGACCTCGCGCACCTCCCGCTGCGACTCCCGGGCGAGCCGCTGCACCTCGACCATCTGCGCCACGGCCTCCTGTCGCCCTCGCTGGGCCAGCTGCACGGCCAGCTCGCTCTTGAGCGCGATGACGGCGAGGTTGCGCCCCATGACGTCGTGCAGATCCCGCCCGAACCTCAGCCGTTCCTCGGCGACGGCGAGCCGGGCCCGGGTCTCGCGGGCCTCGTCGAGTTCGTAGACGGCGTTGAGGAGCCACACGGAGAAGGCGGCCGTGAAGGCGAGGAACATGCCGCCGACCAGCACGATCACCGCCATGATCAGTGCCGCGAGCGCGGAGAAGCCCAGCGCGAACGCCGAGGCCCAGGAGCCCGCGGCGAAGCCGCCCGTGATCCCGAACACCCGCCGCCGGTCGCGGACGCCGAGCGCGATGATGGCGGGACTGAAGATCAGGACGACTCCGAAGACCCCACCCGCGGCGGTTTCCACGCTTTCGCCGTCCGGCCCGTGCTCGGCGATGCCGATCGCGGCGACGGCGACCGCCGCCGAGACGGCCGCCAGGGTCCACATCAGCCGTACGGGCTGGGGCCTGCGGCCACGCGTCCAGTCGACCGACCGTGAGACGGTCACGCAGCAGAAGACGGCGTGCACACCCACCATCACCAGCACCACGCCGCCCAGCCGTGCCCCCAGCGGAGCCACGGACGTGAGCCCGACGGAGAAGAACTCCATCACCGCGAAGAAGTGGAACGACCACCGCGTGTACGTCTCGACCTTCTCCGGCGTGGTCTTGCGCCGCCACCACCTGCCCGGCCCGCGCATCAGCCCGTCACTCCCCCTTCGGTCAGCGCCGCGGTTCCCAGCGGAACCACCGCCGTACAGCAAACACCGCGATGACGATCCAGGCCATCGCCGTCGCCAGGGCGCCCAGCGCCTCGTACGCCGACAGATCGCCGGTCCAGCCGCCGCGCACCAGGGTGACGACGGGCGTCAGCGGCAGCAGTTCGCAGACGGAGGCCACCCGGTCCGGCAGCAGCTCCAGCGGGACTAACATGCCGGAGCCCAGCGTCGAGACGAGCATCAGCGGCATCGGCGTGACCTGGGCGCTCTCGCCGGTCCTGGTCACGGCGGCGGTGGCCGCGGCGAGGGCCGCGCACATCACGAGCCCCAACAGCAGCCCGACGACGGCCAGAAGGGGCGCGGACGGCGCGGACAGATCCAGCAGGACCGAGCAACCCGCCGCCAGCAGCAGGCACTGCACGATCCCGATGAGTACTGCCGACAGCGCCGTACCGGCCAGGATCTCGACGTCCCGTAGCTCACCGGTGCGCAGCCGCTTGAGGACGAGTTCCTCACGCCGGACGACGAGGGCGCCGACGAGCACCGAGTAGACGGCGAACAGCAGGGAGAAGCCGACCGCTGCGGGCAGCACCAGCGTGCCGGTGTTCAGCCCGGCTTCGGCGAGGTCCATCTCCTTGGCCGCCGACCGCACGCTGACCGGCATCACCAGCGGTAAGAACAGCGCCGCGACGAGTGCCCCCCTGGTCCGCCCGAGCAGGGTCAGTTCGGCACGGGCGAGCGCTGTCATCCGGCTCAGTGGAGTGGTCGCCGCCGACACCGGGCGGGACGTCGTCCGGGTGGCGCTCATGCCGCGTACTCCTTCGTCGTCCCCCTGGCCTGTTCCGCGGAGACCTCCTTGGCGATCCTGAGGAACGCCTCCTCAAGGGAGGCCGACCGCACGTCCAGGCGGCGCAGTTCCACCCGGACCCGCGCGGCCCACATCAGCAGCCCGGTGGCCGTCCGCTGGAGTTCGTGGGTGCGGAGCCGGACGGTCCGGCCGTCGGTCTCGTGCCCGGTCACGCCCAGCTCGCCGAGCGGCGGGAGATCGCCCACGAAGTAGCCCTCGGGCAGCTCGAAGGAGATCCGCGAGGGTTCGGCGGCGGTCACCTCGGCCGGGGTCCCGGTGGTGGCGACGCGACCCTCGTGCATGATCGCCAGCCGGTCGGCGAGGGTCTCGGCCTCCTCCAGGTAGTGCGTGGTCAGCAGCACGGTCGTTCCGCCGTCGCGCAGCGCGCTCACCAACTCCCAGGTGTCGCGGCGGCCTTCGGCGTCCAGCCCGGTGGTCGGCTCGTCCAGGAAGAGCACCTCGGGGTCGCCGAGCAGCGCGAGCGCCAGATCCAGCCGGCGCCGCTGGCCGCCGGACAACTGCTTGACCCGGATGCCGGCCTTCGACTCGAGCCCGACCAGCGCCAGGACCTCCGCCGGTGGCCGCGCCCCGCTCACACACCCCGCCCACATCCGCGCGGTCTCCGCGACGGTCAGCTCCGACGGGAAGCCTCCCTCCTGGAGCATCACGCCGGTGCGCGGCCGTACGAGGGCCCGGTCGGTGTACGGGTCGTGCCCGAGGACCCGCACCCTGCCGCCCGCCGGCGCCGCGAGTCCCTCCAGCAGTTCGACGGTCGACGTCTTGCCCGCGCCGTTGGTGCCCAGCAGGGCGAAGATCTCCCCGCGTCCTACGGAAAAGGTGATTCCGCTTACCGCCTCGAACCCGCCCCCGTACACACGCCGCAGGTCAGTGACCTCAATCACGTGTTCGTGTCCGTTGGTTTCCATGTCCTCAGCGTTCCGGCCCCGTGGTTCCGGGAGCAGTGCGCGCTGTCATCAGTCGGCATGACAAATGTCAGAAGCGGAGAGGGAAACACGAAGAAGACCCCGGTCCATCAGGACCGGGGTCTCATTCCCGAGCGGACGACGAGGCTCGAACTCGCGACCTCAACCTTGGCAAGGTTGCGCTCTACCAACTGAGCTACGTCCGCATGTGCTCCCGACCGGCTCTCACCGATCGGTGCGGGCACCAGCCTACCTGATCCACCAGAGTGGTAGGTACTGGCGATGCAGAGCGGGTGACAGGAATCGCACACTGCGCCTTCCCCCTGGAAGGGGGATGTTCTACTACTGAACTACACCCGCATGTTTCCGTGAGCCGGGCCTTTCGGCCTCGCCCCTCGGCGTGCTCCAGACTCTAGCTGATCAGCCGGGGTGCTGCGCAAGTCGGTTGCCGCGAGGGGCGCGTGACCGGTCGTCCGGCCGGGCTCACCGGGCTGTTCACTGCGCGGCGGTGAACGCCTCGTAGACCTTCTTGGGGATGCGCCCGCGCGCGGGGACCTCCATCTTGTTGGCCTGGGCCCAGGCCCGCACCGCCGACGGGTCGGGGGCGACCTCCGTCTGCCGGTACGCCCTGCCCGAGCGGGACCGCTTGCGACCGGCCTCCACGTAGGGCGCGAGCGCCTTCCGCAGTTCGCCGGCATTGACTTCGTTCAGGTCGATCTCGTACGACTTGCCGTCCAGTCCGAAGGCGATCGTTTCCGCCGCTTCCGAGCCGTCGATGTCGTCAAAGAGAGTGACCACGACCTTCTGCGCCACGAATATCGGTCCCTTCCTGCGGCACTTGCCAATTCATTTCTACAGTGCCTGACAATGCAATGTGAAACCCGACTAAATCTGCCCGCGTGTCCGAACGCAATAGGTTCCGGGTGTCGACCCGGAATCTTTCCCGGAAATTTTCGCGTGTGGGTCCGTCGATGCAGGATCGTGATGACCGTCACGTAGTTTCCTACAAGTCAACGCGCGTAGAAATTTTGTGCGGGTAGTCTGAAGGAACCTGCTCAGCACCACACACCGGGAGTGCCAGTGGCACGCGTCGTAGTCGACGTCATGCTCAAGCCGGAGATCCTCGACCCCCAGGGCCAGGCGGTGCAGCGCGCACTGCCGCGGCTGGGTTTCGAAGGGATCTCGGACGTCCGCCAGGGAAAGCGTTTCGAACTGGAAGTTGACGGGCCGGTCGACGAGGCCGCCCTCGCCCGCATTCACGATCTTGCGGAGTCCTTCCTCGCGAACACCGTGATCGAGGACTTCACCGTCCGGGTCGAGGAAGTCGCGGAGGCCGTGAAGTGACCGCTCGTATTGGCGTCGTCACTTTCCCCGGCAGTCTGGACGACCGGGACACGCAGCGCGCGATCCGCCTCGCGGGCGCCGAGCCGGTCGCCCTGTGGCACAAGGACAAGGACCTCAAGCAGGTCGACGCCGTGGTGCTGTGCGGTGGTTTCTCCTACGGCGACTATCTGCGCGCCGGGGCCATCGCCCGCTTCTCGCCGGTCATGGAGCCGCTCATCGAGCAGGCGAAGGCCGGCCTCCCGGTCCTCGGCATCTGCAACGGCTTCCAGATCCTCACCGAGGCCCACCTGCTGCCCGGCACGATGCTGCGCAACAACCACCTGCACTTCATCTGCCGCGACCAGAAGCTGCGGGTGGAGAACGCCGAGACGGCCTGGACCAGCGACTACACCGCCGGCCAGGAGATCCACATCCCGCTGAAGAACATCGACGGGCAGTACGTCGCCGACCGGCACACGCTGGACGCGCTGGAGGCCGAGGGCCGGGTCGCCTTCCGGTACCTGGACGTCAACCCCAACGGCTCGAACAACGACATCGCGGGCGTCACCAACGAGGCCGGCAACGTCGTAGGCCTCATGCCGCACCCCGAGCACGCCGTCGAGCCGCTGATCGGCACCGGTCGTACCGACGGCCTCCCGTTCTTCACCTCGATCCTCAAGAAGCTGGTCAACGCATGAGCCGGACGCCTCTGGACACGGTCGAGCACGCGGCCGCGACCCCCGACGTCGAGCTGCCCTGGGCCGAACTGGGCCTGAAGAAGGACGAGTACGAGCGCGTGGTCGAGATCCTCGGCCGCCGGCCCACCGGGGCCGAGCTCGCCATGTACTCGGTGATGTGGTCGGAGCACTGCTCGTACAAGAGCAGCAAGGTGCACCTGCGCCAGTTCGGCGAGAAGGCACCCGAGAACGACGCCCTGCTCGTCGGCATCGGCGAGAACGCCGGTGTCGTGGACGTCGGCCAGGGCTACGCGGTCACCTTCAAGGTCGAGTCGCACAACCACCCGTCGTACGTCGAGCCCTACCAGGGCGCGGCCACGGGTGTCGGCGGCATCGTCCGCGACATCATCGCCATGGGCGCCCGGCCGGTCGCGGTCGTCGACCCGCTGCGCTTCGGCGCCGCCGACCACCCCGACACCAAGCGCGTCCTGCCGGGCGTCGTCGCGGGCATCGGCGGCTACGGCAACTGCCTGGGGCTGCCCAACATCGGCGGCGAGGTCGTCTTCGACTCCTGCTACCAGGGCAACCCCCTGGTCAACGCCGGATGCATCGGCGTGATGCGGCACGAGGACATCCACCTCGCGAAGGCGTCCGGCGCGGGCAACAAGGTCATCCTCTACGGGGCCCGCACCGGCGGCGACGGCATCGGTGGCGCCTCCATCCTGGCCTCCGAGACCTTCGACGACGCCAAGCCCTCCAAGCGCCCGGCCGTCCAGGTCGGCGACCCCTTCCAGGAGAAGCTCCTCATCGAGTGCACCCTGGAGGCCTTCAAGGAGAAGCTGGTCGTCGGCATTCAGGACCTCGGCGCGGCCGGCCTGTCCTGCGCCACCTCCGAGCTCGCCTCGAACGGCTCGGGCGGCATGCGCGTGACGCTGGACGACGTCCCGCTGCGCGACTCCACGCTCTCGCCCGAGGAGATCCTCATGAGCGAGTCGCAGGAGCGCATGTGCGCGGTCGTCGAGCCGGAGAAGGTCGACCGCTTCCTGGAGATCTGCGAGAAGTGGGACGTCATCGCCACCGTCATCGGTGAGGTGACCGACGGCGACCGCCTGGAGATCTACTGGCACGGCGGCAAGATCGTCGACGTCGACCCGCGCACGGTGGCCCACGAGGGCCCGGTCTACGAGCGCCCGTACGCCCGTCCGTCCTGGCAGGACGCCCTCCAGGCGGACGACGCGAACAAGCTGCCGCGACCGGCGACGAGCGAGGAGCTGAAGGACCAGGTCCGGAAGCTGGTCGGCTCCCCGAACCAGGCCTCCAAGTCCTGGATCACCTCCCAGTACGACCACTTCGTGCAGGGCAACACGGTCCTCGCCCAGCCCGAGGACTCCGGCATGATCCGCATCGACGAGGAGACCGGCCTCGGCGTGGCCCTCGCCACGGACGGCAACGGCCGGTACGCCAAGCTCGACCCGTACGCGGGCGCGCAGCTGGCGCTGGCGGAGGCGTACCGCAACGTCGCCACGACGGGCGCCAAGCCGCTCGCCGTGTCCGACTGCCTGAACTTCGGTTCGCCCGAGGACCCGGCGGTGATGTGGCAGTTCGCGGAGGCCGTGCGCGGTCTGGCGGACGCCTGCCAGCAGCTCGGCACCCCGGTGACCGGCGGCAACGTCTCCCTGTACAACCAGACGGGCGAGGCCGCCATCCACCCGACCCCGGTGGTCGCGGTCCTGGGCGTCATCGACGACGTGGCCCGCCGCACGCCGGTCGCCTTCCAGGAGGAGGGGCAGCTGCTCTACCTCCTCGGCGACACGCGTGAGGAGTTCGGCGGTTCCGCCTGGTCGCAGGTCGTGCACGACCACCTCGGTGGTCTGCCGCCCAAGGTCGACCTGGAGCGCGAGCGGCTGCTCGCCGAGATCCTGATCGCCGCCTCCCGCGACGGCATGATCGACTCCGCGCACGACCTCTCCGACGGCGGTCTGATCCAGGCGGTCGTCGAGTCGGCACTGCTGGGCGGCAAGGGCGCGCGCCTGATCGTCCCGGACGGTCTGGACGCCTTCACGTTCCTCTTCTCCGAGTCGGCGGGCCGCGCGGTCGTGGCCGTGCCGCGTTCGGAGGAGGTCCGCTTCAACGACATGTGCGGTGCGCGGGGCCTGCCGGCCACCCGTATCGGTGTCGTGGACGGCGACTCGGTGGACGTCCAGGGCGAGTTCACGCTCCCCCTCTCCGAGCTGCGCGAGCTCCACGAGGGGACCATCCCGGCCCTGCTGGCGTAGGCAACTCGCTCCGAAGCCCTCGTCCGGGCCGCCGGGCGGGGGCTTCGCCGTGTCCGGATTCCGCTCTTGAACGTAATTACGTAGTTCCGTAATCTCGGGTGGCGTGGAACTCGAACAACGCGTCGCCGACCTGGAGCGCCGACTGGCGGCACTGGAAGGCGCCCAGCGCACCGGACCTCGTCTGGACGGCGGCGACTTCTGGGCCCTGAACGGGCTGAAGGAGCAACTGTCCGAGACAGGGGCCACCGACGGAGGCGTCCTGTACACCGGCTCCGTGCGGCTGCCGACGGGTGAGGAGTACGCCTGGCAGCTGGGCGCCCTCACGGAAAACCTGCTGGAGGGCGACTGGACGGCGGCCGCCGAGTCGTTCGCGGCCCTCGGCCACCCGGTCCGGCTCCGGCTGCTGCGCGAGATCCTCGGCGGTCGGCGCACCGCGGCGGAACTCGCCGAGCTGGACGAGGTCGGCACGACCGGCCAGATCTACCACCACCTGCGCCAGCTCACCGGCACCGGCTGGCTGCACACGACCGGCCGGGGCCGCCACGAGGTGCCGCCGGGGCGGGTCGTACCGCTGCTGGTGGCGCTGGCGACGGCCCGTCCGTAGAAGCGCGTCGAGGGGGAACAGGATGTCCGCACGCAAGCTCGGCATGGTGGCTTTCCGGGGGCTGCAGCTGGCCTTCATCGCATTGGTGGTCGCGCACATCTGCTTCGACTGGGGCTACCACGCCCTGTGGAACTGCCTGCCGCTGGTCCTGGCGTACGTCGTCGTCACCGTCGCCAACCGGTGGGGCGGTGCCCCGGACAGCCCCCGGGCGGCCCGCGAGCCCGTCGAGGTCGATCCGCCGGTCACCGGCCGCTGGTCCGCGCTGAACAGCCCGGCCGACCGCACCCCGAGCCACGGCGTCCACGCCCACGGTCAGACATACGCGATCGACATCCTCGCCGAGCCCGAGCCGGGCGCCCGCCCCGCCTTCCGGTGGCTGTGGCCGCTCGCCCGCCGCCCCCAGGACTTCCCGGCCTTCGGCGCCCCGATCCTCGCGGTCGCCGACGCCACGGTCGTCCGGGCCGCCGACGGGCAGCGCGACCACCTGAGCCGCACCTCCCTGCCGGGGTTGCTGTACCTGCTGCTCGTTGAGGGCTCGGTGCGCGAGCTGGCCGGCACCGGGCGCATCCTCGGCAACCACCTCGTCCTCGACCTCGGCAACGGCACCCACGCCGCCTACGCCCATCTCCAGCGCGGCTCCCTCACCGTCCGCGAGGGCGACCGCGTCCGCGCCGGGCAGCCGATCGCCCGCTGCGGCAACTCGGGCAACTCCTCCGAGCCGCACCTGCACTTCCAGCTGATGGACGGCCCGGACCCGGACGCGGCCCGGGGCGCGCCCTTCACCTGGCGCGGAATCGGCGTGCCGCGCAACGGAGAGATCTTCGAGGCGCCGCCGGCGGCCGTCGCTCTAGGCTGACCCCCATGCCTCCGGCCAAGAAGCGCACCCGCAGCTACGATCCCGTCAAGATCCAGGCGGCCGTGTTCGCCCAGTTCGGGAACGTGCGGCAGGCCGTCCGCACCCTCACCCCCGAGCAGCTCGACCTGCCGACCAGGCTCGGTGACTGGACGGTCCGGGAGCTGGCGGCCCACGTGACCATGGCCGTGGAGACCGTCAGCCGCAACCTCGACCGCGACGAGCCGGCGAAACCGGAACTCGGCCTCCTCGACTGGCCCTTCGCCACCGCCGTCCGAGCCGCCGACATCGACGACGGCACCCGGCAGCTCGCCGAGGCCAACCCCGACCTCGACACCCTGTACGACAGGACCGAGGAGCGCCTCGCCGAGAAGCTCGCGGCCGCCCCCGGCACCCGCGTCCTCGCCGCGCGCACCGGCGCCATGACCCTCGCCGACTACCTCGTCACCCGCACCGTCGAACTCGTCGTCCACACCGACGACCTCAACGCCGCCGTCCCCGGCCTGGACATCCCCTACGACCGTCAGGCCCTGGCCGCCTGCACCCGGCTGCTGGCCGACGCGCTCGCCGTGAAGGCCCCCGGCGGCTCGACGGAGGTGCGGGTGCCGCCGTACGCGGTGGTGCAGTGCGTGGAGGGGCCCCGGCACACCCGCGGCACGCCGCCCAACGTCGTCGAGACGGACCCGCTGACCTGGATCCGGCTCGCGACCGGGCGGGTGTCCTGGGCGCAGGCTCTGGAGGACGCCAAGGTCAGCGCGAGCGGGGAGCGGGCGGATCTGTCGGCCCACCTGCCCCTGATGACATAAGGGGAACCGATCCCCCCGGGTCCCCCGTCGAAGTGGCATGGACAGGCAGAAGCAGCGCATGACCCTGACGGCCGCCGCCATGCTCGTCCCGCTCATGGCGGCCTGCGGCAACGAGAAGGCGGGCAGCGGCAGCGGTTCGGTCGGTGCCGAGAAGCCGGTGACGGTGACAGGCGTGCGGTGGAGCGTGGACAGCGTCACCGCCGACGGAAAGACCCAGAAGGCCCCCACCGGCGCCCACGTGACCATCGACAAGGGCCGGGCCGAGGGCAGTCTCGGCTGCAACAAGTTCGGCGCCGAGGCCACCGTCGACGGCGACCGCGTCAAGCTCGGCATGACCAGGTCCACCCAGATGGCCTGCGAGAACACGCCCGTGGAGTTCGAGGAGACCCTCGCCCGCACGCTCTCCGGCCGGGAGTTCGAGGCCCGGATGGACGGCGACCGCCTCACCCTCACCACCGGCCAGGGCGACACCGTCCGCCTGACCAAGGCGAAGGACGCCCCGCTGAGCGGCACCAAGTGGACCGTCACGACCCCGGAAACCGACGGCCGCGCCCACCTCACCTTCGACGCGAAGAAGGGCACGGTCTCCGGCAGCCTCGGCTGCAACAAGGTGAACGCCGAGGCCACCGTCCGCGACGGCGATATCACCCTCGGCCCCCCGTCCACGACCCGAATGATGTGCGAAGACTCACTCATGTCCGACGAGAAGGCCCTGCTGCGACTTTTCGACGGGAAGCTGAAGTACGGAGTCGATCACCAAACCCTGACGCTGACCAGCGAAAACGGTACGAGTGTGCGAGCCGTCGCCGAGCGGTGATCCACTGAAAAGTCCGGTATCCCCAATTCGGACCAGTGGACGACCTCGCCTACACTCGGTGGCGTGCCACGTGGTGACGGACGACTCAACCACGACCTGCTCCCCGGTGAGAAGGGCCCCCAGGACGCTTGTGGCGTCTTCGGTGTCTGGGCTCCGGGCGAAGAGGTCGCCAAGCTCACGTACTTCGGGCTCTACGCCCTCCAGCATCGAGGCCAGGAATCCGCGGGAATCGCGGTCAGCAACGGCTCACAGATCCTCGTCTTCAAGGACATGGGCCTGGTCTCCCAGGTCTTCGACGAGACCTCACTCGGTTCGCTCCAGGGTCACATCGCGGTCGGTCACGCCCGCTACTCGACCACCGGCGCCTCCGTGTGGGAGAACGCCCAGCCGACCTTCCGCGCGACCGGACACGGCTCCATCGCGCTCGGTCACAACGGCAACCTCGTCAACACCGCCCAGCTCGCCGAGATGGTCGCCGACCTGCCCAAGCAGGAAGGCGGCCGTACGCCGCGCGTCGCGGCCACCAACGACACGGACCTGCTCACCGCGCTCCTCGCGGCCCAGGTCGACGAGGACGGCAAGCCGCTGACCATCGAGGAGGCCGCGCACAGCGTCCTCCCGCAGGTCAAGGGCGCCTTCTCGCTCGTCTTCATGGACGAGCACACCCTGTACGCGGCCCGCGACCCGCAGGGCATCCGCCCCCTGGTCCTCGGCCGGCTGGAGCGCGGCTGGGTCGTGGCCTCCGAGTCCGCGGCCCTCGACATCTGCGGCGCCTCCTACGTCCGCGAGATAGAGCCGGGCGAGTTCGTCGCCATCGACGAGAACGGCCTGCGCACGTCCCGGTTCGCGGAAGCGAAGCCCAAGGGCTGTGTCTTCGAGTACGTGTACCTGGCCCGTCCCGACACCGACATCGCCGGCCGGAACGTCTACCTCTCCCGCGTGGAGATGGGCCGCCGCCTGGCGAAGGAGTCCCCGGTCGAGGCCGACCTGGTGATAGCGACCCCGGAGTCCGGCACCCCGGCGGCCATCGGTTATGCCGAGGCCTCCGGCATCCCCTTCGGCGCCGGCCTGGTGAAGAACGCCTACGTCGGCCGTACGTTCATCCAGCCCTCGCAGACCATCCGACAGCTGGGCATCCGCCTGAAGCTGAACCCGCTGAAGGAAGTCATCAAGGGCAAGCGCCTGGTCGTCGTCGACGACTCGATCGTGCGCGGCAACACCCAGCGGGCCCTGGTCCGCATGCTCCGCGAGGCGGGCGCCGCCGAGGTCCACATCCGGATCTCCTCGCCGCCCGTGAAGTGGCCCTGCTTCTTCGGCATCGACTTCGCCACCCGCGCCGAGCTCATCGCCAACGGCATGACGATCGAGGAGATCGGCACCTCCCTGGGCGCCGACTCCCTGGCCTACATCTCCATCGACGGCATGATCGAGGCGACCACCATCGCCAAGCCGAACCTGTGCCGCGCCTGCTTCGACGGCGAGTACCCGATGGATCTCCCGGACCCCGAGCTGCTCGGCAAGCAGCTCCTGGAGACGGAGCTGGCCGCCGGCCCGGCCGCCACGGCCGCCGCCGACGCGATCCGCCGCCCGTAGGCAGCCCGCAAAACCTGCTGTACGACACGAAGGTTCTCATTAGCCATGTCTGAGACAACTGGTGCCAGCTACGCAGCCGCGGGCGTCGACATCGAAGCGGGCGACCGCGCCGTCGAGCTGATGAAGGAGTGGGTGAAGAAGGCCCAGCGCCCCGAGGTCCTCGGCGGCCTCGGCGGCTTCGCCGGCCTCTTCGACGCCTCCGCCCTGAAGAACTACGAGCGGCCCCTGCTCGCCTCCGCCACGGACGGCGTCGGCACCAAGGTCGACATCGCCCGCCGGCTGGGCGTCTACGACACGATCGGCCACGACCTGGTCGCCATGGTCATGGACGACATCGTGGTGTGTGGCGCCGAGCCGCTGTTCATGACCGACTACATCTGCGTCGGCAAGGTCCACCCCGAGCGCGTCGCAGCCATCGTCAAGGGCATCGCCGAGGGCTGTGTGCTGGCCGGCTGCGCCCTGGTCGGCGGCGAGACGGCCGAGCACCCGGGCCTGCTGGGCGAGGACGACTTCGACGTCGCCGGCGCCGGTACGGGCGTCGTGGAGGCCGACCGGCTGCTCGGCGCGGATCGTATCCGGACGGGTGACGCGGTGATCGCCATGGCGTCCTCCGGTCTTCACTCGAACGGGTACTCCCTCGTCCGGCACGTCCTGCTCGACCAGGCCGGCCTCGCGCTGGACACCCACGTCGACGAGCTCGGCCGCACCCTCGGCGAGGAACTGCTGGAGCCGACGAAGATCTACTCGCTGGACTGCCTGGCCCTGATGCGCACCACCGAGGTGCACGCCTTCAGCCACGTCACCGGCGGCGGACTCGCGGCGAACCTGGCCCGGGTCATCCCGGACGACCTGCACGCGATCGTCGACCGCTCCACCTGGACCCCGGCCCCGATCTTCGACCTCGTCGGCACGACGGGTCAGGTCGAGCGCCTGGAGCTGGAGAAGACCCTGAACATGGGCGTCGGCATGATCGCGATCGTGCCGCAGGAGTCCACGGACGTGGCCCTGGCGACCCTGGCCGACCGTGGTGTGGACGCCTGGGTGGCCGGAGAGATCACGGACAGGGGCGAGCACACCACTGGTGCCGCCCTGATCGGTGACTACGCCGGCTGAAGACCTGAACGCAGCACAGAACCCGGTCGGTGACCGAGGTCACCGACCGGGCAAATGCTCAGTGCAAGGTCAAGCGCCGCGACGATGCTGCGAGGACTGGGTGTCCTCGTCCTCGTCGTCGTCCTCGTAGAGGTCGGCGTACCGTGCGTACAGGTCGTCGTCCTGATCATCGTCCTCGAACGGCCCGCCGTTAGGCGGCTGCGGATTCGAAGGCGATGCACCCAGCTCCTCGGCCAGGCGTGAGAGGTCAGTCCCACCGCTGTTGTACTTCAGCTGGCGGGCGACCTTCGTCTGCTTGGCCTTGGCCCGGCCGCGCCCCATGGCTCGACCCCCTCAACGACGGGGCTCGACGGCCCCAGAGTCTTGACACGCGTTCATGGTCCGGAACGGCCTCTCCGCAGAGAGACCGGCCCGTAGGGCTTCCACGGTACCTGAGCCCGCGCCCATACGGTACGTCGCCCGTATGACGTGCCCGCGCCCAGGACCTTCGAGGCGCCCCGTCCTCGCTGGTCAACCGCGATTTTAACCACTTCTCGGCGGTCGACCCGCCGGTAGAAGTGAGAGTTCTCTCTAACTGCCCACCGACGGGTACCGGCCAAACGTGCGAGCGCGCTGCCGAATCAGCGCGCCCGGCGGGCCGCTGCCGCGTCGTGCATGCGCTGCTCGGCGATCCGGTCGGCCGCGGCAGCCGGCGGAATACCGTCCTCCTTCGCACGTGCGAATATGGCCAGCGTGGTGTCGAAGATCTTCGCCGCCTTCGCCTTGCACCGCTCGAAGTCGAAGCCGTGCAGTTCGTCGGCCACCTGGATGACACCGCCGGCGTTCACCACGTAGTCCGGCGCGTAGAGGATCCCGCGGTCGGCGAGGTCCTTCTCCACGCCCGGGTGGGCGAGCTGGTTGTTGGCCGCGCCGCAGACCACCTCGGCGGTCAGCACCGGCACGGTGTCGTCGTCCAGTGCCCCACCCAGCGCGCAGGGGGCGTAGATGCCCAGCCCGTCGATGCGGATCAGCTCGTCGGTGTCCTTCACGGCCATGACGTCCCGGTGCCGCTCGGTGATCCGCCGTACGGCGTCCTCGCGCACGTCAGTGACGAAGACCTCGGCGCCCTCCTTCACGAGGTGCTCCACCAGGTGGTGGCCGACCTTGCCGACGCCGGCGATGCCGACCCGCTTCGCGCGCAGCGACGGGTCGCCCCACAGGTGCTGCGCGGAGGCCCGCATGCCCTGGTAGACGCCGTAGGCGGTGAGGACGGAGGAGTCCCCGGCGCCGCCGTTCTCCGGGGAGCGGCCGGTGGTCCAGCGGCACTCGCGGGCCACCACGTCCATGTCGGCGACGTACGTGCCGACGTCGCAGGCGGTGACGTAGCGCCCGCCGAGGGAGGCGACGAACCGGCCGTAGGCGAGGAGCAGCTCCTCGCTCTTGATCCGCTCCGGGTCGCCGATGATCACGGCCTTGCCGCCGCCGTGGTCGAGACCGGCCATGGCGTTCTTGTACGACATCCCGCGGGCGAGGTTCAGCGCGTCGGCGACCGCCTCGGCCTCGTTCGCGTACGGGTAGAAGCGCGTACCGCCGAGCGCGGGGCCCAGGGCGGTGGAGTGGATGGCGATGACGGCCTTGAGGCCGCTCGCGCGGTCCTGACAGAGCACGACTTGCTCATGACCCCCCTGGTCCGAGTGGAACAGGGTGTGCAGTACATCAGCAGGTGCGCCGGTTACGTCGGTCACTGTGGTGACTCCTGAGTAAGTTGCGGCGGGTGGAGACCAGCTCCCGTGCGGGTGGCGGGGGCTGCTGAGCATGAGATTAGAGCCTGGTGGGCCCGCCGGCCGCACAGTGCTCAGGATCACCTCCGACCGGAGTACACCCGTGCGACGATTTGCATAGATTTCCCGCGCGTTTGTGAGTGGGTTCCGCAGGTTTTCGCGACGGTGCGCGGGGGAGGGAGCAGGCGTGCCCAAGGTGTCCTCGGTGATCGTCCCCTACGCGACCTATCTGCGCGTGTACGAGCCGCTGGCCGCCTTCGCCGAGCCGGAGCGCAGCCACTGGGCCCGCTACGCCCGCCGTCCGGACCGTCCCTCGTACCAGGACGAACTCCGCCGTGCCCTGGCCGACTTGGCGCCCACCCCGCCGGTCCTCGTGCCGGTGCACGAGAGCGAGGACGCCTTCGTGCTGGACGTCGACGGCGTCGTCTGCGTCTGCCCCTGGCGCACCCGGCTGCGCGGCTGGCAGGCCCTGGACGAGCTCTCCGAGGAGCTGCCGCCGCCCGTCCTGGACGCGGTCCTGCCGCCCTTCCTGCGCCGCCAGGCGGCCCAGGACTACGAACGCTGGCTGGCGGACAACCCGGACGCCCGGCCGTGGATCCGTACGGCGACCTGGCAGGTGCCGATCAACTGGTTCGTGCTGGTCTCCGACGAGGAGCGCGAGTACGACAAGGGCGACAGCGTGCACAGCCCGCCGGTGCTGCGCTACCGCACGCCCATGGTCCAGGCCCGGCGCCGGGTGGCCCGGGGCCTGCGGGCCCTGAAGGAGGCCATGGACGAGGGGCCGCTGATCGACGGCCTGGTGGACGTCGGGCGCTGGCTGGAGGAGTTCCACCCGCGCTCGCTCGTGGAGCTGGACTACGGCGGCCTGGTGCACGCCGTGCCGGCCGGGGCGCTGGAGGACGACCACTCGGCGGCGGACGTCGCCGAGGGGATCGCCGCGCTGCGCCGGGGCGACGGGGCGGCGGCCGGGGAGGCGTACGCCCGCCTGGTGGACCGGTGGCGTTCCGTGCGGGATCTGCGGTCGGCGAACTGACCTCTGACCTTCGGTTCCTACGGACCGCTCGTGACCGGTCACGAACAGGCGTTTGACGTATCGCCCGTTTTGGGGTTACGTCCTCGCACCGGCGTTCCTGAAGAGCGCTCTGCGTGCGCTGAAGCCTTGTCAACAACGGACGTAGGTCCCGATCCGGGCGTACCTCTCAAGTAGGCCAAGCGTGACGGACTACACGTACGTGGCCCTTGCGCCCCTTGCCCCTCCTCATGCCAAAATAGGACAAGGAGTCCGGGGGGCTCCTTCCGTCCCGTTGTGCTGCATTGTGGGCGGAATCTCAGCATTGCACGCTTTGGGGGGTCTTGTGACTCCTGATCGCCCTGTGACTGATCGTCACAGTGGCGTGACTGTCCGCTATGGCATGGTCCATCGGCTTCCGTCGCTGATGAACACCTGGGAGGGCAATTCCATCGGTTTGGCCGACGCGGCTGGACAGATGGTGTAGTTGTAGTGCCGAGGACAAGCCGTTCGTCCTATAACCGACTCGACTCGCGTCCGCCATTTCGGGCAACGCGGGTCAAGGTGCAGAATTTAGAGGAAAGAACCGAGAAGGTTCGGTTCTCCCGAGGAGGCCGCTCATGACCGCTCGCACCCCTGATGCCGAGCCGCTGCTGACCCCGGCTGAGGTCGCCACCATGTTCCGCGTCGACCCCAAGACGGTCACGCGGTGGGCGAAGGCCGGCAAGCTCACGTCGATCCGCACGCTCGGCGGGCATCGCCGCTACCGCGAGGCAGAGGTCCGCGCTCTGCTCGCGGGCATTCCGCAGCAGCGCAGCGAGGCCTGAACAACTGAATAACCGGGCGAACCGGCTGGTCCCCCATCAGCCGAGACGTCCGAACCACAGCTCCAAGCGACGCGGGTCCTGCCCCAACAGGCCCCACGCCCACGCCAGTCAGAGCTTTCCAGGCATATGACAGGGTGCGTCGTCGATCGCGCTGGACTCCGCCGGGTCCAGCGCGATCTTTTTTGTGCGCCGGCTGTCGGTCTCGTGGCGTGGCTGTGAGCGGCCTTGTCGGAGTCTGGGGAGGGGCGTGGGATCCCTTGTGTGCGGCACCGTCGAAGGGGTGCAATTGCACATATTAAATTGACCCGTTGTAGGCGGGGTGTAAGTACCGCACTTTCCAAAACTCATGCAGTGACACCCGTCACATACCGAGCGGCTTGTTAGCTCCGCCGCGGGTGCGGTAGTGGAGCCACCGGCTCCAGCACCCCGTGTACGAACGGGCGTTGAGGCCGGCTTCGGTCAGGCTCGCGCCGGACTCTCGTTCTCGACGGGCTCCTGGGAGGTCTGGGCGGTGCGTGGAGCGGTCTGGGCGGACTCCATCGCCAGCCGCAGCAGGTGATGGCAGATCGGACAGTGGCGAGTGAGATGCCGGTACGACGACGCGGCCGCCAGGTGTGCACGGAGCAGGGCCCGCGTCTCGTGCCTAGCCGATGCCGCCATACGCCACCTCCGGAAGGCCGAACCGGGAACGGCCCTGGTTTCTGGGTACCGAGGGAACGAGAGGCCGTCAAGACGGCGTGAGGGCCCCCGAGGGGGCATCGCACAGGTCAGGGGCGCACAAACGAACTTGGATGCGGGAGGTCCGGACGAGTGAAGCTCGGACGACAGAAGAGCCCGGATCCGGAAGACCCGGGCTCTTTCACTGCGGTCCTGACGGGATTTGCTGTGCTTGATTGCGGCTGCGCCGCGGGCGCGGCCTCCACCTCGGCAGGGTGGCGAGGGAGCGCGGTCGTTGGTCACGAGAAAGGGCTCGCGCCCCTTGCGGGGTGCGAGCCCTCTTTCTCTCACTGCGGTCCTGACGGGATTTGAACCCGCGGCCTCCACCTTGACAGGGTGGCGAGCACTCCAAACTGCTCCACAGGACCAGGTTTCGCGGCGCGATTTCTGCGTTGCGCTGCGAGAAGAGACTGTACAGGAGGGTGGGGCCCTGGTCGAACTCACCCTGCGTGCGCACGTGATTACGGCACTGCCGCGTCGATCGCCTTCACGATCCGCTTGTCGGAGACGGGGTACGCCGTGCCCAGCGCGTGGGCGAAGTAGCTGACCCGGAGCTCCTCGATCATCCAGCGGATGTCCAGGACCGACGACGGCACCGGCCTCCCCTGCGGCATCTGCTCCAGGAGCCAGGCGTACTCGTCCTGCATCTCGTGGACCTTCTGCATCCGCGAGGTGTCCCGCTGGACGTTCGTCGGCATCTGCGTCAGACGCCGGTCCGCGGCCACCAGGTAGCGCATCAGGTCCGGCATGCGGCGCAGACCCGCCTCCGTCACGAAGCCGGGCTTCACGAGGGCGTCCAGCTGCTTCCGCACGTCCTGGAGGTTCGGCAGCAGCGCGGGGCTGCGTACGGCCTTCAGACGGCGTTCACAGGCCTGCCAGGCGGCCAGCACCTGCTGCACCTGGCCCACGGTGCGGACGGTCGTGTCGACGATCTCGGCGCGCACCTTGTCGTACAGCTTCCGGTACGACTCCTCGTCCCACGCCGGCCCGCCGAAGTCCGCGATCAGCCGGTCGGCGGCCGCCATCGCGCAGTCGTCGAACAGCGCCTGGACGGAGCCGTGCGGATTCGCGGACAGCGCCAGCTTCTGCGCGTTCGTCAGCTTCTCGGAGGCGAACTTCGCCGGGTTCACCGGGATGTTGCGCAGGATCAGGCGGCGGGTGCCCTTCCACATGGCCTGCGCCTGTTCCGCCTCCGTGTCGAAGAGCCGTACGGAGACGGTGTCGCCGTCGTCGACCAGCGCCGGGTACGCCTTCACCGGCTGGCCGGCCCGCCGGGTCTCGAAGACGCGGGTGAGCGTGCCGATCGTCCAGTCCGTGAGGCCCTTGCGCTCCAGGGACTCGCCGCCCTGGCGTTCCGCCGTCGCGGCCGCGGCCTGGGAGAGGGCCTTGCGGGCCTTCGGCCGGAGTCTGAGCTTCAGCGCCTCCAGGTCCTTGTCCTCGGCGAGCTTGCGGCGCCGCTCGTCGACGATCCGGAACGTGACCTTGAGGTGGTCGGGGACCTTGGACCAGTCGAAGTCCTCGGCCTCGAAGGGCACCCCGACCATGCGCCTCAACTCGCGGGTCATGGTCGTGGTGAGCGGTTCCTGGAGCGGGACGGCCCTGTCCAGGAACGCCTTCGCGTAGTTCGGCGCGGGCACGTAGTTGCGGCGGATCGGTTTGGGCAGGGACCGGATGAGCTCCGTGACGAGCTCCTCCCGCAGGCCCGGGATCTGCCAGTCGAAGCCCTCGTCCGTGACCTGGTTGAGCACCTGGAGCGGGATGTGGACGGTCACACCGTCCGCGTCCGCGCCCGGCTCGAACTGGTACGTCACGCGGAACTTGAGGTTCCCCTGCCGCCAGGAGTCCGGATAGTCCGCCTTGGTGACCTCGCCCGCCTTCTCGTTGATGAGCATCTCGCGCTCGAAGTCGAGGAAGTCGGGCTGCTCGTGGCGCTTGTGCTTCCACCAGGAGTCGAAGTGGGCGCCGGAGACGACGTGTTCGGGGATCCGCTGGTCGTAGAAGTCGAACAGCGTCTCGTCGTCGACCAGGATGTCCCGGCGCCGGGCCCGGTGCTCCAGCTCCTCGACCTCGGTGAGGAGTCTGCGGTTGTCCGAGAAGAACTTGTGGTGCGTGCGCCAGTCGCCCTCGACGAGCGCGTTCCGGATGAACAGCTCGCGGCTGGTCTCCGGGTCGATCCGCCCGTAGTTGACCTTCCGCTGGGCCACGATCGGCACGCCGTACAGCGTGACCTTCTCGTACGCCATCACGGCTGCCTGGTCCTTCTCCCAGTGCGGCTCGCTGTAGGTGCGCTTGAGGAGGTGGCCGGCGAGGGGTTCGACCCACTCGGGCTCGATCTTGGCGTTGACCCGGGCCCAGAGGCGGGAGGTCTCGACGAGTTCGGCGGACATCACGAAGCGCGGGGGCTTCTTGAAGAGGGCCGAGCCGGGGAAGACCGCGAACTTGGCGTTGCGGGCGCCCAGGTACTCGTTCTTCGCGCCCTCCTTCACGTCCTTCATCCCGATGTGGGACAGCAGGCCGGCGAGCAGGGAGACGTGGATGCGGTCGGCCGGGGCATCGTCCTCGTTGAGGTGGATGCCCATCTGCTTCGCGACCGTGCGCAGCTGGCTGTAGATGTCCTGCCATTCGCGGATGCGAAGGAAGTTGAGGTACTCCTGCTTGCACATCCGGCGGAAGGAGGACGAGCCGCGCTCCTTCTGCTGCTCGCGGATGTAGCGCCAGAGGTTCAGGTAGGCCAGGAAGTCGCTGGTCTCGTCCTTGAAGCGGGCGTGCTGCTGGTCGGCCTGGGTCTGCTTGTCGGCGGGGCGCTCGCGGGGGTCCTGGATGGACAGCGCGGCGGCTATGACCATGACCTCGCGCACACAGCCGTTCTTGTCCGCCTCCAGGACCATGCGGGCCAGCCGCGGGTCGACGGGCAGCTGGGCGAGCTTGCGGCCGGTGTCCGTGAGCCGCTTGCGGGGGTCCTTCTGCGCCGGGTCGAGGGCGCCCAGTTCCTGGAGGAGTTGCACGCCGTCGCGGATGTTGCGGTGGTCCGGCGGGTCGATGAAGGGGAACTTCTCGATGTCGCCGAGGCCGGCCGCGGTCATCTGCAGGATGACGGAGGCGAGGTTCGTCCGGAGGATCTCCGCGTCCGTGAACTCCGGGCGGGCGTTGAAGTCGTCCTCGCTGTAGAGGCGGATGCAGATGCCGTCCGACGTACGGCCGCAGCGGCCCTTGCGCTGGTTGGCGCTGGCCTGGGAGACCGGCTCGATGGGGAGGCGCTGGACCTTGGTGCGGTGGCTGTAGCGGGAGATCCGTGCGAAGCCCGGGTCGATGACGTACTTGATGCCCGGGACGGTGAGGGACGTCTCCGCGACGTTCGTGGCCAGAACGATCCTGCGTCCGGTGTGGGGCTGGAAGACGCGATGCTGTTCGGCGTGGGAGAGCCGGGCGTAGAGCGGCAGGATCTCCGTGAAGCGGTAGTTCTTCTTGGTCAGGGCGTCGGCCGTGTCCCGGATCTCCCGCTCGCCCGACAGGAAGACCAGGATGTCGCCCTGACCCTCCTTCTGGAGCTCCTCGACGGCGTCGATGATCGCGGTGATCTGGTCGCGGTCGGCGTCGTCGCCGTCCTCCTCCAGGAGCGGCCGGTAGCGGACCTCCACGGGGTACGTACGGCCGCTGACCTCGACGATCGGGGCGTCGCCGAAGTGCCGGGAGAAGCGCTCGGGGTCGATGGTGGCCGAGGTGATGACGACCTTGAGGTCGGGGCGCTTCGGCAGCAGCTGGGCGAGGTAGCCCAGCAGGAAGTCGATGTTGAGGGACCGCTCGTGGGCCTCGTCGATGATGATCGTGTCGTAGGCGCGCAGCTCGCGGTCGGTCTGGATCTCGGCGAGCAGGATGCCGTCCGTCATGAGCTTGACGAACGTGGCGTCCGGGTCGACCTGGTCCGTGAAACGGACCTTCCAGCCGACGGCCTCGCCCAGCGGGGTGTCCAGCTCCTCCGCCACGCGTTCGGCGACGGTGCGGGCGGCGATCCGGCGGGGCTGGGTGTGCCCGATCATGCCGCGGACCCCGCGGCCGAGCTCCATGCAGATCTTCGGGATCTGCGTGGTCTTCCCGGAACCGGTCTCACCGGCGACGATCACGACCTGGTGGTCGCGGATGGCGTCGGCGATCTCGTCCTTCTTCTGGCTGACCGGCAGCTGCTCGGGGTACGTGATCCCGGGCACGCGGGCGCGGCGCCCGGCCATCCGCTCCTCGGCCTTGCCGATCTCCGCCTCGATCTCGGCCAGCACGGCGGCGCGTGCCTCCGGCTTACGGATCTTGCGCGCACCTTCGAGCCTGCGCCCGAGCCGGTGCGCGTCGCGCAGGGACAGCTCGGTCAGGCGGGGGGCGAGGGCGCCGAGGGCGGGGGCGGATTGCGTAGACATACGCGATCCAGGATCTCATCCCGCCGATTTTTGTGGCTAACGCTTTTGTCTCGGGCGGTCCGACCAGGCCGGCCCCTCGGCCCGGGCCTGCCGGAGGGAGGCCCGCCTGAGACGATGGCGCGGTTCATCACACGAAAACGGGGTCCATCATGCTCGTGCTCATACTGTCGCTCGTCGTCCTGCTCGTCATCGGCGGCTGTGTCTGCGTCTTCTGGGCGGCCCGGGGGGACGCCCCGCGCTGGGCACGTGGTGTGGCCAAGGTGACGCTGCTCGGCAGCGAACTGGCCCGCAGTGCGAGCCGGAATTCCGGCTCACGGCAAAGCGGCGGGGACGACTAGGCGCTGCCAGACGACACGAAAGAGCCCCTCTCCGGTGAGAGTCGGAGAGGGGCTCAAGCCCTGGTGAGGGCGGTTGTGGCTGGGGCCGGGGTCGAACCGGCGACCTTCCGCTTTTCAGGCGGACGCTCGTACCAACTGAGCTACCCAGCCACGAGGTTTCACGTGAAACCTCAGCGGTCCTGACGGGATTTGAACCCGCGGCCTCCACCTTGACAGGGTGGCGAGCACTCCAAACTGCTCCACAGGACCAAGCGTGTCGTACGACAGTGTCGCACAGGGTGGTGCGTGCCCCCAACGGGATTCGAACCCGTGCTACCGCCTTGAAAGGGCGGCGTCCTAGGCCGCTAGACGATGAGGGCTATCGGCCCGCCTGGGCGCTTCTCAGCGCGTCGGGGACGTGAGAAGCATATGGGATGGCGGGAGCTATCGCCAAAACGGTTTAGGGGGAGCCGGCGGGGGACCCCGTCGGCGGCTCCGTCGCGGGGGTGGTCGGGGACTGTGTCGCGCCGGGCTGGTTCTCCTCCGGGAGGTGGCGACTGACCTCGGCTGTCGTGAGGCCCAGGCCGCCCAGTTCGATCTCGTCCCAGGCCTGGAGGTGGCGGGTGTTCCGGTCGAAGTAGAGGATCGACGCTTCGATGGGGTCCGGGTGCTTGCCCTCGATGGCACGCAGGCCGCTGCCGCCCGTGGAGCCCTCGATGCGCAGCCGGGTGCCGTACTTCAGGACTTCCATCTCGTCGTGGTGGAGGTGGCCGGCCAGCACCAGCGGCACCTCGCCGTCGA
The DNA here is from genome assembly GCF_009862985.1 of Streptomyces sp. SID5464. NCBI lineage: Bacteria > Bacillati > Actinomycetota > Actinomycetes > Kitasatosporales > Streptomycetaceae > Streptomyces > Streptomyces sp. SID5464. The sequence continues at coordinate 37,918 of NZ_WWIQ01000055.1, read as the reverse complement.
CCTCGCGGGCCGCCGACGGTTCGTGGGCGATGGCGACGTCCACCGGGGTGCCGGCGGTGCGCTGGTCGCGCAGGGCCGTGGCCAGGCGGGCGCCGGCCAGCTCCTGGGACTGCTCGGCGCCGGGCTGCTTCGAGCGGTCCGGGGTGAACTGCGGGTCGCCGATGCCCGCGAAGCGCAGACCCTTGATCGTCTTGGCCCGGCCGTCGTCCAGGACGTGGACGTTCTTCAGGCCCTCCAGATAGCGCTGCGTGATCATCGAGTCGTGGTTGCCGCGGACCCAGACGTAGGGGGCCCCGAGGTCCTCGATGGGGTCCAGGAAGCCGTTCTCGGCGGCCGTGCCGTGGTCCATCGTGTCGCCCGAGTCGACGATCACGTCCACCTTGTACTGCTCCACCAGCGAGGCGATGATCTTCCAGCTCGCCGGGTTCAGGTGGATGTCGGAGACGTGCAGGACCCGGATGGTCGAGGGGTCGGGCGCGTAGGCCGGGAGGGTCGAGGTGGCGTCGTAGAGCTTGGTGACGTTGGTGACCAGGCGGGCCAATTCCTTCTGGTAGACGTCGAATTCGGTGACGATGCTGCGCGCGTTGCCGACCAGGGAGGGGGCCGAGGTGAGCAGTCCGGAGAACTTGGGTTCCAGGACGGAGTCGGGGCGCCAGGTGGCGTACGCCGTGCCGCCGGAGGCGGCGAGGAGGGTGAGCGCGAGGCCGCCGGCGGCCAGGGCGCGGCGGGGGCGGCGGTAGACCGCGAGGCCGAGCGCGGTGGCGCCGCCGACGACGGCGACGGATGACCGTACGGCCAGGTCGAGGGTGCCGCGTCCGACGTCCTCGGTGACCTCGTCCTGGAGGCCGGAGAGCCGCTCGGGGTGGTCGACCAGGGCCTGGGAGCGGACCGGGTCGAGCTGGTCGACGTTCACGTCCAGACGGACGGGGGCGATGTGGCTGTCCAGCTGCAGGGCGCCCAGCGGCGAGATGTTGATCTTGGTGCCGCCGGTGAAGGAGGGGCGCAGCGTCATGGTGGTGTTCATGGGGCCGACCGGGACCCGGACATTGCCCACGACCAGCAGGCCCAGCCAGGCGCCGAGGAGGACCACGGCCACCAGTCCCACCGCACGGGACCACGGGTGCGGCTGCGGCACGAGTTCGATCGTGGCCGGGGCCTGGCGGGAGCGGTAGCGGCGGGCGAGGGCGCGCGGGCCCTTGCGGATCGGGTTCAGGACACTCAGGACTGCGGCGGGGACGCGGGCCATTGGTCCCGTATGCCCAAGTCCCGGGCCGGATATGCGACGCCGGAAGGCTCTCGTACTGCTGTGTCGTGGCCGACAATGGGCCTGTGCTGGAGATGACGCGTGAGGAGTTCGAGGAGCTGGTCGCCGAGGCGCTCGACCGGATCCCGCCGGAGTTGACGCGACTGATGGACAACGTCGCGGTGTTCGTCGAGGACGAACCGCCGTCGGACGATCCCGAGCTGCTCGGGCTGTACGAGGGGACTCCGCTGACCGACCGGGGCGAGTGGTACGCCGGTGTGCTGCCGGACCGGATCACCATCTACCGGAATCCGACGTTGCGGATGTGCGAGTCGCGGGAGGACGTCGTCGCCGAGACGGAGATCACGGTGGTGCACGAGATCGCGCACCACTTCGGCATCGACGACGCGCGCCTTCACGCCCTGGGTTACGGCTGAGCGGGTTGTGAATGCGGGGCGCGTGTCCTCTTGTGGGCGGCGGGAGTTGGAGGTGTTGACTCCATCACCCTTCCCGGAGGTGGCCCCGTGCGCCCCTTGTACGTACCCGTCCGCCTGGCCGCCACGGTCGTGGCCGTCGCCGCCGCCGCCGGCTGTATGAGCGTCGGCGACGACGGCGCGGGAGGGAGCGCCAAGCCGTCGCACTCCGCCGGACAGCGCGGCGGGGAGGCGCCCGACGGCGGGTCGGCGGCGTCGGGCGGCGGTACCGGGTTCGGTGCGGCGGCGGCCGACGGCGAGCGCGGGCACGGCAAGGGCGAGAAGGGGAAGAAGGGCAAGGACGGCGGGCCGGGGGAGTCGGCGTCTCCCGGGGTGTCGCCGTCCGCCGTGGTGAGCGCGCCCGCGCCGGGGCGCGCCAAGCCGGGGAAGCCGGCCAAGCCGACGCCGAAGCCGCCGGCTCCGCCGACGCCCACCCGGACGGCCGAACCCGAGCCCACGCCGACCCCGACCGAGGTGACGGCGTCGCCGGAGCCCACGGACAAGCCGGAGCCGTCGTCGTCGGCGCACGAGCCGCCCGGGCCGCAGCTCGCCCAGCGGGAGCCGGCACCCGAGGCGGGGGCGCCGGCGTAGCCGCGCGGTGAGTGCCGTCGGGCGGGAACAATCTCGGGGGGTGGCTGGTTGGCACCGACGGGAGGTTCTCCGGGCCACTGGGTCACGGAGGGCGTCCCAACTGTCTCCTGCGGAGTCCGGTTTGCCTTGTGGGGCCCGGAGTGCGTATGGTGGCAGATCGTTTGATCCCATCTTGCCCGGCGCCACTGCAGAGCGCGCCGTGTGGCGCGTACTCTCTCCCTTGCCGTGGTGGACCGCATTGAGGCGGTCGTATTGCGAATCGCGAATCACGGAGTTGACGGGCGCGTGCCGACGAGACTCCGGAAGGTTTCGCATTCGCATGTCCATCGCCAGTACTGATCACGTCGTCGTGCCCGAGAACGAGGCAACCGAGGACGCCCCCGAGGTCACTTTCGCCGACCTCGGTCTCCCCGAGGGCGTCGTCCGCAAGCTCGCACAGAACGGCGTGACCACCCCCTTCCCGATCCAGGCCGCGACCATCCCGGACGCCCTGGACGGCAAGGACATCCTCGGCCGGGGCCGCACCGGCTCCGGCAAGACCCTGTCGTTCGGTCTGCCCGCCCTGGCCCAGCTCGCCGGCGGCCGTACCGAGAAGCACAAGCCGCGGGCCGTCATCCTCACGCCGACGCGTGAGCTCGCCATGCAGGTCGCCGACGCGCTCCAGCCCTACGGCGACGTCCTCGGCCTCAAGATGAAGGTCGTCTGCGGCGGTACGTCCATGGGCAACCAGATCTACGCCCTGGAGAAGGGCGTCGACGTCCTGGTCGCCACCCCGGGCCGGCTGCGCGACATCATCAACCGCGGCGCCTGCTCGCTGGAGAACGTGCAGATCGCCGTTCTCGACGAGGCCGACCAGATGTCCGACCTGGGCTTCATGCCCGAGGTGACGGAGCTGCTGGACCAGGTCCCCGCGGGCGGTCAGCGGATGCTCTTCTCCGCGACCATGGAGAACGAGATCAAGACCCTCGTCGACCGGTACCTGAACAACCCGGTGAGCCACGAGGTCGACGCCGCCCAGGGCGCCGTGACGACCATGTCGCACCACATCCTCATCGTGAAGCCCAAGGACAAGGCGCCGGTCACCGCGGCCATCGCGTCCCGCAAGGGCCGCACGATCATCTTCGTCCGCACCCAGCTGGGCGCCGACCGCGTCGCCGAGCAGCTGCGCGACTCCGGGGTGAAGGCCGACGCGCTGCACGGCGGCATGACGCAGGGCGCGCGGACGCGGACCCTGGCCGACTTCAAGGACGGGTACGTCAACGTGCTCGTCGCGACCGACGTGGCGGCGCGCGGTATCCACGTCGACGGCATCGACCTGGTGCTGAACGTGGACCCGGCGGGCGACCACAAGGACTACCTGCACCGCGCCGGCCGTACGGCGCGCGCGGGCCGTACCGGCACCGTCGTCTCCCTCTCCCTGCCGCACCAGCGGCGTCAGATCTTCCGGCTGATGGAGGACGCGGGCGTCGACGCCACGCGCCACATCATCCAGGGCGGCGCGGCCTTCGACCCGGAGGTCGCCGAGATCACCGGTGCCCGGTCGATGACCGAGGTCCAGGCCGAGTCCGTGGGCAACGCCGCTCAGCAGGCCGAGCGTGAGGTCGCCCAGCTCGCCAAGGAGCTGGAGCGGGCGCAGCGGCGTGCGAACGAGTTGCGCGAGGAGTCCGACCGGCTGCTCGCGCGGGTCGCTCGCGAGCGGGGCGAGGAGCCGCAGGCGGCGGTGTCCGGGGAGTCCGCGGAGGTTCCGGCCGGCGTCGAGGTGTCCGTGCCCGAGCAGCGGACCGCGCAGGACGTCGAGCGTGCCGAGGCTGCCACCGCGCCGTACGAGCGGCGGGAGCGTCGTGACGACCGCGGCGGGTTCAGCCGTGACCGGGACCGGTCCTTCGACCGGGACCGTGGTGGTCGTTCCTTCGAGCGTCGTGACGACCGTGGCGGCCGTCCGTTCGAGCGTCGTGACGACCGCGGCGGGTTCAACCGCGACCGGGACCGCGACCGTGGTGGCCGTTCGTTCGAGCGTCGTGACGACCGTGGCGGTTTCCGCCGGGACGACCGGGCTGACCGGGGCGACCGGGGTGAGCGCGGCGGCTTCCGGCGCGACGACCGGGGTGGTCGTTCCTTCGAGCGTCGTGACGACCGTGGCGGCCGTCCGTTCGAGCGTCGTGACGACCGCGGCGGGCGTCCGTTCGAGCGCCGTGACGACCGTGGCGGCTTCCGCCGGGACGAGCGCGGTGGGCACCGTGGCAGCGACCGTCCGTTCAACCGCGACCGCCGGGACGACCGTCCGGGCTACCGCGCCGGCGGCCACGACCGTCCGAACGGCCGTCGTGACGACCACCGTGGCGGCGGTTCCTTCGGTCGCCGCGAGGACAAGCCGCGCTGGAAGCGCAACGGCTGACACAGACGCGTGACGAGCGCCGTGGATCCCTCCTGCGGGCGGGCCACGGCGCTCTGCCGTTCCCGTCCCGCAGGGGTGGATCCGCGGCCGTCACGGGGTCAGTTCCCCCTCCGGCGCGGCCGGTGACCGATACCCGATCGGAGACTCGGCCTCGTCCGGCTATGCTCGTGGGGGCAACATCGCCTGGGCCCTTAGCTCAATTGGCAGAGCAGTGGACTTTTAATCCATTGGTTGTGGGTTCGAGTCCCACAGGGCCTACCGGCAGCGGGCGGAGGACACGGCCTTCGACTTGCTGCGAAGCGCCCCGACCGGTCAGAGCCGGTCGGGGCGCTTCGTCGTTTCCGGATGCGTGCGTGCGTGAGCGGGCGTGTGTGGGCCTCAGCCCGTCGCCAGCATCCCCGACCGCAGGCGGGCCACCGTCCGGGAGATCAGGCGGGAGACGTGCATCTGGGAGATGCCCAGGCGCTTGCCGATGTCCGCCTGGGTGAGTTCCTCGACGAAGCGGAGGTGGAGGATGAGGCGCTGGCGCTCGTCGAGTTCGGCGACCAGGGGAGCCAGCGCGTGGAAGTCCTCGACGAGTTCGAGGGCCGGGTCCTCCTCGCCGATGAACTCGGAGAGCGCGGTGTCGCTGTCCTCCGAGTCGCCGGTGACCGCGGCGTCCAGGGACGAGGAGAGGTAGCCGTTCGCCGCGACCTGGGCCTCGACGACCTCCTCCTCCGAGAGGTTCATGAGCGCCGCCAGCTCCGCGACCTTCGGCGCGCGGCCGAGGCGGGAGGCCAGTTCCTCGGTGGCCTTGGCGAGTTCCGTACGGGCCTCCTGAAGGCGGCGCGGCACGTGCACGGCCCAGGACGTGTCGCGGAAGAACCGCTTGATCTCGCCGATGATGTACGGCACCGCGAAGCTGGTGAACTGGACCTCGCGGGAGACCTCGAACCGGTCGATGGCCTTGATCAGCCCGATGACGCCGACCTGGACGATGTCCTCCATCGACTGGCCGCTCGCACGGAACCGGCGGGCCGCGAACCGCACCAGCGACATGTTCATCTCGATGAGCGTGTTGCGCGCGTACTGGTATTCGGGAGTGCCCTCCTCCAGCACGGCGAGCCGGTCGAGGAACTGTCCGGTCAGATCGCGCGCGTCCTGCGGGGCGAGCTTGTGCGGCTCGGCGATCTGCGGCAGCTCCTCGCCGGTGTCGGTGCCGGAATCCGTCGTCGTACCGATGCGCGTGGTCGCCGTCACGGGCCCTCCCTCGTAGTTCCGGCCCGCTCCCGTCCCCCGTCAGGCCACCTCCAGGCCGCTACCCGCAGTCGCCCGGCTCATGCCCCGTGTCCTCCCCGTCGAGACGTTGACCACAGTCGGCGCAGGTCGGGGCGGTGACGGGGTACCCGCACGGTCGGCTCACGGTACGGGCAGGAGGGCGGGGCGGTGCGGTGCGGAGGACTCGGCAGCGGGACTCGTGGAGCGGACAGTTGTCGTTCGGCAACTATAGTCGTGAGACAACAATCTAGCCGTGCCGTGCGGGCGCGGGGGAGGATCCGGAATGTTCGTCCCGGTGCCACGACGGGCAGTTCAGGCGGTGCGGGTGCCGGGCGCCGACGAGTCGTCGGAGGCGTCGTGTATCTGGGCCGCGGCCGCGTCGCAGAACGCCTCCAGCCCTTGCAGCAGCGCGACCCGCTTGGCGGCGGGCATCTGGTCGAGCACGGCGCGCAGCGTCTGTTCCCGGCGGATGCGCAGGTCGGCCAGGAAGGCGCGGCCCCGCCCGCTGAGGTGCAGCTGTACCTCGCGCCGGTCCGCCGCGCTCACCGCGCGTTCGACGAACCCCGCGGCCTGGAGCCGGTCGCACAGCCGGCTGGTCGAGGGCGGGGTGGAGGCGAGGGAGTCGGCGAGGGTGCGCAGGTTGATGCCCTCGTGGTGCTCCAGGATGAGCAGCACGCGCAGCTGGGACGCCGAGGCGGGTGCGGTGGAGGCACGGCCCCAGAGGACTTCCAGCAACTCCGCGGCCGTGGAGGTCACACGTGCGACCTCTGCTGGCTCAGGGCGGGGTCGGAGGGAAGTCACAGTCACACTCTCGCAGGCACCGGGATGGCCGTCAGCGTACTAGGCGAGCCGCGACCCGGGGCCGACACCGGCCCGCACACCGAGAGCCTTGCCCGAGGGCCCCGCAGAGGTCCGAAGAGATGTCCGACCGAGGGATCAAGGATTGGGCTTCGACATCGTGACGACGATCGTGAACAGATTCGTGACCGCCGAGCGCGCCCTGCGCACGGCGGCGCCCCATCAACTGCTGGACGCGGTCCGTCGTGTACTGACCGATCAGTACGCGGCGGACTCCGTCGAGCTGTACCTGGCCGACTACGGACTGACGGTGCTTCAGCCGGTGTCCGTGCTGCCGCACACCCTTCAGCCGGTGTCCGTGGCCAACAGCCCGGCGGGCCGGGCCTTCGGCGCGCAGGAGCCGTACGTGGAAACCCTGCCGGGTGACGTCGTACGCGTGCACCTGCCGGTCACCGTGCGCGGCGACCGCCTCGGCGTGCTGACGGTGACCCTGCCGGGCGGCGAGCACGCCGGCGGCTGCCTCGGCGAACTGGCCGAGATCGCCGAGGTGCTCGGGCACGAGGTCGTCGTGGCCGAGCGGGACACCGACCTGTACCTCCAGGCGCGCCGCAGGGACCGGCTCACGCTGGCCGCCGAGATGCAGTGGCAGTTGCTGCCGGGCCGCTCCTGCGTCCGCCCCGAGTACGAGCTGGGCGCCCAGCTGGAACCGGCGTACGCGGTCTTCGGCGACAACTTCGACTGGTCCGCCACGGCCGACCGGCTCAGCCTCTACGTCACCAACGGCATGGGCGAGGGCATAGAGGCCTCCCTGCTGACGAACCTGGCGATCAACGCCCTGCGCAACGCGCGCCGGGCCGGTCTCCCCATCGCCGACCAGGCGGCCCTGGCCGACCAGGCGGTGTACGCCCACTACCGGGGTCGCTGCTACCTGTCCGTGCTCATGCTGGACATCGAGCTGGCCACCGGGCGGGTCCGGGCGGTGGACGCCGGTTCCCCGCGGCTGCTGCGGCTGCGCCGGGGCGCGGTGGAGCCGGTGCCCTTCGACGCCCAGCTGCCGCTGGGAATGTTCGAGGAGACCGACTACGTGGCCCAGGAGTTCACGGTCGAGTCCGGTGACCGGCTGGTCTTCGTCAGCGACGGGGTGTACGGCGTCGCCTCCCCGGGCGGAGAGGCGTACGGGGACGACGCCCTGGCCCGGGCGATCCAGTCGACCCGGCTGCTCCCGGCCGCCGAGGTGCCCCGGGCCGTGCTGCGCGAACTGTCCGGCCACCGCGGCGGACCCGTCCCGGACGACGACGCCCTGGTGGTGTGCCTGGACTGGCGTGGGCGGGAGGGGCCAGGGAAGGCGGAGGTCAGGGGGTGTGGGTGAGCGGCTGTTTGGTGGAGCCGTACGCCGGGCCTAATGTTTGTCATACGGCAAGTAATGGCTGGTTTCGCAGGGCGACCTCGGTCCGGCCTGTGCAAGGGAGCGATGCAAGTGTCGGTGTCGGAAGAGAACGCGGAACAAGAGCCGCCCGCACAGCAGGTGAGTGCCTTTCTCGAACAGCGCCGGGAACAGATCGCCCAACGGTGGGCGGACGCCGCGCTGTTCCGCACGGTCTTCACCGTGTCCCGCGACGAGGCGGTGGAGGCGGGCAGGTCCGTGGCGGCGGCGCTGGCCGCGGTGGCGGCCGCCGGGCGGCTGGACGACCTCCGGGCCCCCGGATTCGAGGCCGTGCGCGACCAGTTGGGGCGGATGGCGGCCTCCCGCGCCCGCATGGGGATCGACGCCGACGGGCTCGCCGACGAGGTGGCCGCCCTGCGAGAGCCGGTCACCGAGCTGCTGCGCGCCGAGTTCCCGGACCCCGGCGCCCCCGAGGCCCAGGAGTGCGTGCTGGCCCTCACCGTGCTCATGGGCACGCTGCGGCTGGTCGTACTGGAGACGACGGTCAGCGCGGGCGAGGAGGTGATCGCACGGCAGCGCGAGCAACTGCACGAAGTGGCCACCCCGGTGATCAAGCTCTGGGAGAGCACCGTCGCCGTACCGCTGATCGGCACGCTGGACAGTGCGCGCAGCCAGGTGGTCATGGAGAGCCTGCTGGACGCGATCGTCGCCGAGCGTGCCCGGTACGCCATCCTCGACATCACCGGCGTGCCCACGGTCGACTCGCTGGTCGCCCAGCACCTGATGAAGACGGTGGCCGCGGCCCGGCTGATGGGCGCCGAGTGCATCGTCTCCGGCATCCGGCCCGCGATCGCGCAGACCATCGTCCAGCTGGGCATCGACCTCGGCACGGTGCTCACCCGCGCGAGCCTGGCGGACGCCCTGGCCTACGCGCTCAGCCGGCAGGGCGTCGAGATCGCGCCGGTCCGGGCGGCCGACGCGGACGCGCGATGACCGGCCCCTCGGGGAACGGGCCCTACGGCGGGCACGGCTTCACGGTGCCGGTCCTCCGGCTGGGCGACATCCTGCTGGTCACCCTCCAGGGGGAGCTGCACGACGGGATGGCCGAGCAGCTCCAGCAGGACATCACCGAGCGGATCGCGCACACCCGGGTGACCGGTGTGGTCATCGACATCTCCGGCGTGGACATCGTCGACTCCTTCCTGGGGCGGGTCCTCGCGGAGATCGCCGCCGGAGCCGGACTGCTGGCCGCCCGTACGGTGCTGGCCGGGATGCGCCCCGCGGTGGCGATCACCCTGGTCGAGCTGGGGCTCACCCTGCCCGGATTGCGTACGGCCCTGGACGTCGAACGCGCGATGGAGCTGCTCACCGCCGGTGACCAGCGGGGCGAGGGGAGTCCGTGATGCGGGCCTCCCGCCATGCCGCCCCGGCCAGCCTGCCGATCGGCTCGGACGCCGACCTGGCCTGGGTACGGCAGCAGGTCCGGCAGGCCGCCGCCGAGCTCGGTTTCGGTCTGGTGCAGCAGACCAAGCTCGTCACCGCCGCCAGCGAGCTGGCCCGCAACACCCTCGTCCACGGCGGCGGCGGCCATGTGGAGATCACCCCGCTGCACACCGGGCCGTCGCCCGGCCTGCGGCTGGCCTTCGTCGACGCCGGGCCCGGCATCCGCGACCTGGACCAGGCGATGACCGACGGCTACACCAGCGGCGGCGGGCTGGGACTCGGCCTGAGCGGGGCCAAGCGGCTGGTCCAGGAGTTCGAGGTGGACAGCCGGCCCGGTGAGGGGACCACCGTCACCGTCACCGCCTGGGCCACGGTCGTGCCGTCGGCCCGGCCGGGGCTGTGATGAGCAGGGTGTGGGACGTGCCCGTCGACGACTCGACCCGGGTGCGGGACGTCCGGGTCGCGGCCGAGGCGGCCGGCGCGTGCGCCGGGCTCGGCCCGCACCGCATCGCGACCGCGGCGCTGGTGGCGACGGAGCTGGCGACCAACCTGGTGCGGCACGCGGACGGCGGGTACGTCCTCATCAACCTCGTCGAGCGAGCGCCCGCCGACGACCGGCGCACGTCCGTGCAGCTCATCGCGCTCGACCACGGCCCGGGCATCCCGGACGTCGCGGCGGCGATGCGCGACGGCTACACGACCGCGGCTTCCCTGGGCGCCGGCCTCGGCACGTGCCGGCGCACAGCGAACGACTTCGACCTGCACAGCGTCCCCGGCCGGGGCACCGTGGCCATGGCCCGGATCGACCACGAACCCCCCGCCGACCGGTATCGGACGCCCCCTCGGGGGCCGCACGCAGGTGGCGTCAACGTCCCCCTCGGCCGGGCCGACTACTCCGGCGACGCCTGGACCAGGGTCTGCGCGGGCGACCGCCACACCCTCCTGCTCGCCGACGGGCTCGGCCACGGGCCCAAGGCCGCCGAGGCGTCCGGAGCCGCCGTGGAGGCGCTGCGCGACGTGGCCGACCGGCCGCCCGCCGAGATGCTGCGGCATCTGGGCCGGGCGCTGCGCCGCACCCGGGGCGCGGCCGTCGCCGTGGCTCAAGTGGACCTCGCGTCCGGCCGGTTGCACTTCGCCGGGATCGGCAACGTCGGCGCCCGGCTGCGCACCGACGGCACCTGGAAGGCGATGCTGTCCCAGCCCGGCATCGTGGGCGCGCAGGTCCCGGCGTCCGTGACCGTGCAGCGGGAGCCGTGGCAGGACGGCAGCCTGCTCGTCCTGCACAGCGACGGCCTGCCCGGCCGCTGGACGCCACCCGACGACGCCCTGCTCCTGGGCTGCGACCCGGCGGTGGTGGCATCGGTGGTCCTGCGCGACGCGGGCAGCGCGGCCCGCCCGGTGCGGGACGACACGTGTGTGGCGGTGCTGGGCGGGGGCGGCAGCGGCCGGAGTCGTCATGGCTCGGGGAGCTGACGGGCCTCGGGATCCCGCGCCGCCAGAAACCCCCGCAACCCCCGGCTCAGCGCCACCCGTTCCGCCGGTTCCATCGCCGCCAGTGCCGTGGCCAGGGCCCGCGCCCGGCGGCCGGCGACGTCGCCCAGGACGTGCTGCCCGTGCGCGGTGAGCCGCAGTTGTACCTCGCGGCGGGTGTCCGGGTGCGGGGCGCGTTCCAGGAGGCCGGCCGCCGCCAGGCGGTCGCAGAGACGGCTGGCCGTGGGGAGGCCGATGTCCAGCCGGTCCGCCAGGGCCGTCAGGTTCAGGCCCGGTGCCGCCTCCAGGGTGCGCAGCGCCCGCAGCTGGTGCAGGGACAGCCGCAGGGACGCGTCCTGGGCGGCGACCGACCACAGGGCCGTCAGACTCTCCACGGCATCGGCGATCTGTGCCGCGACGGCCTCCGGGCCATCGCCCGGTCTCCTCGCCCGGGGGTCGCCGGGGCCGTCGAGATCGGTCACGAAACGGTCACTTTCCATAAGCTCCGGGTACTGCCGAGGTCGCCCTCTTTCAAAGGCTGTACCCGATGAGCCGAGGGGCAAGCCGCCTCGTTCGAGCGCCCGGCCGGGCCGGAGGCTCAGCCGGCGCTGAGCCCCGTCAGTGCGGCGAGCGGCAGGGTGTGCTGGGTCTGGAGGACCTTCGCGCGCAGGTACCGGACGTTGTGCGCGGTGGTGAAGACGCCCGTGGGGACGCGGTCGCGGACGCCCACGCCCAGGTCGCGCAGCTGATCGGCCTTGTCGGGGTTGTTGGAGAGCAGGTCCAGCTCGCCGATGCCCAGGGCCCGGAGCATCTGGGCCGCCGCCGTGTAGTCGCGGGCGTCCTCCGGCAGTCCCAGGGCCGCGTTCGCCTCGTAGGTGTCGAGGCCCTCGTCCTGGAGGGCGTACGCGTCGAGCTTGTTGTAGAGGCCGATGCCCCGGCCCTCCTGGCGGAGGTAGAGCAGCACGCCGCCGCGCTCGGCTATGCGCTCGACGGCCTCGCGCAGCTGCGGGCCGCAGTCGCAGCGGGCGGAGCCGAACACGTCCCCGGTCAGGCACTCGGAGTGCAGCCGCACCAGCGGAACCGGGCCGGGCTCACCCAGGACGACGGCCACGTGTTCCTGGCCGTCGGCCAGGCCGTGGAAGGTGACGAGTTCGGCGTCGACCTCGTAACCGTCGTGGAAGCGCAGCGGGACCCGGACGCGGGAGCGCGGGGTGGCGATGACAGCGGGGGTGTCGGGCATGCGGGGCCTCCGGGTTCCGTTCCTGTTCGGCTGCACAGCCGTCGGCTTGCAGTCTGCTTCAGATTTGAAGCAGATCCACGTCCGGAACCCTACCCTTGCTTTAAATTTGAAGCAACGAGATCGTAGTGCGTTGTGATGTGGGTCACGAACAGGCCGTGGAAGACCTCCGTCGCCACGGCACGTCGTCCGACGCCGGCCGCGTCCCGTCCTCCTGGAGCCCCTGTGCGATCGCCTTGGAGATCTCCTCCAGCTGTCCCACCTGCTCCGCGCTGAGCCGGTCGAACAGGAAGCTCCGCACGGTCTCGACATGCCCGGGCGCCGCCCGGTCCAGCACGGCGAAGCCGTCGTCCGTCAGGGCCGCGATGCTGCCCCGCTTGTCGTACCTGCAGGCCTCGCGCCGCACCATGCCGTCCTTCTCCAGCCGCGTCACCGCGTACGTCAGCCGACTGCGCGTGATCTTCAGCCGCTCGGCGAGATCGGTCATGCGCAGCCGCCGCTCCGGGGACTCCGACAGGACGGACAGGATGGAGTAGTACAGGTGCGGCATGCCGGCGTCCTGCTGGAGCTGCCGGTCGATCGCGTCCTCCAGGAGCAAGGAGGCGGCGATGTACGCGCGCCAGGCGCGTTGCTCCTCGGGGGTGAGCCAGCGAGTCGTCATGCCGCCAGTGTAGGTTTGTTTCAAACTTGAACCAAGGCCGTCCCGTCGGTCCGCCGATTTCCAGTCGCCCGTCGTCCACCGGGAGCGTCGATGCCCCATCCGTACGTCCTGCTGTCCGCCGCCGTCTCCCTCGACGGCTACCTGGACGACACCGGCCCCGAACGCCTGCTGCTGTCCAGCCCGGCCGACTTCGACCGGGTCGACGAGGTCCGGGCGTCCGTCGACGCGATCCTGATCGGCGCCGGCACCATCCGCGCCGACAACCCCCGCCTGCTGGTCAACTCACCCGGGCGACGAGCCGCCCGCACGGCCGCCGGCCGGCCGGAGTACCCCCTCAAGGTCACCGTCAGCGGCTCCGGCGACCTCGACCCGGCTGCCCGGTTCTGGCACACCGGCGGCGAGAAGGTCCTGTACACCACCGACAAGGGCGCCGAGCGCGCCCGTGCCCTCGGTCTCGCTACCGGCGTCGTCCCGCTCGGCGCCGACATCGACTGGCGCCGGCTCCTCACCCACCTGCACGACGACCGGGGCGTACGACGGCTCATGGTCGAGGGCGGCGGCCTGATCCACACCCAGCTCCTCACCCAGGGACTCGCCGACGAACTCCAGTTGGTCCTCGCCCCGCTCTTCGTGGGCGACCCCGAGGCACCCCGCCTCTTCGGCCCCGGCGGCTACCAGTCCGGCCGGCTCCGGCTGCTGGAGACCCGGCGGATCGAGGACGTGGTCCTCATGCGCTACGAGCCGACCGCCCCCGGCACCGGCTCCCTCCCCACCGCCGCCGACCACCACTGGCTGGCCCTCGCCTGCGAACTGGCGGCACAGTGCCCGCCGTCGGACACGGCGTTCAGCGTCGGCGCGGTGGTGGTCGCGGCCGACGGCACGGAACTGGCCCGCGGCCACTCCCGCGAGGGCGGCGACCCGCTCGTGCACGCCGAGGAGGCGGCCCTGGCGAAGACCGACCCGGCCGATCCCAGGCTCGCCGGCGCGACGGTCTACAGCAGCCTGGAGCCCTGCGCCCGCCGGGCCTCCCGCCCCGCACCCTGCGCCCGGCTGATCCTCGACGCGGGTGTGCGACGCGTGGTCACGGCCTGGCGCGAGCCGGACACCTTCGTGGCGGGCGCCGACGGCAGCGGCCTCCTGGCGGCCGGGGGAGTGCGGGTCCTCGTCCTCCCGGAGCACGAGGAGCGCGCCAAGGCCCCGAACCGCCACCTGCCGCACTGAGCGCGGGCCGCCGAGAACCGGGTGTGCGCGAGCTGTCCCGCGGATGGCGTACACTGGTGTCACAACGACGCGGGG
>NZ_WWIQ01000055.1:12805-23528 GCF_009862985.1 Streptomyces sp. SID5464 | reverse complement strand
TGTCCCCGCTACTGAAGGCCGAGGGCCGGAATCCGAAAGGGTTCCGGCCCTCGGTGCGTTTCCCGGGCTCCTCATGAGTCGGTGCATCACTGTCGGTGAGTGAATCACGCCGCTCCGCATAACAACTGACACACCGTCAAAACCCGTGAGTCACTTACGTGGCGGTCAACTCGCCCGTTTTAGGCCGGTCATGGCAGGTTGGTCCGCGCGAAAAAGGTTAATGATCAAGCGGAATCGCTGGAATACCCCTCGCGCGTCTATTAACGTTCGATAACGCAGCGCGGTCGTCCCAGCCGTCACAGAAGGCGGCTCCGTGCGCACGCGCCGAATCCCGAAAGGGAACCGGGGAACCACCACTTGGGGTGAATCGGGCGGATGCCGCCGTGGAAGCACGGTCGGTATACGCGCGTAGGAGACCTTCCTGCTCCGAACCCGTCAGCTAACCCGGTAGGCGAGAAGGAAGGAAAGGAGTACGCCCACGTGGCGTCAAACCGGCCTGCCCCCGCGGCCCCGTCCGCGCTGGACCAGCGCGACACCGAGACCTTCGGCTACGGCGGTCACCACACCGACGAGGGCCCGTTCCAGGAATGGAACCCCACCGCGGAGTCCATCCGTCCGGTCCGTGGCCGGCATCGCGTCACCAAGCAGCGCGGCGGCGGACTCGCCCGCAGCTCCACCGTCCTGGGCGTCGGCGTCATAGCCGCCGTGGGCGCGGGCGGCATGGCCAGCGCCCAGACCGGCAAGCCGCCGGTGTCGATCTCCGTTCCGGACCTGCCCTCGGTGGGTTCCCTCATCTCGGACGACGACACCCCCGAAGGCTCCGCCACCCCGCTCAGCAGCCTCGGCTCGGCGGCCGCCGACACCGATCAGGGCACCTCCGGCGCCGGTGAAGCGCTGCGCGCCCGGATCATGGCGCAGGTCGAGCACCAGCAGGACCAGATCGAGACCAAGGCCGCGCAGGCCGCCGCGGAAGCCGCCGAGAAGGCGGCCGCGGAGGCCGCCGCCAAGGCCGAGAAGGAAGCCAAGGCCAAGGCCGCCGAAGCCAAGAAGAAGGCCGAGGAGGAGGCCCGGAAGAAGGCCGAGGCCGAGCGGCTCGCCGCCCTCGCCAAGCAGTACACGCTGCCGACCTCCGCGTACACCATCACCTCGACCTTCGGTCAGGCCGGCGCCTACTGGTCCTCCGGCTACCACACGGGTCTCGACTTCGCCGCCCCCACGGGGACGCCGATCAAGGCGGTGCACAGCGGCACCATCACCGAGGCGGGCTGGAACGGCTCGTACGGCTACAAGACGGTTCTGACCCTCGATGACGGCACGGAGATCTGGTACGCGCACCAGTCGTCCATCGGCGTCAGCGTCGGCCAGAAGGTCAGCACGGGTGACGTCATCGGCCGCGTGGGCGCGACCGGCAACGTCACCGGGGCGCATCTGCACCTCGAGGTCCACACCGGTGGGTCCGGCAACGGCATCGACCCGCTGGCGTGGCTGCGGGGCAAGGGCCTGAACGTCTGAGCGCTCCGGTGCGTGCCGGGTTTGCGGGGGCTTTGCGTTCGTTGTGGAATGGGCCGTTCCCGTACGGTCGTTGACACGGAACATGACTTCTCTTCGCAAGCTCGGCTCCTCCGACCTCGAGGTCTTCCCGCTCGCCTTCGGCGGCAACGTCTTCGGCTGGACCGCCGACGAGGACCGGTCGTTCGCCGTCCTCGACGCGTACACGGCCGCGGGCGGCAACTTCGTCGACACCGCCGACGTCTACTCGGCCTGGGTCGAGGGCAACCAGGGCGGTGAGTCGGAGACCGTCCTCGGCAAGTGGCTCGCGTCACGCGGCAACCGCTCGGACGTCGTCGTCGCCACGAAGGTCAGCCAGCACCCCGAGTTCCGAGGCCTGTCCGCCGCCAACATCAAGGCCGCCGCCGACGCCTCCCTGCGGCGCCTCGGCACCGACTACATCGACCTCTACTACACCCACTTCGACCAGCCCGACGTGCCGGTGGAGGAGATCATCGGCGCGCTCGACGAACTCGTGAAGGCCGGAAAGGTGCGGTACATCGCCGCCTCCAACATCTCCGCGGAGCGGCTGCGGGCCTCCCTGGAGTTCTCCGACCGCGAGGGGCTCGCCCGGTACGTGGCCCTCCAGCCCGAATACAACCTGGTCTCCCGCGACACCTACGAGGGCGAGCTCCAGGACCTCGCCGAGCGGACCGGCCTGGCGGCTGTGCCGTACTACGCGCTCGCGTCGGGCTTCCTGACCGGCAAGTACCGGCCCGGTACGACCGTCGACAGCGCGCGGGCGGGCGGTGCCGCCAAGCACCTGGAGACCGAGCGGGGCCTGCGGGTCCTCGACGCCCTCGACGAGGTCGCAGCGGCCCACGACGTCCCCGTCGCCACGGTCGCCCTCGCCTGGCTCGCGGCCCAGCCGACGGTGGCGGCGCCGATCGCCTCCGCGCGGACGGTGGAGCAGCTGCCCGCGCTGACCGGGGTCGGGGAGCTGACGCTGACGGAGGCGGAGCTCGGGCGGCTCACGGAGGCTTCGGCCTGAGCGGTTTCCCCCGGCGCTGAGGCTTCGGCTACGACCGGTACGGGTTGTACGCGGGGTACGCCGTCGCCGCAGGTGCCGGACGGGGTGTCGTCGGATGGACCGTCGTCGGCTGGCCGTACCCGTACGCCCCGTACACCGGCCACGGCGGGGCCGCCACCGGTACCGGAGGGGCCGTGATCCGCGCGGCGTGCTCCAGCGCGGGGCGAGCCGCCTCCCGGCGTCGCCACAGCTCGTCCAGCAGCTCCCGTTCCCGTGCGACGAAGTCGGCACCGGCGCGGCCGCGGCGGCCACGGTGCCGCAGGAACGCCAGGGACGTCGCGTACGCCTCGTACCGCGCGACCTCCCGCGCCGCCGCCCGGCCCGCGTGGCGACGGGCGTACTGGCGGGCGATCCGCCGGGCCCGCATCGAGCCGAGGGCGTACGGCTCGACCGGGGACAGCCACCCGGCTACGGCATAGGCGGGCAGCTCCGCCCGCACGGTCCTCAGCTCCCGCTGCCGGGTCCAGATCACCAGCCACGTCAGCAGCCCGAAGATGGGCACCATGAACGCCGCGTACACGGCGAAGAACCCGTACTCGCCGAACGCGGACGAGCCGTTCCACATCGCGTGCATGCCCATCGCGAGCAGCAGTCCGGAGAGCGGGAAGGCGACGCGGCGGACGTGCTGGCGGTCCGCCGCGAGCGCGGAGATGCCGAAGCCGATGCCGGTGAGGACGGTGAAGAGCGGGTGCGCGAACGGCGACATGATGATGCGCACGAAGAAGGTCGCCGCCGTGACGGAGGCGATGCCGGTGCCGCCGGTGAGCTGGTCGGTGCCGAACGCGGTGCCCAGGTAGAGGATGTTCTCCGTGAACGCGAAGCCGGTCGCCGTGACGCCGGCCATGACCACTCCGTCGAGGATGCCGGTGAAGTCGCGGCGCCGGAAGAGGAAGACCAGCAAGACGGCCGCCGCCTTGGCGATCTCCTCGACCACCGGCGCTATGACGGTCGCGCCGAGCGTGTCCGCGCTGGACGGATCCGCCGTCGCCGTCGCGATCCACCTGGTCGCGAAGCTGTTGGCGACGATCGCTATCAGCGCCGCCGCGCAGGCCCCCCAGGCGAAGCAGAACAGCAGGTTCCGCCACGGGCCCGGTTCGACCCGGTCCAGCCAGCGGAACGCGGCTATGAGCAGGGGCACCGGGAGCGTGGCCAGCCCCAGCCCGACCAGGAACCCTTCCGTGCCGGTCTCCTCGCGGACCAGGGCGAGGATCACGAGGCCGGATATCGCGAGGAGCGTCGTCAGCGCGCCGTAGCGCACCCAGGCGCGCTGCCACCAGTGGGCGTGGCGCAGGGAGCCGGCGGCGGGGCCGCTGGGAGGAACGCTGGGGTACGACATGTGTGGGGGGCTGATGGCCACGGCATTGACCCTAACGACGGATGGGCGCTGTCCGCAGGCGGGAGGGATACGGGCGCGGGTGCGGTCAGGCGCCGGCGGGGGGTTGGTCCACGTGCTGTACGCGACGGAAGAGGAGGTCGTTCACGACATGTCCCTTGTCCAGTCCCTGGCCCTCGAAACGGGTCAGGGGACGGAAGTCGGGACGGGGCGCGAAACCGCCGTCCGCCTGCGTGTTCTCGAAGTCGGGGTGTGCCGTGAGCACGTCGAGCATCTGTTCGGCGTACGGTTCCCAGTCGGTGGCGCAGTGCACGATCGCGCCGGGCCTGAGGCGGGTGGCGGCGAGAGTCAGGAAGTCGGGCTGGATGAGCCTGCGCTTGTGGTGCCGCTTCTTGGGCCAGGGGTCGGGGAAGTAGACGCGCAGGCCGTCGAGGGAGTCCGGGGTGAGCATCTCGCGGAGGAGGATGATCGCGTCGCCGTTGCCGACACGGATGTTGGACAGGCCGTTCCGGTCGGCGAGGTTGAGCAGGTTGCCCTGGCCGGGGGTGTGGACGTCGACGGCGAGGATGTTGGTGGTGGGGTCGGCTGCGGCCATCTGGGCGGTGGCCTCGCCCATGCCGAAGCCGATCTCCAGGACGACGGGGTTGTCGTTGCCGAACAGGTCGGCCAGGTCGAGGCCCCGGCTGCCGTCGATGTCGAGACCCCACTTGGGCCACAGCCGTTGCAGCGCGTCCGCCTGGCCCGCTGTGACCCGGCTCCGCCGGGGCTGAAAACTCCGGATCCGCCGCTCGAAGTGCGACCCGGCGGGATCGGCCTTCGGCCCATCGGGAAAGCGCGGCTCACCCTTGGCCCGGCTGTGCCGGATGGAGGCACCGGGGGTGGTGGGCTGGGGGGTTTCGGGGGTGTTCACGGAGTCAGACACAGTGAGACCGATTTTACGGCCGTCATGTGTTGGCCGGGTGGCCGCCTGCGCGGTGGCCCGCCGTGTCCGCCTGGCTGCGGGCCCACCCGGCCTCAGCGGCAACACCGAGCACCTCGAAACCCAGCGGTCAGTCGGTCACAGCGCGCTCAGCACCCTGCGCGCCACCTCCCTGCCGATCGGCAAGGACGCCGTAGCCGCAGGAGACGGCGCGTTCAGCACATGCACCGTGCGAGCGCCCTCGCGGATCAGGAAGTCGTCCACCAGCGTGCCGTCACGCAGTACCGCCTGTGCCCGGACCCCCGCCGCCGTCGGCACCAGGTCGTCCTCGGACACCCCGGGCAGCAACCTCCGCACGGCCTCCGTGAACGCGCCCTTGGACAACGACCGCCGCAGCTCCCCCGCCCCGTACCGCCAATGCCGCCGGGCGATCCGCCAGGACCCCGGCCAGGCCAGCGTCGACCCCAGCTCCCGCGCACGGACCGTCCCCCACTCGTACCCCTCGCGGGCCAGGGCCGGCACCGCGTTGGGCCCGATGTGGACACCTCCGTCGATCCCGCGGGTGAGATGCACCCCGAGGAAGGGGAACGCCGGATCGGGAACCGGATACACCAGGCCCCGCACCAGCTCCGGCCGTGCCAGCTCGTAGTACTCCCCGCGGAACGGCACGATCCGGACGTCCGGATCGTCCCCGGTCAGCCGGGCGATCTCGTCGCTGTACAGGCCCGCGCAGTTCACCAGCACCCGCCCCCGCACGACGTCCCCCGCAGCCGTGAGCACGGCGACTCCCCGCTCGGGGCGGCGGTCGACCCGCACGACCCGGGTGCCGTAGCGGATCTCCGCGCCCGAGCCGTGGGCCAGCTGGCGGGCGACCGCGACGAAGTCGCAGATGCCGGTCGTACCGACGTGTATCGCGGCGAGCCCCCGCACCTCCGGCTCGTACTCCGCGATCTGGGACGCGCCCAGTTCACGGACCGGGATGCCGTTCTCCCGGCCGCGCTGTACCAGTGCGTGCAGGCGGGGCAGCTCCGCGCGGTCGGTCGCGACGATCAGCTTGCCGGTGACCGCATGCGGGATGCCGTACTCCGCGCAGAACTTGACCATCTCCGCCGCGCCCCGCACCGCGTAGCGCGCCTTGAGGGAGCCGGGGCGGTAGTAGATACCGCTGTGGATGACGCCGCTGTTGCGGCCCGTCTGGTGCCGGGCCGGGCCCGGTTCCTTCTCCAGGACCGTGACACGTGTGCCTGGTGCGGCGCGTGTGATCGCGTACGCCGTCGACAGGCCGACGATGCCCCCGCCGATCACCAGCACGTCACAGTCGTACGCGATCTCCGGAACCCGCGTCACCTGCACCACCTCCCGCTTCGATAGTGCACTGCGCCACTGACAATGCCTCCAAACGCGGGGACGGCAGCATGCCTGCCCGGCTACGCCGGAGCCATCAGCAGCGGCCGTGCGCGTTCCCGCAGCTCGACCACCCGTGGCTCGTCGCCGTACGGCTCCAGCCGGTGGAGAAGATCCTTCACGTACTCCGTCGTACGGGCCGACGAGATGCGCCCGGCGACCTCCACCGCCCGCACTCCCTGCTCGCACGCCGCGTCCAGGTTCCCCGACTCCAGCTCGGCCACCGCCGAGACGACCAGGCGCAGGCCGTGCGAGCGGACGAACTCCTCCGTCGGTTTGGAGAGGGCCTGTTCCGTGAAGCGGCGGACCTGGCGGGGCGCCTTGAGGTCGCGGTAGCACTCGGCCGCGTCGGCGGCGAAGCGGTCGTAGGAGTAGAAGCCGAGCCAGCTCGGGTCGTTGTCGCCGGGGCGGGCGCGCTCCAGCCAGCTCTCGGCCGCCTTCAGGGCGCCGCCGGCCGCCTGGGCGTCCCCCGCACGCGCGTGTGCCCGGGCCTCGACGAGGCGGAAGAAGCTCATCGTGCGGGCCGTGGCCAGGCCACGGTTGCGTTCCAGGGCGGCCTGGGCGAGATCCACGCCCTCGTCGCCGAAGCCGCGGTAGGTGGCCTGCAGGGACATGGAGGCCAGGACGTAGCCCCCGAGGGGGACGTCCGCCGCCGCCCGGGCCAGGCGCAGGGCCTGGATGTAGTAACGCTGGGCCGCTTCCTGCTGGCCCGTGTCGAAGGCCATCCAGCCGGCGAGCCGGGTGAGTTCGGCGGAGGCGCCGAAGAGGGCCCGGCCGACCTCGTCGGAGTAGGAACCGAGCAGGAGCGGAGCCGCCTCCACCCTTAAGCACTCGGGGACCATCGACGAACGCCAGTCGCCGCCGCCGTACTTGGAGTCCCAGCGCCGGGCGTCCTCGGCGGCCTCCCGCAGCTTCTGCACATCGCTGTGGCCGACTTTGAGCGGTGCGCCGGAGCCCTCGCCGGGGCCCACGTCACGCGCCACCGAACTGTCGGCCGGGGTTATCAGCCACCGTGAGGCGGGCGTTGCGTACGCGCTCACCGCGAACGATCCGGCCAGTGACTGCCAGATGCCGCCGGAGCCGGCGCGGCGGCCCGCGAGGTCGAGGCGGTACAGCTCCGTCGCCGACTTCACCGCCTGTCCGACGTCCCGTGGGAAGGCGAGGCCGACTTCGGGCGCGGGGTCCGCGTCGGCCAGGCCGATCTCGTGGAGCGGCACCGGGCGGCCGAGCTTCTGGCCGATGGCGGCGGCGATGAGGTGCGGCGCCGCACCCTGCGGCACCATGCCCTTCGACACCCAGCGCGCCACCGACGTCTTGTCATAGCGAAGCGTCAGTCCTCGCTGAGCGCCAAGATCGTTGACGCGCCGCGCGAGGCCTGCGTTGCTGATTCCCGCGAGGGCGAGAACGGCGCCGAGTTTTTCGTTCGGCCCGCGTTGCTCCCTGGACATGCGCCACCCCTCGACACAGACGGCTGCCGGCGCTGGCATAACCACGCGGCATTCGTAAACCCAGCGTAGTTCGCCGCATCCCAAGCGTTAAGGGGCATTGTTCCGGTTGGCGGGATTGTGGTCCGTACTGAAGTGCGGTTCAGATACGCGCTGTTGCGGCGTGCTCCCACTGTGTGGCCGTGCGCCTGTCCGTGCGCTCTTCTCCGGCCACCGCGGGAGCGGTTCCATGGTCATTGCGTGGGTCGGCCCGCTGTACTGGATCCAGTGGGCTGGGGGACACCGCCGCCTACATCCCCGCGGGCGGCGGAACGGTCCGGGAGGCGTGCTCCGTCTCCCGGACTGCGCGATCGCGCGGTGGAACGCAGGGCCTGTACGGAGAGTGTTCGACGCTGCCTGCGTGACACGGATTTGGCCGAAAATCGACCCCGCCGGTCAGGGGGTATCAGGCCTCCTACCACGGTACTTGAGGGCGCGTCGGGCGTATTCGGGGCGCGTGTCGGGGGCGCATTCGCGCCGCAGTCGTACTGATGACGTGTCGCTGACGTGTCTTGCCTCCTGGTGGTCCCTCCTGTTCTTGCCTCCTTCGTCGCCACCTCCGCGCCGTCTTCCCTTTCCGTCTTCACTGCCGTCTTCTCCGCCCGTCTCCTCTTGTGGCATGGGAGTGTTCGGGGCGTTCCGGGGTGTTCGGGGCGGCGTGGGTGGCTCCGCCGGGGCGCGTTCGGCGGAGCGCAAGCGGCGCGGGCGCACTCTGGAACGCCTCCTTCATGGCAGCATGGTGAACCGGTTCGTGCGGTGCACTGGTTGTCCACAGCCTGTGGAGGCGGCGATGCGGTGGTTGGTGGGATGGAGCAGCACCGCCGCGGGAGCCGTCGCTGCCGGCTCGGCGGGGGCCACGGGTCCCGACGGCGAGACCCTGCACCCGGTGGGTTCCCAACTCCTGTGGGGCGACCCCGATCCGCTGTGGGCGGTCGGCGACTGGCGCCCCGACGAGGTGCGGGTCGTGAAGGCCGACGACCGGACACGCATCGCCGTCCTCGGCATCTGCGGAGCCACCGACGAGCAGCTGCGCGTCGCGCTGTTCGCCGCACGCGGCGGGGCACTTCGGCATCTGACCGCCTGGCCGGGGAGCTACACCGCGATCGTGCAGGTCGGCCGGAGGGTCACCGTCTGCGGAGACCTCGCGGGCGCACGGCCGGTCTTCTACACCCCCTGGGCCGGCGGCACGGCGTATGCGACGGCCGCGCTGCCGCTGGCGGACCTCATCGAGGCCAACCTCGACTTCGGGCACCTCGCCGCGCTGCTGGCCGCCCCTGACGTGCCCGCCGCGCTGCACGACTCCACGCCGTACGACGGCGTGAAGCGCATTCCGCCGGGGCATGCACTGATCCTGCGCGCTGGGGCGCGCGAGATCGCCGGGTACGAGCCGGTCGCCTCGCTGGCGGTGGCGGCGCCCTCGGCCGATCCCGACAGCGCTGTCGACGCCGTGCGCGACGCGCTCGTGGAGGCCGTACGGACGCGGCTGTCCGCGCCGCGGCACGTCCCCGGGGCGGACATCGACCCCGGGCCCGTGCCCGGCATGGGGCCCGCGGAGCGGCGTGCCGCGCGCGGGATGCCGGTACCGGGGATCGGGGCGGACCTGTCCGGCGGGCCGGCCTCGGGGACGCTGGCGCTGCTGGCCGCGGGGCTGCCCGGCATGCCGGGCACGGTGCTGGGGCACGGCACCGGCGCGGGGGAGCGGCTGCTGGCGGTCACGTTCAACGACCTGGCCGTCGGAGGGCGGGAGGCCGAGCTGGAGCGGGCGGGCGCGCTGGCCGCGAACCCGCGTCTGCACCATGTCGTCGTGGCCGGTGGCGAGGAGACCCTCCCGTACGCCGACCTGGACGGTCCGCTGACGGACGAGCCGGGCGCGTCCCTGGTGGCGGCGGCCCGGCACCGGGCGCGGCTGGCAGCCGGCAGCGCGGACCACTTCACCGGCTACGGTGCGCGGCAGGTCCTGGACGCCCATCCCGCGCGCCTGGCCGATCTGCTGATGGACCGCAAGCGGCGCCACCTGGTGCGGCCCGTCGCCGCGCTGGCCAAGACGGACGGCTCGGTGCTGGTGCCCGCGCGCGTGTACGCGGCCGCGCGACGGCTGTCCCGTACGCCGTACCGGGCGGGGCTCGAATCCCTGGCCGAGCGCCTGCTCGACCACCGTACGGACGACGGCCAGGACGCGCCCGGGGGTGCGGTGGAGGCCTCGCTCGCCGCGCTGACCTGGGGGAGACCCGGGCCGGCGGCGCGCTGGCTGACCGGTGAGGCGCTCGCTGAAGTATCGGTTCGCCTTCAGGCGGCGACGCACCGGTCGGAGCTGGTGGGGCCGGGGCAGCGGCCGGGGGACTTCCGCGCGCGTGCGGCGCTGGCGCGGCACGCGGCGGACCTGCGGGTGCTGGAGCAGGCCGCGGAGATCCGCTTCCAGCGGCTGCACGCGCCGTTCCTCGACAACCAGGTCGTACGCGCGGCCCGGGCGCTGCCCGAGGCGTTGCGGGTGCGGCCGGGGGCGCGGGCGGCGATCCTGCGTACGGTGCTGGAAGGGGCCGGGGTCAGGGACCTGCCGCCCGGGTGGGGCGCCCCGACCCAGGCGACGGCGGCGGCCGCGGCGCGTACGGGGCTGAGGGTGGCGGCGGACTCCTTGGTCGCCCTGTTCGACACGCCGCTGCTGGCGGAGGCGGGCCTGGTCGAAGCCCGGGTGGTCCGCAAGGCCCTGCGCTCCGCGGCGGCCGGTGAGCCCCTCCCCCTGGACGGCCTCGCCGACCTCGTCTCCCTGGAACTGTGGCTCCGCCGTCTGCTGTCCCGCCGTGGCACGTGCTGGACGGGCACACCGGCCCGCCAGCGCGCTGTACCGGCGGGGATCGCGCCGCAGCGGGGGGCGCTGGGGGCGGGGGCCGGGGTACGGCGCGTGTAGCGCCTGCGGCCGACTTGTGGGTGCGGGCCGCCCGAGCTGCGGGCAGTCGTGCCGCCGGGGCGATGGGGCCCCCTGCTCGAGCGAAGCCGAGAGCTTGGGG
>NZ_WWIQ01000055.1:0-12580 GCF_009862985.1 Streptomyces sp. SID5464 | reverse complement strand
GCGGCACCCCGCTCCGCCGGGCTGCGGACCCACCCGGCCCCAGCCGCAGCGCCGAGAATCCCGCAGCGCCGAGTTGGCCAACCCCGCCCCCGCAGATGCCGCGCCGCCTCCAGAAACACCCGGCCCCGAAAACCCCCGGCCCCACCACCACCCCGGGCGACAATGACCCGGTGCGGTACAGAATCCTGGGCGTCACCACGGCAGAGGACGAGCACGGCACCGCCATACCCGTCGGCGGCCCCCGCCTCCGCGCCCTGCTCACCGCCCTCGCCCTCCGCCCCTCCCGCGTCACGACGCCCCAAACGCTGATCGACGAGGTGTGGACGGACGACCCACCCCAGGACGCCCACGCCGCGCTCCAGGCCCTCATCGGCCGCCTCCGCCGCGCCCTCGGCAAGGACGCCGTGACCTCGGACACCGGCGGCTACCGCCTCACGGCCACGCCGGACGACATCGACCTCTTCGTCTTCGAACGGCTCGTCCAGCAGGGCACCGACGCCCTCGCCGCCGACACCCCCGCCCTGGCGGAACGCCATCTCGACGACGCCCTCGCCCTGTGGCGCGGGCCCGCCCTCGCCGACCTCCCCGACCGCACCGCCGCCGCCCGCCCGGAGGCCACGCGCCTGGAGGCGACCCGGGCCCGAGCCGAGGCCCGCCTACGGCTCGGCCGCGCGCCGGACGTCGTACCGGAACTGCGGGAACTGACCTCCGTCCACCCGTACGACGAGCCGCTGCACGCCCTCCTCATCCGCGCCCTGCGCGACACCGGCCGCGAAGCCGACGCCCTCGCCGCCTACGAGTCCGCCCGCCGCGCCCTCGCGGAGGGCCTCGGCACCGACCCCGGCCCGCACCTGCGCGCCCTCCACGCCGACCTGCTCGCGTCGGCGGCGAGGAGCGAGACGCCAGCGCCCACCCCGCCCGAGCGCACCGGGAACATCCGTCCCCGACTGACCTCTTTCGTCGGCCGGGAACCCGAGATCGAAGCCATCCGTTCGGATGTGCACAGGGCCCGACTCGTCACCCTCACCGGACCGGGCGGCTCCGGCAAGACCCGTCTCGCCGAGGAAGCCGCCGCCGGGCTCCCGCAGGCGTGGCTGGCCGAGCTCGCCCCGCTCGACCGGCCGGAGGCGGTGCCGGGAGCGGTGGTCAGCGCGCTCGGTCTGCGTGAGACGGTGCTGATGACCAGCGAGCTGACGGCCATGCAGGACGACCCCGTCGCCCTGCTCGTGGAGTACTGCGCGCCGCGCAGCCAACTGCTCATCCTCGACAACTGCGAGCATGTCATCGGCGCCGCCGCCCACCTCGCCGAGACCCTGCTGACCCGCTGCCCGGGGCTCACGATCCTCGCCACCAGCCGTGAACCCCTCGGCGTCCCCGGTGAACTGGTGCGCCCGGTCGAGCCCCTGCGGCCGGACCACGCCCGCCGGCTGTTCGCGGAGCGCGCCGCCGCCGTCCGTCCCGACGCGGGCGCCGTGCTCCGTGACGAGCGGGCGGTGGCGGAGATCTGCCGCCGCCTGGACGGGCTGCCGCTCGCCATCGAGCTGGCCGCGGCCCGGCTCCGGCTGCTCACGCCCCGGCAGATCGCCGACCGGCTCGACGACCGTTTCCGCCTCCTCACCTCCGGGAGCCGTACGGTCCTGCCCCGCCAGCAGACCCTGCGTGCCGTCGTCGACTGGTCGTGGGACCTGCTCGACGAGGCCGAGCGGACCGTGCTGTGCGAGGTGTCCGTGTTCGCGGGCGGCTGGGACCTGGCGGCGGCGGAGGCCGTGTGCACGGGGCCCGCCGCCGAGCTGCTCGGGGCCCTCGTCGACAAGTCCCTCGTGGTCGCGGCACCGGTCGGGACGGGCGAACCGGATGACTCGGATGGTTCGGGCGGTTCGGACCGCCAGGGCCGCCAGGGCCGCCAGGACGGCTCGGACGGCTCGGGCGGCATGCGGTACCGGATGCTGGAGACCATCCACGAGTACGCCGTCGAGCGTGCCGCCGAGGCCCCGCAGCTGCGTGCCGCGGCCGAGCGGCGGCACCGGGAGTGGGTGCGCGCGCTGGTCGAGGAGGCCGAGCCGCTGCTGCGCTCCGCCGGGCAACTGCCGTGGGTCTCCCGCCTGGAGACCGAGCTCGACAACATCCGCGCGGCCCTCGACCGGGCCCTCACGGCCGGGGACGAGCAGGAGGCCGGTGCTCTGGTCCTGGCCATGGGCTGGTTCTGGTGGCTGCGCAACTACCGGCACGAGGGCCTGGAGTGGCTGGACCGGATCCTGCGGCTGGGCGTGGAGAGGGACGCCGCCGCCGGGCTTGTGCCGTCCGGCGGCGAGCCGGACCTGCCCGATCCCGTGGACCACTTCCTCGCCGCGCCGGACGGGGAGGCGGGGCACCCGCTGCACGCCCTGCGGATGGATCTGCGCATGCTGCACGTCTTCTTCGTGACCGAAGCCGCGCTCACGGAGGCGTTCGTCAACGGGCAGCGGCCGTATGTGGGCCGGGTGTGGGCCTACTTCCAGGAAGGGGGCCCGAAGGCGGCCCGGTTCCCGGGGCTCGTCTGCCCGATCATCTCCTCCTACGTGGGCGACCGGAGCGACCTCCGGGCCGTCATGGACTCCGCCGTCGCCAACTGCCGTGCGCACGGCGGGGAGTGGGAGACCGCCGTCGCCCTGATGTTCCGTACGCACATGGTCGTCGACGGACCCGGCGACCTGGACGGCGTGGACGACGACCTCGCGGAGCTGCGGATCCTCAGCCGCCGCGCCGGTGACCGCTGGCTACGGGCACAGGTGTGCGGCGCGGCCGGCGAGGCGGCCATGGCACGCAGCCGTTTCGAGGAGGCCAAGGGAGAGTACGAGGAGGCGCTGCGGCTCGCCTACGAGGTGGGCGCGTACGCCGAGTCGCCGTTCCTCCTCGCCCGGCTCGCCGAGATCGCCTACCGCGCGGGAGACCGCCCGGCCGCGCTCGCGGGGCTGGACGAGGCGACCGCCGCCGCCGACCGGTACGGCGTGGCGGACTCCAGGGCGTTCGTCCTGCTGCTGCGGGCCCAGATGGCGTCCGAGGAGGGGCACACCGCCCGGGCGCGCGCGCTCTGCGAGGCGGCGCGTGCGGACGCCGGGCGCGGCACACCGCCGCCCCAGTTCGTGGTGATGATCGATCTGGTGGACGCCATGGTCACGGCGAGCGAGTCCGGCCCGGGGCCCGCACTGGACAAGCTGACCGGAGCGCTTCGCGAGGCCGTGGACAAGCGGTGCTCCGACGCGATCCGGGCCACGGTCGTGGACAGCGCGGCAGGACTGCTGGCCGACCTCGGCGACTTCCCGCGCGCGGCACGGCTGCTCGGCGCGGGTGACCACTGGCGGGGCGGACGTCCCCGCCCCATGCCGGAGTACGCCCAGGCGGAACGGACCGGGGCAGCAGTTCGCGCCGCCCTGGGCCCCGCCCGGTGCGAGTCGGAGCGCGCCCGGGGCACGGCCCTGACGGCGGACGACGTCCTGCGCGAGCTGGAGGAGGCGCGGAGTTCGTACGCCACCGGGCCGGAAGCCGCTAACCGCAGGTGAACTTGGACTCCGCCCAGTCCGCCAGGGCCAGGTCGTCGAGGGCGCCGTGCGGTTCCACCACGAGCCGTACGGTGCCGCGGCCGGTGAGGTTCACCTGGACGGGCACCGCCGGGTCACCGCCCTCCACCAGCCCGGACCGCCACAGCCGGACCCCGTCGGCGTAGACGGAGAAGTACACCTTGCCGAGCTTCAGCGCCATGTCGTCCACCCCGACGAGCGCCTGGTACGAGGAGCAGGAGCGGTTGAGGTCGATGGTGACGGAGGAGCGGCCGTGCACGGTGACCCCGTGCGTGTACCGCCTGCCGCCGGCCGACAGGCCGGACCGCTGCCAGACCCAGCTGCTCGCGCCGATCCGCATCTCGGGCGCGGTGCCGTCGCCGCTGATGTCGTACGACAGTTCACTCCACTGGTAGACGGTCGGGGCGGGCGGCCTCTCGGTCGGTGTCGGTGTCGGTGTGGGCGCGGGCGCCGGGGGCGGTGTCGGCCTCGGGGCCCCGGGCGGCGGGGTGGGCGTCGGTGTCGGGGCCGGGGACGGTGTGGACGACGGGCTGGTCCTGGAGGTCGGTGTCGGCGCGGGCGTCTCGGCGCGCGCGGGCACGATCGCCGGTGGCCGCGGTCCGGGTTCCCGCTCCGAGGGAGAGGATGGAGAGGACGTGGGGTCGGCGGGCCGGACCACCGGCGAAGACGGAGTGGGAGCCGGTCTCGCCTCGTCCTTCTGCTGCTTCTCGTTGCCGGCCAGCACCAGCACCACCGCGGCCACGACGCCCACGGCCACCACGCCTGCCGCGATGCCGGCCTTCACCGGCGCGCCCACCCCTTCGGAGACCGCCGCGCCACCTCCCGCCCCACCGGACGAGCCGCCCCCCGCGGCCCCACCGGCCGAACCGGCACTCGCCGCCGTCCCGCCCGACGAGCCCCCGCCCGCCACCGCAGCCGCGCCCGCGGCCCCGGCCGCCCCCGTGCCTCCGGCGATGAGCCCGGCCGCCTTGGCGTACCCGGCGGCACCGAACCAGCCGATGACCGCAAGCGGCACCACGGCGGGGATACCGCCGGCGACCTCCTCGATCTGCGTCGCCGCCAGCCGGCACTTCACGCACTCCTCCAGGTGCTTGCGCAGCCCCCGCTCGGCACGCGTGCGCAGCCGGCCGCGGGCGTACGTGCCGAGCTGGTCGGCGTAGCGCGCGCATTCCTCGTCGGCGGTGAGCGTGGCGCTGACGTGGGCCTGGAGGTAGGCCTGCTTGAGGCCCTCGCGGGCCCGGCTGGCGAGCACGCGCGTGCCGTTGGCGTCCAGCCCGAAGAGCGTGGCGACCTCGCTGGGCGACTCGTCCTCGACCTCCGTGTGCCACAGCACGGCCTGCCACCGCTCCGGCAGCGACCGGAACGCCCGCATGGCCATGGACCGCTCGGCCTCGTGCATCGCCCGCACGTCCGCGCCCTGGTCGAGAGTGTCGTCGTCGGACACGTAGGAGCCACGTGCGGACTGGGCGGCGAACACCGCGAAGTCGTCGACGAGTTGCTCGCGCCGCGCCGACCGCGTCCAGGAGGCGGCGACGCGCCGGACGGAGGTGAGCAGGTAGGCGCGCACGGCGTGCTCGGGGCCGGAGCCGCCGCGTACCGCCTGGAGCATGCGGGCGAAGACCTCGGCGGTCAGGTCGTCCGCCGTGTGGGCGTCACGGCAGCAGGTCCGGGCGTACCGGCGCACGGCCTGCGCGTGGCGCCGGAACAGCTCCTCGTACGCCGTGTCGTCGCCCGAGCGCATCCGGTCGATGAGATCGGCGTCGGAGGGCGGCAGTTCGCGCGGCGACGGCACGACGCTGTCCTCATGCCATGCGCGCTGTGGCGGGACCGAGCCGTCGACGGGATGCCCGCCCGGCGGTACGCCCGCGCGTCCGCCCTGGCTGGGCACCTGCGGCGGGACCGGGCCGCCGGCCGTGGCGTCCCCGCTGCCGCTCGACTCGTCCCGCCCGTCAACGCTCATCGCGGAAAGCCCCCGCCAGCCGGCCAACACGTCCAGACCACCGGGTCAGAGTGCCATATTGGCTTTTGGTCAGACCCTCGTTGTCCGGACCATCACTCATCCGTGGGGATTTACCGCACGCCAGTACTAGGCATCACTCATTCGGGGAATGATTCCCTGTCGCCGTGCTCGGAAGCCGAGCGGACCGATCCGGCGGCCGACCGTGACCACCGAGGCCGACCGGTCCGATCGACCGGGACCAGTCGACCGGCAGCCGATCAACCCAGTCGACCAGCCCAGCCGACCGGCAGCCGACCGCACCGGCCGATCGCTCCGCCCGTTCCGGCCGCCCGTTCCGGCAGCCCGCCCGAGCCGCTGCGGCTCACGCCGGCCGTGACCGCAGCCCCTCCAGCAGGATGTCCAGCAGGCGGGCCGACGCGGCCGCCTGCTGCGCCGCGTCCGGCAGCGAGGGCGCGGCCGTCGCGATCACCAGCAGGACGTCCGACACCGACACGTCCGCGCGCAGCTCACCCGCCGCACGCGCCCGCTCCACGAGCTGACCCACGACCTCGAGCAGGGCCGAGGCCCCGGCGTCGTCCTCCGCCGCGACCGCCGCTGCCGGCACCGAGGCGACCGCCACCGGCTCCTCCGGCACCAGCCGCAGCTCCGCCGGGCCCGGCTGCGTCCGCTGCTGCGGCACGCGCGCCTGACCGGCACGGTCATCCTCGACCGAGACCCGCAGTACCTGCGGCGGCAGCAGCCGCCCGGCGCCGGAGGCCACCGACGTACGCAGGAAGCGCGACAGCGCCGACCACGGCTCGTCCTCCTGCCCGAGCGCCGCACGCGCCTGGTCGGTCAGCCGGGAGGTCTCCTCCTCGGCTATCCGCCGCACCAGGACGTCCTTGCTCGGGAACCGCCGGTACACCGTGCCCACGCCGACCCGCGCGCGTCGCGCCACGTCCTCCATCGGCGCGCCGTACCCCAGCTCGCCGAACACCTCGCGCGCCGCCCGCAGCACATGTTCCAGATTGCGCTGTGCGTCCACGCGCAGCGGCGTCGTCCGCGCTCCGTTCCCGCGTCCGTTGCCCGCCGTCGCGCTCATCGTCGCGCCACCCGCCGCGACAGCGGACGCGGACGACCAATGAGAGTCCTGAACATGCATTCGCATTCCCCCGGTAATGACGTCTCCCCCCGGAGACACTCCCCGCCATTCGATGCCGGGACGGAGGAACAGGCCCGGGTCCCCGGACCCGCCCGTCGCGGACCCAGCGAGCGCATCCCCCTACACCCCGTCGACACACGAACATAGTTGAGAGGGAGTCAATTCAGAAGGGGGAGGTTCCGCACGGAGCGCCCACCGATCGGAGTACGGGTCGCATACGTCCCGAATGTGCCCCCGACCGCCCCTCGCACCACCCCTGCTGACCTGCGGGTATTCACCACAGCTCACCTTTCCGGCCAACTCCGCGCGCTCTCCCGCTCCGGTCACACAATTCGTCGAGGCTGTGGACAAACGCAAGCGCCGGGTGCGTCATGGGATGGTGAAGGAACGTGCGCGCATTCTCGTTGTCGGTGGTGGCTACGTCGGGATGTACACGGCCCTGCGCCTCCAGGGCAGACTGAAACGGGAACTGGAGCGGGGCGAGGTGGAGATCACGGTCGTCACCCCCGACCCGTACATGACGTATCAGCCGTTCCTCCCCGAGGCCGCCGCGGGCGCCATCTCGCCCCGCCATGTCGTCGTACCGCTGCGCCGCGTCCTCGACCGCTGCCGTGTCGTCATCGGCGAAGCCACCGCCATCGACCACGCGAAGCGCACCGCCACCGTCACCACCCTCGCCACCGAGGAGGAGGGCACGGGCGGGCAGCTGCTGACCTACGACGAACTCGTCCTCGCCCCCGGCTCCGTCTCGCGCACCCTGCCGATCCCCGGCCTCGCCGACCACGGCATCGGCTTCAAGACCGTCGAAGAGGCCATCGGCCTGCGCAACCACGTCATCGAGCAGATGGACATCGCCTCCTCCACCCGTGATCCCGCGATCCGCGACGCGGCCCTCACCTTCGTCTTCGTCGGTGGCGGCTTCGCCGGCGTGGAGGCGCTCGGCGAACTGGAGGACATGGCCCGCTACGCCGCGCGCTACTACCACAACGTCCAGCCCGAGGACATGAAGTGGATCCTCGTCGAGGCCTCGGACCGCATCCTGCCCGAGGTCGGCGAGGAGATGGGCCGCTACACCGTCACCGAACTGCGCCGCCGCAACATCGACGTACGCCTCCAGACCCGCCTGGAGTCCTGCGCGG
Source organism: Streptomyces sp. SID5464 (assembly GCF_009862985.1). Taxonomy (NCBI): domain Bacteria; kingdom Bacillati; phylum Actinomycetota; class Actinomycetes; order Kitasatosporales; family Streptomycetaceae; genus Streptomyces; species Streptomyces sp. SID5464. The sequence continues at coordinate 4,783 of NZ_WWIQ01000055.1, read as the reverse complement.
ACCGGGTCGCGGTCCTCAGCGACGGCGCCCGCTTCCCCACCCGTACGGTCGTCTGGACGGCCGGCGTCAAACCCCACCCGGTGCTCGCCGCCACCGACCTGCCCCGCAACGGCCGCGGACGGCTCACCTGCACGGCCGAGCTGACGATCGCGGGCACCACGCACGCGTGGGCGGCGGGAGACGCCGCGGCCGTCCCCGACGTGACAGCCGGCGAGCCCGGCCGGGAGTGCGCCCCCAACGCCCAGCACGCCGTCCGCCAGGCCAGGGTCCTGGCCGACAACATCGTGCACACCCTGCGCGGCGAACCCCTCACCACGTACGCCCACAAGTACGCCGGCTCGGTCGCCTCCCTGGGCCTGCACAAGGGCGTCGCCCACGTCTACGGACGCAAGCTCAAGGGCTACCCCGCCTGGTTCATGCACCGCGCCTACCACCTCAGCCGCGTCCCCACCTTCAACCGCAAGGCGCGCGTCCTCGCCGAATGGACGCTGGCCGGACTCTTCAAACGCGAGATCGTCTCCCTGGGTTCACTCGAACACCCCCGGGCGGAGTTCGAACTCGCGGCCGGTGGAAAGCCTTCTCAAGACCCCCCGGTGAACCCGAAGGGGTCGTCCTGACCGGACCCAGGAACTCCACCGGCCGGCCCGGCGTCTGACGGATGCCGGTCCGGTCCGCTCACTGCCAGACTGGTCCACCACCGCGGGCGTGCCACCACTCGCCCCGGTGCGGGCCCCCGGGGCCCCGGCCGGTTCCGGTGCCGGCCGCCGACGACTACACGAGGCAAGGATTCGTGAACTTCACGCGCTGGAGCGCCCGGCTCCCCGGAACGCAGCGCCGCGCCGCAGCGCGGACCGAGCAGACGGCCTCCCCGAACCGGCGGGGGGAAGGTTCCGTACCCGCCGCCCGCACCGAACAGCTGACCGACGAGCCACCGTCCGTACCCGCCGTCGACGAACTGCGGGTGCGTGAGGTCCTCGACCGCGTCCCGTCCCTCGTCGCCCTGGTCCACGGCCCCGACCACCGCATCGCCTACGTCAACGACGCCTACACGACCGCCTTCGGAGTCCGCCCCCTGGGCGAACGCGCCCGCGAGGCCCTCCCGGAACTGGACGCGCTCGGCCTCTTCCCCCTCCTGGACCAGGTCCAGCGCAGCGGCAAGCCCCGCACGGTCAAGTCCCGCAAGGCCCCCGACGGCCGCTGCTACACCTTCACCTGCACCCCGGTCGCCCAGGGCGACGGCAAGGGCGGCAGCGACGGCCGCGGTGTCCTCGTCTTCGCCACGGACGTCACCGACCACGCCGAAGCCGCCGAACGCCTGCGCGCCAGCGAACGCCGCCAGCGCGAAACGGCGGTGACACTCCAGAGGTCACTGCTCCCCCAGGAGCTCGAAGAACCCGACGACCTGCGCATCGCCGCCACGTACCACCCCGGCGGCACAGAGGCCGCGGTCGGCGGCGACTGGTACGACGTCATCACCCTGGGCGGCGGCCGCACGGCCCTCGTCATCGGCGACGTCATGGGCCGCGGCGTCCGCGCTGCGGCCGTCATGGGCCAGCTCCGCACGGCGGTCCGCGCCTACGCCCGCCTCGACCTGCCCCCGCACGAGGTCCTCCAGCTCCTCGACGGCCTGGCAGCCGAGATCGACGCCAACCAGATCGCCACCTGCGCGTACGCGGTCCACGACCCGAACGAGGGCAAGCTGGTCTACGCCTCGGCGGGCCACCTCCCCATCCTGGTCCGCGACGAGAACGGCGCGGTCCTGCGCGCCGACGAACCCACCGGCCCGCCGCTCGGCACCGGCGGCTGGATGCACGCCTCCGGCTCGATCCCCCTCGGCCCCGGATCCACGGCCGTCCTCTACACGGACGGCCTGGTCGAGCGCCGGGACGCCGACCTGGACGAGGGCATCGCCGCCCTGGAAAGCGCCCTGGCCGGCGCCACCGGCACACCCCAGGTCGTCTGCGACCGCCTGGTCCGCTCGGCGGGCGTGACCCCCGACCACGACGACGACGTGGCCGTCCTGGTCCTCCAGCACCCGGCCCGGACGGGCCCGGAGAGCGAGCTGTTCCGCAACGCCGCCCTGGAACTCCTGGGCGGCGTGGAAGCGGCCCCACGCGCGCGTGCCTTCGCCTCCGGCGTCCTGACCAGCTGGCGCTTCCCCGCCGATCTGCACGACCTGGGCGTCCTGGCCACCAGCGAACTGGTCGCCAACTCCCTCCAGCACGGCACCCCGCCGATGCGCCTGCGCCTGCGCCGCACCGACCGCCGCCTGATCATCGAGGTCACCGACGGCGACGACCATCTCCCCAGGCGCCGCCGCGCGGAACCGGGCGACGAATCGGGCCGGGGCATCGCCATCGTCGCCACGATCGCGTCGAACTGGGGCTGCCGCCGGACCCCGGGCGGCGGCAAGGCGGTGTGGTGCGAGTTCGCACTACCGCGCACGCAGGCGCCGTAGACGCAAGGGAGGCGGAAGCGGGGCCTGCACAGGTGGGGAAGGGCAGGGGCGGGGATCAGACGTCCGCGGAAACGGGCGCCCCACCCCGCGCCACGACCCGGCTCTTCGCGAGCCACGGCTGATCCTGCACCTCCGTGAGCTGCCGCCCCAGCCGCACCGCCAGGAAGCTGATCCCCAGCGAGAACAGCAGGAACGCCACGATGTACGGCGCGTGCAGCGAGGCCCCCAGCGGCCCGCCCACCGCCGGCCCGACGGCCAGCGCGAGCTGCTTGACCAGGGCGAACGCGGAGTTGTACTGCCCGGCCATCCCCTCCGGCGCCAGATCGGCGACCAGCGGGGCGACCGTCGGCGACAGCATCGCCTCACCCAGCCCGAACAGGGCGTACGTCGAGACGAACGCGGCCGTCGCCATCTCCTGGCTCCCGTGCCCGAGCCCCGCGTACCCGGCCACGGCCCACGCCACGGCCCAGATCAACCCCACGACGGCGATCACCCGCGACCGCCTGCGCCGCTCCACGAACCGCAGCACGGCGAACTGCGCCACGACGATCACCAGCGTGTTCGCCGCCAGGGCGGTCCCCAGCGCCGACGTCGATATCCCGGCCGCCTCGACCCCGTACGCGCTCAGTCCCGATTCGAACTGCCCGTAGCAGGCGAAGAACAACACGAAGCCCAGCACGCACAACTGCACCATGGCCCGGTTGCCCAGCAACTGCTTCCAGCTGCCCCGCCCCGACGCCACGGGCGCGGCCTCGATCCGCGGCGCGTGCGGCAGCCGCACCGTCGTCATCACCACGACCAGCAGCAGGAACATCGCCGCCTCGATAGCGAAGAGCAGCGTGAAGGAGGCAGCGCTCGACGTGTCGACGAGGTGACCACCGATGAGGCCACCCACCCCGAGCCCGAGGTTCTGGAGGAAGAACTGCATGGCGAAGGCGCGCGAGCGCGTATCCGCCGTCGAGCTGTCCACGATCATCGTCGCCAGCGCCGGCTGCGTCACGGCCTGACCGGCCCCCAGCACGGCAGCCGCCGACAGCACCGCCGCGGCGTTGCTCGCCAGCCCCAGACCCAGCGCACCGACGGCGGCGGCGACCAGGGCGGTGAGCAGCACCGGCAGCGGGCCACGCCGGACGATGGCCCGCCCGGCGAACGGCAGCACGACCAGCGCCGCCACAGCGAAAACGGCGAGTACGAGACCCGCCGTCATGGCTCCCAGTCCCCGCACCTGCGCCACGTAGACGTACAGATAGGGGACGGTGAAGCCGAGCCCGAACGCGCTGAGTGCGTTGCCCACGTGGATCCGGCGCATCGCTGCGCCCATCGCCCTGGTCACGTTCACCTCTCTCACAAGTTAGGAGTGAAGACTTCGAAACTAAAGTTCGAAGCTAAAGAGTACATATCCAAGGACTTCAAGGCAAAGAACGAGCGTGCGATACTCCCCCCATGGGCGACACCCCCGGCCCCAGCGAGCCGACCCTCGAAGAGCAGATCGCGGCGTACCAGCGCGAGTTCCAGGACCTCGACCCCCAGGTGGAGCAGATCGTCTCGGCCCTGTCCCGCCTGAACCGCCGCATGAACGTCGCCTACGGCCGTCAGACCGCGGCCCTCGGCATCAGCAACGCCGAGTGGGAGGTCCTGAAGGCCCTCGTCCTCTCCGGGGCCCCCTACCGTCTGGGCCCGAGCGACCTCGCGAAGCGCCTCGGTCTGACCCCGGCCGCCATGACCCACCGGATCGACCGCATGGTCGGCGAAGGACTGGTCACCCGGGAGCGGGACGAGTCCAACAGGGTCCGCGTCATCGTGGAGCTCACCAACGGAGGTCGTGAGAAGTGGCTGGAGGCGATGCGCCTGGCGACGGTCTTCGAGGAGGATCTGCTCCAGGACCTCTCCCCGGAGGAGCGCAGCGCACTCGGCGAGGTCCTCACCCGGCTCCTGCGCCGGGTGGAAGACGCCCAGCCGGACGCCGGCGGCCGCCTCTCCGACCTGGACTGACGCCCGCATCAAAGATCTTGACAGGGGCCGCTTGACACCCCCCTTCCCGATCCGTAAAGTTCTTCGGGTTGCCGCGGAGCCGTAACGGTTCTGCGACAGCGCTTCCGCCGCACGAGCGGCACCCAACCACTAGCAAGATCGCTCCCAACGGGGTTGATTTCGGCGTGCCCGAATTCAATTCGAATTGGGACTCGACGACCTGATCGACTCCGCACTGGCTTCGATTTTGGAAACGCCGAGAGAACGCGCTAAGGTTGGACACGTCGGAACGGCCCAACAGCCGCGAAGACGAACCCCGCTGACTGGGGGTCAGGTCGAGAAAAAGATCTGATA